>JAEEOM010000001.1 GCA_016284265.1 Bacteroidales bacterium | reverse complement strand
ATCTGCTCTACGCGGAGGTTTTGCGGGAGAATGCCTACCTGTCCCGGACCATCGAGGTTCAGGAGAATCAGAAGGTCATCGACACGGGGCTTTATGGAGTCGTCCGGCACCCGATGTACATGGCCACGACCATCCTGTTCCTGACAATGCCGCTGGTGCTGGCTTCGCCCTTCTCTTTCCTTATCATGCTGCTTTACATTCCGCTGATCGCCAAACGTATAAAAAATGAGGAAAGAGTCCTGGAAGAAGGACTTGAGGGTTACAAGGAGTACAAACGGAAGGTGAAGTACAAAGTGATACCTTTCGTCTGGTAAAAACCTCTTTATCGGTCAAGCCCATCAGGAGCACCAGCGTTCTTCGTGCCTGTGATGTTGAAGCTTTCCCGCTCATTTGGACATCTGGCAAAATGTGGCTAACTTCACGCCGCAAATCGAAAGAACCCGACATGAATCTTTTCCCGCGGATGGAAGCTCGCTGGCGCTTGTTCCGGATTTATCTCAAATCGGGAGAAATACCCTGGCAGAAGCCGAAAAAGGTGCGGAAACGGCGCGACGGCGTATATATAGGCACCCGCGAGGCCATCATTCCCTTTTTGAACAAGGATGCCAAGCGGACCATCGTCGACCTTATCTTCAGGCCCGGCTATCTGATGCGGGACTATATCCAGCGCGGTCGGCACGAACAGTACCTGGCACCCTTTACGGCGCTGCTGGTCTTCTATTCGGTATTCACCCTCCTGACAGCCATTATCCAGCCTGGCACCGGCCGGGGCTCCTTGGGAGATTCACTGATCGAAGCCGCGGAGGATCCGCAATTGGATATAGGGTTGGAGATTCCGGGAGGAACCATCAACAAGGAGAAGGCGAGCCAGTTTGTTTCGAAGCTTTTCCGGACAGTCTCCAATGCATTCCTCCTTACGCACTTGGACCTGTATCCGGAAGCGGTCGACACCCCCTGGAAAGAGTCGCTGGCCGCTGTCGAGGCCGATCTCCGCAGCAAGGGTATCCCGCTGTTCCTGGGTAATTTCCTGCTCCTTTGGCTGGCGATGGCCCTCCTGTTGAGAAAACATCAAATCAGCGCTTCCGGCGCGGCGGCCGCTTCGGCCTATGTGCTGTGCCAGTACTGTGTCTTCATGTTCCTGGCGCTGATCATCTCCTTTGGAAAGAGCTCCAAACTAGGCATCTTTATCATGGGAATCCTCCTGTTCATCGACTACCGCCAATGGTTGCAGATCGGGAACAGGAAAGCCCTGTGGCTCACGGTTAAGACCGGACTGGTCTATCTCGCCGCCATCAGCCTGTTCTATATCCTGCTGGGGGCGATTCTGGTTCTTGTCTCGATTTACGGGGGGCACTGAGTCAAGGCATTATTATCTTTACACCGATTCATCGATATCTATATGGTTCCTATAAGTTCCCTCATCCTGATGGCCGTCAATGCCCTGCTGGGCTTTGCCGTTCCCGTCTGCCTGGCTGTCTGGCTGGTGCGTAAGCATCATGCCAGGATATCTACCATTCTGATTGGTGCCGGCACCTTCATCGTCTTTGCGCTGGTGCTGGAAAGCCTCATGCATCAGCTGGTTCTGAAAGGGCCGCATGGTGCGTCCATTCTGGGCAATACGCTCCGGTATGCCCTTTATGGCGGGCTGGCCGCCGGAATCTTTGAAGAAACCGGCCGTTTCCTCTCCATGAAATTCCTGATGAAGAAGGAACCCTCCAAACCCCTTCCCGGCATAGCCTATGGGGCCGGACACGGCGGTGTGGAGATGCTTATCATCTTCGGCATAACGATGATCAACAACCTGGTGATTTCGGCCTTGATCAATTCCGGCCAGGCTGATGCCATTTTCGCCAAGGTTCCGGAGGAGGCGGCCGGACAGTTACAGGCACAGTTGGATCAGTTGCAGACGCTGGGGGCCGGCACCCTGCTGATCGGCCTTTGGGAGCGTTTCTCCGCCCTGATTCTTCATATAGGCCTTTCCCTGCTCGTTTGGGTGGCCGTCCGCAAAGGTGGCAAATGGTTGTGGCTGTTCCCCGCCGCCATCGCCCTCCACGCCCTTGTCGACGCCGGCGCCGTGCTGCTCCAAAAGTCGGCCGGCATGGTCACGCTCGAGCTCATCGTCACGGCCGAAGCCATTGCCGTCGCCGCAATCGGCTATATGGTAGCCAAAAAGTTGTGAGAAATGAAGATCAGACTTGAAAAACCCGCCGACTACCGTAAGGTGGAGAACCTTACCCGTGAGGCTTTTTGGAATGTGTATCGCCCCGGATGTACGGAGCATTATGTCCTGCATCAATACCGGAGCAACCCGGATTTCATCCCCGGGTTGAACTTCGTAATGGAAGAGAACGACCGGATCATCGGCCACGTGATGTTTTCCAAGGCCGAATTGATCCTGCCCGACGGGAGCCGTAAACCTTCCTGGACATTCGGCCCCATCAGCATCCATCCCGACTACAAGCGCAAGGGCTACGGGCTCCAGTTGCTGAACTATGCGCTGGACAAGGCCCGCGAGATGGGCGTTGGTTTCCTGTGCATGGAGGGCAACATCGACTTCTATAAGCACGCCGGTTTTGACCTGGCCAGCAAGAAGGGCATCCACTATCACGACTTTCCCAAGGAAGATGAGGTCCCCTTCTTCCTGGCCCAGGAACTCATCCCCGGATGGCTCAAGGCGAATGGCATTGTCGAGGCCACTTATTGTCCTCCGGCCGGGTATTTCGTGGCCGATTACGATCCGGAAGCCTTTGAAGCGTTCGAGGCCACATTCCCGGTAAAAGAGAAATTGCGTCTTCCCGGACAACTGACCTACGATAACGTGATGGAAACCAGCCGAATCATCCTCCGGCCTTGGCGGGACAGCGACGCCGCCGTGCTCTATAAATGGGCGTCGGATCCCGATGTGGGACCCCGTGCCGGATGGGCGCCGCACAAATCCGTTGAAGAAAGCCTGGAGGTAATCCGGACGGTCTTCAAGGATGCCACCAACACCTGGGCGATCGAACTTAAAGAAACGGGACAAGCGATCGGTGCGATGGGTTATGGTCCTTCCTGCGAATGCAATCTGCCCGCCCGCGAAGGCGAACCCCTTGCCGGTTACTGGGTTGCCAAGCCTTATTGGAACCAGGGAATCTGTACGGAAGCGCTTGGACTGATGATTGAGCACATCCGGAAGACCACGGACATCAAGTCCCTGATAAGCGGGCACTTCGTAGACAACCCCGCCAGCGGCCGCGTGATGGAAAAGTGCGGCTTCGTTCCCACCGGAGAAACCGTCATCGACGAAACCCAGTATCAGGGCTCCGGCCGGCCCATCAGAGTCCTGCGTTTACAGATAAAGAAGTAAACCAACCGTGTTTCCTTACCCATCTGATGGATAATAACTGGGATTCTTTTATCTTTGCAAAGTATGAAGGCCCGTGTCTATCTGATTCTGCTTTGTCTGTGCGTTTGTTTCAGAATGAACGCCCAGCCGGGATTGGACCACTACGACTACGACATCTGTTATTTCGTTGACAACTTGCCTCAAATTCCCCAAAAAGATACGGTGGGTTTTGATGGCATTCTGGTTCCGAGTGTCATCGACAGCATCTACTATTCGCGATTAAAGTACAACACAAAGTTCAAGCTGTTTAATGTCATAGACACCCTTCACAAAAGAATTGAACTTCACTTCCGCTCAAAAAAGGCGAGAGACGGTTATCTGTTTGTGAACAGGGCTGTTGCAGATTTCTTTGCCGACTCAATCTCCGGGATGGACCGCGCGCTGGTTGTGTATGTGTATGACAATCAGGTTGTGAGCACAAAGAAAGACGTGAAGCGTCTCCTTCGGCTAAGAGAAAATCGAATCTCGATAACCGGAATCAAACCAGATGAGCAAGCAGGAACAATAACCGTATATGTCCAAAGAAACAGAGAAGGCCGGTACGCGCAGTAATAGTACCGTCTACAAAACCAGCAATTTTACGAGGGTGATGACCATAATTGGCCTTCTATTGGCTCTTCTTATGATAGGAGTGATGGTTAATCTCTGTATAAACCCAATCAAAGCGGACACCAGGCTCTCTAGTATTCTCGTTACCGGAATCATTATACTTATGCTTGGGGGCGTTTTGTTTATTTCCGCTCGTGCGGCACTGTTTGGTCTCATTGAATTGAAAGACAATGTCGTCCTGACAGAGAACAGAATCAGATTCCATCTTCATCTTCAAACCCTCCCGCCCTCATTCAAGGTAATCGACGACGAGGTTTTATGGAAAGACGTCCAAGATTTATCATTCGTTAATAAAGAGATGACCACGTTCCTCGTATTGACACTCATTTCCGGAGATGTCAAGGAGTTCGGAATCGGCCATTTGGAGAAAAGGCTGCAAGTGGATCTTGAATACCGCCGGAATCCGAAGGCCTATATCGAGATGGAAGAGGAACTGAAATGGTTCAAAAAGAAAGCTTTTCAAAAACTTCCGATTTGGTTGTCTATGGAGTTGATTGGGGCCGTCCTCATGGTTATGGGGCAACACTGGGGAATCATTTTAGCCGTCTTCGCGCTAATGTTCGGTTTCTTTCCCCTTACCTTATACCATCATTACAATTCCTGTTTCTCAAATCCTGCTACTGTCAAGAAAGGACGGATAGTCATTCTTCTTGGCGCTCTGCTATTGGTGGGTATTCTCGCTGCGGCGATTATTCTATCAGAAGCCACTACTCAGCCTGCTTAGTTGCTTTTTTCTTTTTCGCCAAACAGGCGCAAGCCGACAGGCATTCAACCGCCTTCCGGCGGTGTTCGTTTTGCGCCTGAGCCCGATTTCGGCCCTTGCCGCAAGAGCATCAGCGTTCTACGTGTCTGTGGGGCTGGTGTTCTTGCGCCTGTTTGGCGGGAACATCATCCCTTACCCATCTGTTGGACAGTGTCTTATAACGCGCCGAATTGCAAAGTCAATCCGAGCCCATGCGGTGTGACGCCGACATGGCAAGTCAGGTTGATGCCGCTGTTGAAATTGTCCGCGATCCAGTTCAGACGTCTCTTGCCGATGATGGAGAGCGGAATGCCGACATCCAGGGCGGCGGAACCGAGACTGGACAAAAGAAGGCCGCCCGCACAGAGAGCCAAGCCGACCTGTCCTTGCGTTGCGACGCCTAAACCAGGCAAGTAAGGGCTGTCGGTAAAGAGTTCTTGCCCCCAGATCATCATACCCAGACCGACAACCGTACCGGCGGCACCACTCCAGATGAGCGTGCGTCCTGCCCTGCACTGTCTTTTCGCACCGACATAGGTCTCATTGAAGATATCGTCGCCAATCAGATTGAGGACTTCGTTGTCTGTGAGGGTAATTCCACGATCATCCACAAG
>JAEEOM010000043.1 GCA_016284265.1 Bacteroidales bacterium | reverse complement strand
AGGGTCCCCGAAATAGGGGTCATATACGTAATGCGGGTTCCAGTCCACCAGAACGGCGCCAAAGTCGAAGATGATGTTGCGGATCATAGTTGTCCGCAAAGATAGTGGTTTTTTATTTCTTCATCTCTTCGGCCAGCACTTTCTCCAGCTGTTCCCGGTCCATCTGGCCGTCGAGGCAGATGAAAGTCGTCTCTTCGCCATCGATGGCGAACATCGCGAAGCTGTGGACCGTTTTTTCGTTACCGATGCTGTACATCCGCATGATCTCCCCGGATTCGATGGCTTCCATCAGCAGTTCGTACTTGCCGCTGGCGATGAAGCGCTTCACATCGGATTCCAGGTTGGCGTTGAGGGTCGGATTCTCGCTGCTGATGATATAGAGTCCTTCCAGTTTCCGGATGAGCGGGGAGAGGTCCACTTCGCTGTCCCCGGCTTTGAGGTCGGGGATTCTGCCGATCATGCGGAACATGGCGGATGAGACATAGACGGCGCTGACTTTTTCATTGCCGGCATATTTCTGATAGATGCTTTTCCCGTTTTGGGCAAATACAGACAGGGTGGTGAGCAGCAAGGCTGTCAATATAAGGATACGTTTCATGATTATCGTTTGTTTAAAATCTGTTTGGGTTTTTCTACCAAGGCCTGTGCATCATCGGCGCAGGCCAGGCCTTTGGCCATATGCTGACCGATCAACTGGAAGGCTTCTTCGACTTGGGCATAGGCCATCTGCGGATTGTCGAAAGTATCTTCCGGTTCCAGTGCCCCGCTTGACGGCAGGGCCAGGACCGCGGCTAAAACGGCCGCAGCCGCCACGGCTGTCCAGAGAATCCGGCGACCTGTCTTTTGAGGCGTGGGTGCCGCGGCAAGTGTCCGGGCGGTCAGCTTTTCGGAGATGCGCTTCTCCAGCCCTTCCGGCACGGGGATGTTTTCCTGCAAGGCGGCAGTTTCCAATTCCTGCCAGTCCATTTTTTCAAGATCTTCCAGTCGTTTCATCTTTTTGTTTTCAGGGTTTTACGGGCGCGTGCCAGCAGCACGCGAAGGGTGGCTTGGCTCATCCCGGTCTGTCGGGCGATTTCCGCGTAGGAACGGCCTTCGAAACTTCGCAGGACGAGGATTTCGCGTTGCCGTTCCGGGAGTGCCTTGATGCCTTCCAGTACCTTGTCAAGCCGCTTGCGAGCATCCAGGGCTTCGTCCTGCGGCCGACCGGCTTCTGTTTCCGGCAGTTCGGCCGTGAAGCGGAGTTGCTGTGCCTGCCGTATCCGGTTCAGGCAGAGGTTTTTCAGCAGACGGATGCTGTACGCCTTGGGCGACTGGATTTCGTCGAGCCGGTCTCTCGTCTCCCAAAGCTTCAGGAACAATTCCTGCACGGCATCTTCGGCTTCGGCACGGGACTCCAGCATATAGAAGGCGATCCGGTAAAGTGTTTCCGCGAGCGGAACATAGTCTCGGTGGAAAGTCCTTTCAGTCATTGTCCATCATTCGGGAGATCGTATCCATGGAAACGGAGCCGAAAATGCAGATCAGGGCGCATTCGGAAGGCGTGTACAGGACGAAATCCCGGACGGCATCCGTCCGTTCGTCGTACAGGCCGAAGATTTGCATCCGATCTTCTTCATCGTTGACTTCCATCAGGAGTTCGGTGTTGCGGAAAATCCGGTTGAGCCGCCGGCCGATCCGGTCGCGGAGCGCCGGCGTGCAGGAGGCATAGTCGAACACGTAGAGGCTTTTGACCCCTTTCATCAGGGAAAGGGCTTCGCGGGCGTCGGGATCGCCGATGGAGGCGACCCGGACCACGCCTTTGACGGCGCCGGTCGCCAGCCGTCCCAACCGGACGACATCTACCCCTTCACAATGGCTGTATTCGGTAATAAATGAAGTGATCTGTGTTTTCGGAATCCTGCCGTCGGGCGAAGCGGCTGTTGCCGTGATCGGCCCCAGAAGGAGCAGGAACAGGAGGATTTTTTTCATGGTTCTTTGTCATTAAGTGGTCCGGACTCGACAATAAGACACGCAGAGGCGGGATTTGTTAACAACTTTTTTTACCTTTGGATCTCGCAACGCAGATGAACAATTTTGCTGCCATAGATTTCGAAACGGCGAACGAACAGCCCTGCAGCGTGTGCAGCGTGGGCGTGGTCGTGGTGCGCGGCGGTGAAATCGTGGATTCGTTCTACAGCCTGATTAAACCGGAGCCAGAATATTATCGCTGGTTCTGCCAGCGGGTACACGGGCTCGGACCGGCGGATACCGACCAGGCGCCGGTCTTTCCGCAGGTGTGGCGGCAAATCGCCCCGCGGATCGAGGGGCTGCCGCTGGTTGCCCACAATGCCCGTTTCGACGAAGGGTGCCTCAAGGCCGTCTTCCGGGTCTATCAGATGGATTATCCCGACTATTGCTTTTATGATACGCTGGCAGCATCGCGGCACTATTTCGGCCGGACGATTGAAAACCACCAGCTCCAGACCGTGGCCATGGCTTGTGGATTCGATCTGAAGCGGCATCATCACGCCCTGGCCGATGCCGAAGCCTGCGCCCGGATCGCCCTCAAACTGCTTTGAATTACTGCCTATGATACCTTGGTTAAAGTCTTTTGGCACGCTTTGGATGGCTTTGGTCCTGTGCGTTTCCCTGCAGGCCCGCGACAACAGCCGTTACGTAAATCTGTTTATGGGAACGGCGGGCGATCACGGCCAGGTAAGCCCGGCAGCCCAACTCCCGCTGGGCCTTGCCTCCGTCTGCCCCGACAGCAAAGTCTCCTCCCATGCAGGCTATGACTACGACGAGTCCGAAATCTCGGGCATCTCGGTCACGCGTGTCAGCGGCGTAGGCGGACGGGGATCGGGCGGCAACCTCCGGATTCTCCCGGCCTCTTGCGGCACAGCCGTCTTCATTCATAAAGGCACGGAGAAAGCGGTACCGGGATACTACGAAACCGCTCTGGACAACGGCGTCAAGGTGCGCCTCACCGCCACGAACCACTGCGCGCTGGAACAATACCTTTTCCCTAAAGGTGCTGTCCCCACGTTGTTCGTAGACTTCAATTCCGCCATCGACCCACGGCGCAGCCAGTGTCACTATTCGATTCTGGACAGCAGCAATATCGAAGGCTGGGTTGTCTCCTCTACCGTCGGCAACGCAGGCGCTTACAAACTCTTCTTCCGGATTCATACCGACCAACCCTTCACCGTGGCAGCCCGTGACACGCTGGGCGCGCAGCTGCTGTTTCCTGAAGGGACGCATAAAGTGGAAGTACGGATCGGACTGTCTTCCATCAGCGAGGCGTCGGCAGCCGAAGAACTCGACGCCATTGCCGCCAAGCGTTTCAACCGGCATCGTGCCGATGCTGCACGAGCCTGGAAATCCGTGCTCGGCAAGGTCGATGTGAAAGGCAGCACGCCCGAGCAGCGGACTCTGTTTTATACGGGGTTGTACCGGGTTTATCTGAGTCCCTTCCACGCGACTTTCGGCGGTAAGTACGTTGGTACTGACGCGGTGATCCGCGAGGCTGCGGGCTGGACGTTCTACAGCGGCTGGAGCATGTGGGATACTTATCGCGCCAAGTTCCCGCTCATCACCCTGCTCGATCCGGTCGCCACCGAAGACATCTGCAAATCTCTGGTGAGCCTCTTCCAGACAGGCAAGCGGAACTGGGCCACGCCGCAGGAGCCTGTGCCCACCGTGCGCACAGAGCATTCGCAGATTGCCCTGCTCGATGCCTGGGCCAAAGGCATCCGGGGTTTCGACCTGGCTGCGGCATTCCCTGCCATGGAAGCCGAAGCGGATATGGGGCGCGCGGAAGGCGCCCGGCAAGGGCTCACACGCAACTCCCCGGATCAGAAGATGGAGACCCTCTACGACCTCTGGGCCCTGGGGCAGATTGCCCGCATCATCGGCAACGAAGAAGCTGCCGAGAAATACCTCGCCGAGTCGGCGGCCATGTTCGAGCAGACTTGGAAAGCCGATTTCATGACCATCACGCCGGAATTTGCCCAGATGAAAGACAATGGCCTGTACCAGGGCACGCGCTGGCAATACCGCTGGGCTGTTCCAATCTACGCCGACAAAATGATTGAATGGGTGGGGAAGGAGCAGCTGGCCGATGAGCTGAGCGAATTCTTCCGCCTTCAGCTCTTCAACCAGGGTAATGAACCAGATATCCAAACTCCGTTCATGTTCAATCTCTTCGGCCATCCGGAGCGTACCGACGCCCTTGTCCACGCCCTGCTGACCGACGACACGATGGTCCATCGCTACGGCGGCAACGCCGAATACCCGGAGCCCTTCGTCGGTCGCGCCTTCCGCAACCGCACGGACGGCTACGCCCCGGAAATGGATGAAGACGACGGCACCATGAGCGCCTGGTACCTTTTCAGCCAACTGGGCTTCTATCCGGTTCGACTGGGGACCGACCTGTACGAACTCTTCACGCCGTTGTTTGACAAAGTGGTACTTCATCTTCCCGGCCATGACGTCAAACTGATCCGGCAATGTGCTTCCGCCTCGGCTGGCGCCGTCGAGGTGGATGGCGCCCGTCTCCCCGGCTTCACCATCTCCCATTCCCAGCTGACCGCCGCCAAAAAAATTGTGTGGCTGCCATGATTTTCGGGACGCATTTCGGGACTTCGTGTGTTTATAGGACAGAAACGCTAAAAAATGCAATGACAAAGGGCAGGTAAGTGTATCGGGAATTGGATGAGCAGGCGTTGGCCAGCTATTGCTCCAAGCGCGACAGACTGGCGGAGGAAGAACTGTATAGAAGATATGCAGACAGGGTGTTTGCGCTCTGCAGGCGGTATGTGGGCGACGCGGATGAGGCGAAAGACCTGATGCTGGAAGCCCTGATCCAGGCCCTCGACAAGATCGACACTTACACATTTCGCGGGAAAGGTTCCCTGTACGGCTGGATCAGCCGGATCGCCGTCAACAAAGCGATCAACC
>JAEEOM010000042.1 GCA_016284265.1 Bacteroidales bacterium | reverse complement strand
CCTCCTTCTCCAGATAGGCGAAGAGCTCGACATAGTTGTCATAGAGTTTCTCATACGGGCCGAAGACCTTCAGACAGGCAGCCATCGGCACGGCCGGGATGTCCTTGAACTTGATGACAGCGGAGTCTATGCCCTTTTTTGTCACCTTCTCGCAGTACTCGATGTCGATGTCCTGCGGCTTGTACCCGCCGTGTTCAACGGTGTAGCAATAGCCCGGTTCCGGGCATTCGCAGCCCAGACGGGCCATCTCCGGACCAATCACCTCATAGCAGAGGCGACCGAGGTCCTCGAAAGAAGGGATGATGGTACGATGGCTGGCCACCGTGATGGCCGGAAGCGATTCAAAGTAGACTTTTTCCATTTTGTGCAACTTCTTTTGGGAAGCCACCACCGCCTTGAGCATCCGTTTCCGCTCCTTGAGCAAGGCCAATTCATCCTCACACTTCCGGATCTTCTCCTCCAGCGATTCCACCGTAGGGAAATGCTGGTCATCGTCCCACAGGTCCCGGATCTCCTCCAGCGAATAACCCATACTCTTGAGCTTGGTGATACTGAACACCTTCTGCAACTGACCGACAGAATAATAGCGATACCCGGTATCCCGGTCCACAATCTCCGGCGTGAGCAGGTCAATCTCCTCGTAATGCCTCAGCGCCCTCACGGTCACTCTGCCCAGGCGGGAAAACTCCCCGATTTTCAACTTGTTTTTACCCATAACAATTCGTGCACTTTTGTTATTCGTCGGCAAAGATAATACATGCCGTAGGGTACGAGTCAAGAAAAAAATGAAAAAGTTCTATATAGAGCCGACAATCGGCGACAATGTACTCAAATCGACATAACCTTTCGCCCGAGCCGAGAGAAATCGAACATGTTCAGATTTCCGAGGCGAGTAGAAAGGAAAGACCGTAGGTCTTAATCCCCTCCCTCGGGGAGGGGACTCGGCGGCAGAAGCCGCCGTTCGCCTGCAGGCGAAGTCGCTTTGCTCCGAAGGGGGCTTCGAGTCAAGGTTGGTGCAGTGCCAAGGCTAATCTTTGCTCTTTCGCAAGATTCCGTCGAATGGAACCGCCTGACTTATAAGCTATTATATATTATTGTCCGGGCAAAATTGCCCGGACAATTTGCCATAAGTGGCTGACTTATTGAGCATTACATTCGACGGCCAAATCTGTCGACATTTATTCGAGGCCGGGTATATCACCGGCTTGCCAGAGCGGCCTCGATTTCTTCCTTTGTAGGATCGACCTTGATCACATACCCGTTTTTGTCGATCAGGAAGGTGCCACCGGCTTTTATTCCGCAACCATAAGCATTTCCGACTGAATGGTTCTCCTCCATCGCGAGCAGGTCCACCCAGTCCGCTCCGTCTTTTGCGATGTAGTTCCGCCAGGCGGTATCGTCTTTGATTTCCCTGGCGACTTCGACGACGACGAAATCCTTGTCCCTGTTCCGATCGTACAAGTCCCGGATGACATTACGATTCACAATGCATGACCTGCACCACGTGGCCCAGAACTCGAGAACAGCGGTCTTGCCATCGATCAGTTGAGACAGGGTATAGGAAATGCCGTCCTTGTCCGGGAGGGTAAAGTCAATAAAACGTCCCCCTTCGCGTACACTGGTTGACGTTATGACATTACGGACCAGCGGGTGCAGGTTGCTATCTTGAAACAAGCGTGAATACTCTCGTTCATAATAATTCAGCCAATCGTGATAATGATGATCCAGGTCCGAGGCTGAGCGGACAGACTCATACATAATCTCAAAAAGGGCGAGAGAAGACGGCCGAGCCTCCAGATAGTCCCTGGCGAAGTCCAGTTCCTTTTTCTTCAATTCATTTCGTCTTGCGAGATACGACCGGCCTTCGGGCGTGTAAGCCGACAGGTCCGCGTTCATCTGCCCGATAAGAAGCCGGATCGTGTCGCGCGCGGATCGATCGAGGCTTCTGTCATTCAATCCATCGCAAAGACGGTCATATTCATCCGTATAGTAGTGATCCTTAATGGACGTATATTCGTCATCGAGGGAACGGTTTTCTTCGGCAAAGCGTTCCGCTCTTTCTGCCCTGAAGGCCAAATATTCTTCATTGTTTCCCTCTGGATTGAGAATAAGAGCGGGAGATCTGAACGGATTCTCCTGGCTGTCATAGGCAAACAGAATGCTGTCCTGGTCTGCAAAGAAAGTCTGAAAACGCAATCCAGAATAACCCTTTTCGAGAGGAATCAACAGTTCATACACCTTGTCCTGGTCCAGGGGGACATCGGCGGAGAAACAGCCTCTGTTCACCTTGATGGAGTAATAATCGCCGCCGTGGACTACGTCCGTTCCGACAAGCGCGATTCTCACATCCCTGGGAGAGAGATTGGCAATCGTGCCGCTGACATGGACAATCTTATCGTTTTCGGGATTGTTTTCCCATTTTTCGTTGGAATGGGAACAGGCGTACAAGGCCGGGAGCAATATAACCGTAACAGCAAATGTGCGAAGATCCATCAAATTCATATCCTTGGTTTTTATATCCAATGGGAAACCGTCCATCTTTCAGCGGATTCCGAAATCAAAAATAGACAATAATTTGCAATACTCCAACGATGATGTCAACTACGCCCTCGTGAATGGTATCAGCCAGGAAATCGTCAGGAAAGGTTCGAGAATCGAAAAAAATGTGTACCATTTTGGTACGCAAATCAAAAATGATTATATTTGCCGATGTAATTATAACGCTATGGTCGTAGTAAGCAGCAGAGAATTCAGGGCCAACCAGCGGAAGTATTTTGCTTTGGCCCGTGTCAATGATGTCGTGATCACCTCAAGGTCTCACGGCAGCTACCGCCTTGTGCCCATTTCAGAGAGCGATACGCTCATTGACAAGGACACGTTGGACGCTAAAATCCGTCAGGGCATTGCCGATCGTTCCGAACCTTTCATTTAAACGGCAGGTTTGGAACCGATGATTTCATAATCGGCTAATCATCAGCACCCTGGAACATAGTTGGTTTCCAACCTCACCCCAACGCAAGCAAAACCCCGGCAATCGTCCAAGATTGCCGGGGTTTGTGTTATCCCGATAAAGTCCTGTTTACTTGCCAATCACCTTCAGGAAGCGCTTATCGTTCATCTGCTCGTTCGTGACGTATTCGCCGTCCCGGAAAAAAGCATAGGTAGTGATGGGCGTCGGAGCGTTCTGCGCCTCCTCTTTGCTTTGCAGATGGATTGCCTTGAACGGCACGCCATGCTCCTTCGCCACAGCTTCAAGGACTGGAACGTATTTGCCATTGAAGGGACACTGACTGGTGTAATACAAGACATAGCCCGGTTCGTCTGTATGGGGATGTTTCGCACTTTCCTTGAACTTGGGGGCGATGGCATCGGCACAGAACGGCAGAT
>JAEEOM010000041.1 GCA_016284265.1 Bacteroidales bacterium | reverse complement strand
CTATTACCACGCCCTCTGGGACCAGTTATTCAACTTCGGCCTGCAAGTCGGTGCCCGGCACGGCTACGAAGGTTACAGTTCCCGGACGGAAGGCTATGGCGAAATCTGTGAAGTCATTGAGGTTCCGCTGCTCTCCCAGTTCAAGATTGACTTTTCGATCTTCCGGCTTTTGGTCAACCTCGGCACTTACGGGGGATACCGGCTCTCCACCGACAAAGAGGGCGGTTTCGACAAATACGACCAACGGGTGGACTACGGCATCATCGGCGGCCTCGGACTCGCTGTCGTTTTCAAACCCTTCGAATTGCATGTGGAAGGCAACTATAAGTATTCCTTCGCCAGTATGTACCATACCAACAAGTTCAGCGACATCTACTGGATGTACACGTATCCGCAGAATATCATGCTGAACGCTTCCCTCCATTTCCATCTATGGTAGTTCAAGACATCTCCTTTCGGATTGCCGGTCGCCTGCCCATCGGGGGCGGAGCTCCCGTCATCGTCCAGACCATGTGCAACACCTCGACCGACGATATCGAAGGTTCGCTCGCCCAATGCCGGGCCATGGCTGCCGCAGGAGCCGGTCTGATCCGGCTCACTACCCAGGGTCTCAAACAAGTGGATTCGCTGCGCGAAATCAAACGGCGGCTGCGTGCCGAAGGCATCGAAACACCACTCGTGGCCGACATCCATTTCCTGGCCGACGCAGCCCTGGCGGCAGCATCCGTAGCTGATAAAGTCCGCATCAATCCGGGCAACTTCGCCAAGGAGCACGAGGTGGCCTGCGCCAAGTTCCGGGAACTGATCGGTCTGTGCAAGCAGTACGGGACGGCCATCCGCATCGGCCTCAACCACGGATCGCTGGGAGAACGGATCACGCAGCGATACGGCAATACACCGCTGGCAATGAAAGAAGCTGTGATGGAGTGGCTGCGTATGTGCCTGGAAGAAGATTTCCGCCAAGTCGTCGTATCGCTCAAAGCCAGCAACCCGATTGTCATGGTGGAAGCTTACCGGCTGCTTGACGCAGCCATGCGGGAGGAATTGGGCTGCCGCTTCCCGCTGCACCTTGGCGTGACCGAGGCGGGCGGCGGCGACGAAGGACGCATCAAGTCGGCCGTGGGGATCGGAACCCTGCTGGGCGAAGGCATCGGCGATACCATCCGCGTTTCCCTCACAGAAAACCCGGTCCACGAAATCCCGGCGGGCGAACAGATCGTCGCCGCCATCGCCGCGGGCTATTCGCCACGCGGCGGCCGCACCTCCGTGGAAGCAGCCGACTGGAACGACTTCATCATCAAGGCCGCCTGCCTCTGGGGCCCTTCCCTGCTCGACAAAAAGATGGACGACTTCTCGTTGGAAGGCTCCACCATCGGCGGAAAGCCGGTGGGAGATGCCGAAGGCGCGCATTTCCGCGACCTCTTGCTACAAGCCTGCCGGCGCCGTTTTTCAGCGCCGGAATACATTGCCTGTCCCGGTTGCGGGAGAACCCTGTACGATCTGGAAACGACCTTCAATGAGGTCAAGCGGCGGACAGCACACCTGGCTCCCGGCATTAAGATTGCCGTGATGGGATGCGTGGTCAACGGCCCGGGTGAAATGGCGGACGCCGACTACGGCTACGTAGGCGAGGGCCGCGGCCATGTGACGCTTTATCGGGGCAAGGAACCCGTCCTGCGCTATATCCCGCAGGAAGAGGCCATCGACAAATTGCTGGCACTGATTGAGGGCGACCAGAACGAAAAGACCTTTCAGGTAGCCGGCCACCGTTTCGCCGTCCAAACGGCTGAAGGCATGGACGTCACATCAGCACTGGCCCACTACGAGCCATTCGCGGTTCCCACGGACTTATCGAAACAACCGATATTCCGGCTGACCGTCGTCCAGGAAGAAGCACTTCCCCAACCGGCAGGTCTCACGGAAGAATTCATGCAGGACGACGAAGGCTCACAGATCCGGGTCTGCCGGACGCCTGACGGCGCTTCCTGGTTCGAATTCAGTCTGTGGGGCAAAAAATGCGGGCAGATGCTTTGCATGCCCGGGTTCGGAGCCGCCACGCTGACCGTCGGCCCGCACCCCGACTTCGCGGTGAACAACGCCTTGATGGTCCTGTTCGCTATGCGTACCGCCCCGCTGCAGACCGCCCTGTTCCATGCGGCTGTCATCGGTCACGAAGGACGCGGCTATCTCTTCCTGGGCAAAAGCGGTACGGGCAAAAGCACACATGCGCGTCTCTGGATCAAGCATGTTCCGGGCTCGGAACTGGTCAACGACGACAACCCGGTCGTCCGGGTCGAAGCCGACGGATCCATCCGCGTTTACGGCTCGCCCTGGAGCGGCAAAACGCCCTGCTACCGGAACATGGACCTGCCCGTCGGCGGTTTTGTCCAACTGTCACAAGCCCCTTTCAACCGAATCCGACGGCTTAAGGGTATCGAAGCTTATGCCGTCCTGGTTCCCAGCATCTCGGGCAAGCGATGGGAACGCGTCATCGCGGACGGACTTCATCAAACAGAGAACGCGCTGGCCTCCCGCATACCAGTCTGGCACCTGGAATGCCTTCCCGACGAAGCAGCGGCCAAACTCTGTTCAGAAACCATCACGAAGGCATGACACGGACTCCGATCTCCGACGAACAGATTATCAGCGACGCCGTTCGCCTGGTGAGCGAGGGCCTGGCCGTGACACTGCTGGTCAAGGGTCGTAGCATGCTGCCCTTCATCCTGGGTGGACAAGATAGTGCCGTCCTTACACGACCGGGTGAACTTCGGCCGGGCGACGTGGTACTGGCCCGGATTGACGGACGTCGTTACGTACTCCATCGCATCATCGAAGTCACCGCCGACCGCATCGTACTGATGGGCGACGGGAACATCCGGGGACAGGAAATCTGCCGGCCCGAAGACGTACTGGCCCGGGCCGACGAGATCGTCGCCGCCGACGGCACGCACCGCCGGCTCGACACCCCGAAAGCACTGCGCCGCGCCCGCCTTTGGCGGCGGCTGCTGCCGGTTCGGCGCTGGCTGCTGGCCATCTACAAACGAACAATCATCAGAAATATCCCGATACAATGAAAAGAAAAGACGGATTCGTGCTGCGCGAAGTGTGCGGCGAGAAAGTCATCGTAGGAGAAGGCCTTGGCGCCATTAATTTCGGCAAACTGATCAGCCTCAACGAAACGGCTGCCTGGATCTGGGACAAGGCCGGAGAACAGGGAACTTTCAGCGTGGACACACTGGTCGAAGCCCTTTGCGACACCTACGATGTAACCCCGGAAACAGCCCGCACCGATGTGCAGGCGCTCCTTAACCAGTGGCTTGAGCTTGACATCATCACGGAGTAACTACTTGACCGGGCATCTCTCTACTTGATCCGATAAGGATCGTCTCCGTACAACGTATATTTCTTCGATTTGCGGAGCCACTTCTGCTCCTCGGCCTTGATGTATTCCCGCGTGGACTCCCAGTCCAGACGGCCCTCCACGTAACTCAGCAGCGTGGCGTCTTCCAGGTAGCGGGCCAGCCCCTCGTCGGTAAACTCAGGACAGGTGTCATGAACGAACCGCAGGAGTGGAAGTGCATGGTTGAGCGCATGATAGGTGGCGCCGGGAATAAACATCAACTGGAAACCGAAACACGTCTGTTCCTGATAGATGCCGTAGGAGGGTACAAACCGGGTCCAGCGGACATGCAGTCCGGGATGGGCGACGGGACTCTCCGGATCGTTCCAAGTCCGGAAGCCGTTTCGGGCGGGATAATCGAAAAGCCGCTCCATCCAAGGGGCGCCGAATTGCTCGAAAGGACGGTTGGTCCCGTGTCCATAACTGACATTGGTCCCCATCCAGAGGCATTGTCCACTGTAAAAATTCGACGTGAACAGTCCGGAAAAGTCGGAAAAGGGCGGAATCGTCCAGGCCATCAGTTCGCGGTTCACCGGCTCTGCCGCCACCGAAATGATATGCAGCGGGAACCGGGCTCCCAGATCATTGTAGAACAGATTGGCCGTTTCACCCAACGTCAGGCCGTGCCGATGCGGCAGGCCAATGATACCCAGCGTCCCCTCAATCTGCCGTCCCGCCGGATTGATACGGTCCACCAAAAAGACGGACAACTGGGCGTCGCGGGTTTTCAATCCCTTGAACAGATTATAAAGCAGGGTCGTATAATTGCTGTAGCGTGATCCCACGTCCTGGAGTTCGATGACCAGCGCATCCAGATCTTCCAGCGCTGCCTCTTCTATCGAAGTGGAGACTTCGACGGTTTCGATACCCGGAATCATTGTCCCGTAGAGGGAATGTTCAGGCGTGAAAATGCGGACCAGATTGCCCCGGCGCGCCAGACTCTCGAAGAGATATTCGCCCGTGTCGGGATGCCAGGCCACCTGGTTGCAAAGCACCCCCAGCCGCCCCTTCCGGAGCACCAGATCCTCCTGCGCCAGCAACGGTGTGGTACGGAATGAAAACATGGCGTAAAGGTACGAAAAAACGGCAACGCACCGCGCTGCCGTTTTCCTTTTTCCTTTCCAGAAGCAATTATTTCTTCTTCTGACCGTATCTCGAGTAGAATTTGTCCACGCGACCGGCGGTGTCGACGAGCTTCATCTTGCCCGTGTAGAACGGGTGGGAAGTGTTGGAGATCTCGACCTTCACCAGCGGGAAGGTATGGCCGTCGATATCGATCGTTTCCTTCGTGTTGACGCAGGAGCGGGTGATGAAGACGTGCTCATTGGACATATCCTTGAATGCTACAAGACGGTAGGATTCGGGATGGATTCCTTTTTTCATTGTCGTATATTTTTTTAAACAGTTCTCAGAACGGACCGCAAAAGTAGAAATAATTTGCTGAACTGCAAAATTATTTTGTAAGCCGGAAACCGGCGTACATCTGGTCGTACTGGTTCAGGATCGAATTGATGGTCTGCAGGGTCGAATTCTTGTAAACGGAGGTGACCGACTTGATGATCTTCATCATCGTGGTAGCATCGAACAGCAGTTCCATCTTGCCGTTCTTGACGGCCACATAGCCCTTCATGTTAACGAAGGAGGCCACTTTCATATTGAGCCGGGCATTCTCCTTGTCGAGCGTCCAGGTACCGTTGAAGGTTTTGGAGCCATACTTGACGACCATGGTACCGTCTTCGTTGAAGGTAAAGCCGAACAGGCCCTGGGAAATACCCACTTTCTGAAGATAACCGTCGAGTTTCTTCTCGATGGTAGTCTGCGCCACCCCACTGGCGATGTTGGAGAGCGGATTGTTCTCAGACTTGAAGCTGATGGCGCTGCCGGTATAGTTCCAAGTGCCTGCGATGGCCTCTTCGGTGAGGGCGCTCTTGCCGGAAAGCAGGTCCGTGATACTGGAGACGAGCGAACCGGCTCCTTCACTGTTGGCGGCACCGGTCAGTTTGCCGAGCAGACCGCCGAGACCATTCTGTGCGCCGGCCTGGAAAGTCATCATCAGGACGGCTGCGGTAATCAATACGAATCTTTTCATGGTTGCTATGGTTTTTCTGTTTGAATCCTGCTTGATTTTTTTAACTTTGCAAGATAATAAAAAAACACAAGAAAAAAGCGTAAAACCCTCGAAATATGACTCTGATCAAATCCATTTCCGGCATCCGGGGCACTATCGGCGGAACCATCGGCGACGCACTGACCCCCATCGACATCGTCAAGTTCACGGCAGCCTACGCACGGCAGCTGAAAATGAAATTCCCCGGCAGGGAACGCTACAAGGTGGTCGTGGGCCGCGACGCCCGCATCTCCGGCGAAATGGTGGACAGCATCGTTTCGGGAACGCTGCTCGCCTGCGGCATCGACGTCGTCAACGCGGGACTGGCGTCCACACCGACGACCGAGATGGCCGTCCGCTTCGAAAACGCCGACGGTGGGATCATCCTCACCGCCTCTCACAACCCGAAGCAATGGAACGCGCTCAAACTCCTCAACGAAAAAGGGGAATTCCTGACCGACGCTGAAGGCAAAGCCCTTCAGCAGGTGGCCGAGGCCGAAGATTTCGAATTCCTGGACGTGGACCGGATCGGCAACCTGACCCGGAAAGACTTCACCCAGGCGCATATCGACGCGGTGCTGAACTATCCGCTCGTGGACCTGAAAGCCATCCGTGAGGCGCATTTCAAAGTGGTGCTCGACGCCATCAACTCGGTGGGCGGCATCTGCATGCCGGCCCTGTTCGAACAGCTGGGCGTGGAATGCATCACCCTCAACGGCACGCCCAACGGTCATTTTGCCCACAATCCCGAACCGCTGCCCGCCAACCTGGTCGGCCTGTCCGAGGCCGTCGTGCGGGAGAAAGCAGACCTGGGCGTATCGGTCGATCCCGACGTGGACCGGCTGGCCTTCATCTGCGAGAACGGCGTAGCCTTCGGAGAGGAATACACACTCGTGGCCGTCTCCGACTATGTCCTTTCCGTCAAGAAAGGGCCGACAGTGTCGAACATCTCTTCGTCCCGCGCGCTCCGCGATGTGACCGAAGCCCATGGCTGCCGCTACTACAGCTGCAAGGTCGGTGAGGTAAATGCCTCCACGATGATGCAGGAAGTGGGTGCGGTGATCGGCGGCGAGGGCAACGGCGGTGTGATCGTTCCCGACCTGCACTACGGCCGCGATGCGCTCATCGGCACGGCGCTCTTCCTGAGCAACCTGGCGCACAAGCGCCTGAGCGCCTCCGGACTGCGGGCGACCTACCCGGACTATTTCGTATCGAAGAACCGCATCGAAATGAGCGATCCGGCCCAGATCGAGGCGGCACTTGACAACGTGGAGAGATACTATGAGACCAGGCCCGTCATGCCCGGCTCCGACCGGGCATCTGTCAACAAACTGGACGGACTGCGCATCGATTTTGAAGCGGAACGCAAGTGGTTCGTGCTCCGCAAGTCGAATACGGAACCGATTATCCGCATCTACGCTGAAGCACCGACGGAAGCGGTCGCCGAAGCGCTGGCCCAGGAGGTCATCCAGGTAATCGAAGGTTGAGCAGGATGTACATCATATCGGGCTGTAACGGTGCGGGCAAGACAACCGCATCTTATACCATACTGCCCGACCTGTTGAACCTCCATACCTTCGTCAATGCCGACGAAATCGCCGACGAGCTTTCGCCGCAGGAACCCGAACGCGAGATGATCCGCGCCTCGCGGCTCATGCTCGAGCGGATGGACCAGCTGATCGAAAAGAACGAAGATTTCGCCGTGGAAACGACCCTGGCCACACGTGCCCTCGCCGGAACCATCCGCCGCGCCCAGAACAAGGGCTACATGGTAGGAATCTTCTATTTCTGGCTCAAGAGCGACGACCTTGCGGTCAAGCGGGTGGCCATCCGCGTCTCGTCGGGCGGGCACAACGTGCCGGAAGCTACGATCCGTCGCCGGTATTATCAGGGGATGGACAACCTGCGCAACATCTATCTGCCCCTGTGCAACTATTGGGTACTGATCGACAACAGTGCCCGCCAGGGAAAATGGATTGCCGAAGGAGGCATGAGCACAGCCACGCGGATCTACAACAAACGTTTGTACAATTTGATAATGAACAAAGAAAAACAGTAACTACCATGACAATCCAAGACGAGAAAGTCGTCGCCCTGACCTACACCCTGCAGGTGGACGGCGAAGTGAAAGACCAGGCCACGGAAGAGCAGCCCCTCGAGTTCATCTACGGACTCGGCTATCTGCTGCCCAAATTCGAAGAATACCTGCTCGACAAAACCGTGGGCGACACCTTCGAATTCGTCCTCAGCCCGGAGGAAGGCTACGGTGTTTACGACGAGCAAGCGGTCGTCGAACTGCCCAAGCACATCTTTGAAATCGACGGCAAGATCCAGGAGCAGCTGCTCGTCGTCGGACAAGTGATTCCGATGATGAACCAGGCCGGCGGCGTCATCCCCGGCAAAGTCGTTGAAGTAAACCCCGACAGCGTCAAGATGGACTTCAACCACGACCTGGCCGGCAAGGAACTGCATTTCACCGGCAAGGTAATCGCTATCCGCGATGCCACCGAAAAGGAATTGACCGACGGGCTGCACGGGGAACGGGCTGCCCAGGGATGCACGCACGACTGCTCAACGTGCGGCGGCGGCTGCGGCAACTAAGATGCCGTCGAGGGCGCTCGACGTGATGCCGCCGGCATAACCGGTTCCCTCCCCACAGGGATAGAGGCCTTCCAGGCCAGGAACACACATCGTCTCCGGATCGCGCGGAATCCGCACCGGGGACGATGTTCTTGATTCCACCCCCAGTACCAGCGCTTCGTTCGTATAGTACCCGTGCATCTTGCGGTCGAACGCCGCAAAAGCTACCCGCAAACGCTCAAATACGCCTTCCGGAAGCAAGTCGCAGAGCGGCGCGTTGATCGCGCCGGGCTGGTAGGAACTCCGGGGAAGCCCTTGCGACGGTTTCTTCCGGCAGAAGTCCACGAGCCGCTGTGCCGGAGCCCGAAGCGAATTGGAAAAGCTGAACATGGCCCGCTCCACGGATTCCTGGAACGCCAGCAGCGAAAAGACGCCATAACGGTCGAAGTCGGGTACGTCCCCCGGATTGACGGCGCAGACGATGCCGGCATTGGCCCAAGGCGAATTGCGCATTGAATTGGACATTCCGTTGAGTACGACCTCACCCGGCCCAGTAACCGATGGAACCAGAATGCCGCCCGGGCACATGCAGAACGAGAAAACTCCCCGTCCATCCACCTGCTCGACCAGCGAATATTCGGCGGCCGGCATGCCGGGCTGGAACTTGCCGTGATACTGGATCTGGTTGATGAGCGTCTGCGGATGCTCTGCCCGTACGCCCAGCGCGAAGCCTTTGGCTTCCAGCGGCCAGCCTTGTGCGGCAAAGTAACGGTAGATGTCGCGGGACGAATGCCCTGTGGCCAGGATTACCTGGCGGGCTGAATAAGAAGCGCCCCCCGCACAGGTCACTTTCCAGCCATGACGGAGGCCGTCGCTGACCGGAACAAGCCCGGTCACTTTCTCTCCGAAATGATATGCTCCGCCATGTTCGACGATGCACTGGCGGATCCGCTCCACGATGCGGGGCAGCGCGTCACTGCCGATGTGCGGGTGCGCGTCGGCCAGGATGCTGTCCGCGGCACCGAATGCCACCAGTTGCTGCAGTACTTCACGCAGGTCACCCCGTTTGCTGGAGCGGGTGTAGAGTTTGCCGTCGGAAAAGGTGCCGGCGCCCCCCTCGCCGAAGCAGTAATTCGAATCGCCGTTGACACACTGCCGCTGATTGAGGACAGCCACATCTACCTTGCGGGCATGAACGTCTTTGCCCCGCTCCAGAATGACAGGGCGCCGGCCCTCCATCAGCAGACGGAGCGCGGCGAACATTCCGGCCGGGCCGCTGCCTATGATGAGGACAGGCTCGGCCGCATGAACGTCCTGGTAGGCCGGAACTTTATATTCTTCGAGTGTTTCCCCCATTGCAGCCGCCTGCACGCGGTAGCGATAGAGAATCTCGCCGCGAGCGTCGAGCGAGCGGCGGACAATGCGCACGGCGGCCACCCGCTCAGGCTTGACGCCCAGGGCACGGCCAGCCGCCTGCCGCAACTCGGCTTCGGCAGGTTCGTGGCGGAGGGGAAAGGCGATTTCGAACTCCTTCATGAGATTCAGTCGCCGTATTCGGCGGCACGGGACAGCGGCGCGATGTCGAGCGGTGCGAACTGTCCGGCCTGATATTTATAGTAGCCGGTGATGGCGATCATCGCGGCATTGTCGGTGGTGAAGCGGAATTCCGGCAGGAAGGTCGTCCAGCCGCGTTTTTTGCCCTCGGCTACGATCCGGTCGCGCAGGCCGCTGTTGGCTGAGACGCCGCCGGCAATGGCCACCTGGCGGATGCCGGTCTGCCGGGTGGCAAGGATCAGCTTCTTGAGCAGGATGTCGATCAGGTCTTTCTGGAACGAAGCGCAGAGGTCGGCCTTGTTCTTTTCAAGGAAATCAGGGTCTTCCGCAAGCTGGTCGCGGAGGAAATAGAGCAGCGAGGTCTTGATGCCGCTGAAACTGTAGTCCAGCCCGGGCAGGTTGGGCTTGGCAAAACGGAAACGCTTCTCGTCGCCCTCCCTGGCAAGCCGGTCCACGACAGGTCCGCCGGGGTAGCCCAGACCCATGAGTTTGGCACATTTGTCGAAAGCTTCCCCCACGGCGTCGTCGATGGTATGGCCAAGAATCTCGAAATGAAGCGGATCATCCACCCGCACGATCTGGGTATGGCCGCCCGAAACGAGCAGGCACAGGAACGGGAAGGCCGGGCAACGGTTGTCGCGTCCTTCCACTTTGACGAAATGCGAAAGGATATGTCCCTGAAGATGATTCACCTCGATCATCGGCTTGTCAGCAGCGAGGGCCAGGCCTTTGGTGAAAGAAGTCCCCACCAGCAGCGAGCCGAGCAGACCGGGTCCGCGGGTAAAAGCAATGGCATCAACCTCAGCCATCGTCACGCCAGCCTGGCGCAAGGCCTCGGAAACCACCGGCAGGATGTTCTGCTGATGGGCCCGGGAAGCCAGTTCCGGAATCACGCCGCCGTACTGGCGGTGCACTTCCTGGGAGGCCATCACGTTGGAAAGGAGATATTCGTCGCGCAGGACAGCAGCGGAAGTGTCGTCACAAGAGGATTCGATGCCAAGGATAATGATTGCCATAACCGTAATTTGCGCAAAAGTAGCAATTATTTCCTATATTTGTAAGTTTAACGCCCGCATGAAGAACTGGAAGAAAATCGTCCGCATCCTGGTCATGGTGTTCGTCGTAGTCCCGGCGGCCATCTTGATTGCCGTGCAGATCCCGGCCGTCCAGACGGCCGTGGTCGGCAAGGTCACGGACCGGCTTTCCCGGGAACTCGACGGGAATGTCCATGTGGGCAAGGTCATCATCTCCTACCCCAACAACCTGATCCTGAAAGACGTAGATGTCATCCAGGCACCCGGCGACACAGTGGCGCACCTGGGCAAGGTGCTGGTAAGCCTGAAGACATCTTCGCTGCTTTTCTCGAAAGAGGCGCACATCCGCCGGGTCAGCCTTGAAAACGGGCGTGTCGCCATCCGGCACATCAACGACAGTACCACGAACCTGTCCGCCTTGCTGGCACCGCTGCTGAACAAGCCGAAAAAGGAGAATCCCGCCGGACTCCCTTGGGATGATATCCGCGCCAAGCGCTTGACAGTCAAGCATGTCGATTTTATGATGGATAGCCTGCACCTGCAGGACATCAACCTCTCTGTGCGCGATATCCATTATGGGCAGACCGCCTCCGCCCGCATCGAGAGCCTGTCGCTGCGGGAAGAAAACCGGGGCCTTCACCTCCAGGATCTGGGCGGAAACGTGCTGATGGACAGCACCGGCATCCAGGTCCGGAATCTGCGTGCCGTGGACGACCACTCCGACATCCGGGGTGACGTAAGCCTCGGATTCTCCGATTTCAGCGATTTTTCCGATTTCCTGAACCGGGTATCGATCGATGCGGACCTGCATGACTCTTTCTTTGACACGAAGACTCTGGCACCCATTGTCCGGGGGAAATTACCGACGGCCGGACTTTGGCTTGACGGCCGGGTACACGGTACCGTGAGTGACCTGCGATCCGACCTGCTGCATGTGGAATCCGCATCCCAAGAGACTTCCATGGACCTGCGGTTCCGGATCCGGGGGCTTCCCAACATGGACCGGGCCCGCATATACGCCGAAATCCTGCGCTCCACCACCAAAACCTCCGACCTGGCCGACATCATCGCAGGTCTGAGTCCCGGCTTCAACAAGGCCAGCATTTCCCGACTGGCTCCGGGCGAGCGGCTGTCACTGACTGCCAAGGCTGAAGGCACACTTGCCGACCTGAAAGCATCTGGCACGCTGCACACAGGATCCATGGGCAGCGCCGTCTTCGACGCTACCTTGGGACGTGTTGCGAAAGGCTTCCGACTCGACGGGACGGCTTCCACCGAATCGCTCCAGCTCGGCCGGATTCTCGGCAACAAGAACCTCGGCGGACTGACGTGCCAGACCAACCTTTCCTTCTCTGCAGACGGGAAAAAGTTCTCAGCCAACGTTGAGCCGGTCCGGATCCAAAAGGTTACTTTCAACGGCTACGAATATCACGACATCGTGGGTTCCGGCATTCTGCAGGACGGGCTCCTGCGCGCTGATATCCTGAGCGAAGACCCGAATCTCCAACTCGTGCTCCACGGGGACATCGCCTTGGGCGGCAAGGGCAAAGACAACCGCTACAAACTCGACCTCGACCTCGACTACGCAGATCTGAGCGCTTTGCACTTCGACAAGCGCGACAGTTCATCGGTCAGCCTGGCCCTCAACGCCGACATTGTCCAGACACCACAGGGCGCTTTCCTCGGCAACGCCGACATCAGTTCCCTGCAAGCCACGCTGGGCGACCGCGTCTTCGATATCGGCGACCTGTCGCTCCTGTCTACGCTCCAGGACGAACGCTATGAACTTACTCTCGCCTCTTCCGTCGCTCGGGCAAACTACGAGGGCAACCTCTTCGTCACGGATTTTGCCGGACGGGCGGTACATCTGATCATGGATGACAACCTGTCGCATCTGTTCGGCAAACAACACGACCGAAAAGAAGATGAGCCGCACCCCGAAGACTATGGATCCCTGCAACTACGGACCCTCGAATTGCAGCCGCTGCTCGACTTCTTTTATCCCGGGCTCTTCGTCTCACGCGAGAGTTATGTGGGGCTCAACCTGCTGAACGACGAAATCGTCGGAACGCTCTCATCCGAACTGACCGCCATCGGCAACAATATCCTGCGGAACCTCCAGGGCCGTTTCTTCACCCAAGGCGAGCAGTTCACCGCAGACATCGACGTCGACCGGCTGCAGTCCGGCAGCCTGATGGCGGAGAATGTGCGGGTCGACGCCCTGGCCGACAGCACGCTGGTCAACCTGAAAGCCAGTTTCCACAACGAAGACGGCTCCGGCCACCGGGCCGACCTGGGCGCCCGGATCGAGTTCCTTGATCCGGAGAAAGAGGGTTTCCAACTTCGGGGCGACCTGCTCCCCTCCACGTTCGCCATCGCCGACAGTGAATGGGAAATCCTCCCTGCCACGCTCTTCTACAAGGAGAAGTCCATCCGCATCGACAACTTTGCCATCTTCAACGGCGAGCAGAGCCTGATGGCCGACGGTACCGTCGGTGCCCAGAAGACCGACACGGTCCGGGTCCTGCTCAATGACTTCGACCTGGGTCTGGCCAACGCCTTCATGAAGGCCCCACTCAACCTGCAAGGCCTGCTGACCGGTCAGGGAGAGGCCTTTGCCCTGCTCGGACCGGAGAAAGGCGTCCTGCTCAACCTGCGGGGCAACCAGATTTCCGCGGCCGGCATTGATGTCGGCGACCTGCGGATCGAAAGCAACTGGGACGACCCCGGAAAACAGTTCCGGTTCCTGGTCGACAACACGCTGGCGGGAAGACACCCGCTCAGCGCCACAGGTTCCCTGCGGCCCAAAGACCAGCATGCCACGATGGACCTCCAGCTCGACCAGTTGCAGATCGGCATGCTGGAACCGTTGCTTGCCAGTCTGGTATCGGACGTGGGAGGCAGCGTTTCCGGACATGTCACGGCTTCCGGTCCGCTCAGCAAATTGTCGGTCAAAAGCGAAAACACCCGCTTGAATAAACTGAAATTCAAGCTGCTCTATACCCAGGTCGACTACACGGCCGACGGTCCGTTCACGATCGGAGACAAAGGCGTCACGTTCGACGACATCACGATCCTGGATCCTTTCGACCACAAGGCCCGCCTGTCGGGCGGTATCCCTTACGACCACTTCAAGGACCTGCGCCTCGACACCCGCATCGATCTCCAGAACGTGATGGCCCTCAATACCACCAGCCGCGACAACAACACCTTCTACGGAAAAGCCTTTGCCAACGGCAGCGTCCGCCTGTCGGGCCCGCTCAACAAGATCCGTCTCTTCCTGACCGTGACGCCGATGCCCAGCACTTCGATCCATATCCCCGTCGGGAACTCGGCCAAGAGCACCCGGTCGCTGCTGACTTTCATCAACAACGAGGAGAAGAAGGTGGGACTCTTCGATTCGCTGGTCCTGGCCAAGCAGCTGCTCAAGGAGAAAAAGAGCAGTTCCAAGTCGGAACTGACTGTCAACCTGCGACTCAATGCGACACCTGATGCGGAGATCCAGCTCGAGATCGACAAGAGCACCGGCGATATCCTCAAGGCGCGGGGCACCGGACAGATCGGAATCACGGCAGGCGGCGACAACTTCGATATCAAGGGGGACTACCGGGTGGACAGCGGCAGCTACCACTTCGGGATGCTGGGATTCACGGCCCGCGACTTCTCCATCGATCCGGGCGGTACCATCGCCTTCGTAGGCGACGTGATGCAATCGGATCTCGACCTGACCGCCACCTACCGCACCAAAGCTTCCATCAGTCCGCTGATCGCCGACTCCACGGCCGTGAGTACGCGCCGGACAGTGGACTGCCGCATCAGCCTCAACGGCAAACTCTCCAACCCCGAGATCAAGTTCAATATCGACATCCCCGACCTCGATCCGACCACCCAGGGTCGCATTCAAAGCGCCCTCAACACCGAAGACAAACGCATGAAGCAGGCACTGGCGCTGCTGGTCTCGGGCGGCTTCGTTCCCGACGAGCAGTCCGGCATCGTCAACAGCACGACACTGCTCTATTCGAACGCCTCCGAAATGATGGCCAGCCAACTCAACAACATCCTGCGACAACTGGACATCCCGATAGACTTGGGCTTCAACTATCAGCCCACCGACAACGGCCGCAACATCTTTGACGTAGCCGTATCCACGCAGTTGTTCAACAACCGCGTGAGCATCAACGGCAACATCGGAAACCGGCAATACATGTCGTCGAGCGCCAGCGACATCGTGGGCGATCTCGATATTGAGATCAAACTCAACAGGCAGGGCCAGCTCAGGCTCACGCTCTTCTCGCATTCCGCCGACCAATACAGCAACTACCTCGACCAAAGCCAGCGCAACGGCGCCGGTATCGTGTACCAGGAAGATTTCAACACGATCGGAGAGCTTTGGCGCAAGATATTCCACATCAAGACCGATGAAAGGGAAACTCTACCTGATTCCAACCCCCCTCGGCGACCTCGACCCGAGTAGCGTGCTCCCGGCGCCTGTCCTGGAGCGGATCCCCCAGATCCGGTGCTGGTTCGTGGAGGAACTGCGCACCGCCCGTCGTTTTCTCTCGGCGGCCGGCTGGAAAGGACGCATCGAGGAACTGTCGTTGTATGAGATCAACGAACACACCCCCCGGGAACAGATTGAAGGATATGCGCGGCTTCTGGGAGAAGAAGATGCGGGGCTGATCTCGGAAGCGGGACTTCCGGCCGTAGCCGACCCGGGCGCCTTGCTGGTCGAACTGGCACACGGAAAAGGCGTGGATGTTGTGCCGCACATCGGACCTTCTTCGCTGATGCTGGCATTAATGGCCTCAGGCCTCAACGGGCAGTGTTTCGCCTTTACAGGCTACCTGCCGGTCAAGGCACCTGCCCGGCGCGAAGCAATCCTCACGCTGGAGCGGACCTCGGCCCGGCTGCATCAGTCGCAGCTCATCATCGAAACACCCTACCGCAACGACACGCTGCTGGCCGACCTGCTGGACGCCTGCCGACCCGACACGCGCCTTTGCATCGCCGCCGACATCACCTGCCCGGACGAACTGATTCGCACCCGGTGCATCGCCGACTGGCGCCAGGCCGTCAAACAAGGCTTTACGATCGGCAAACGGCCCTGTGTATTTGTGTTATTGTCATGCCCGGCCTGACCGGCAGCTTGATATAGTAAATTATGGTAAAACTCAACAATATGCAATTCCGGGGGCATCACGGATGCCTGGAGAGCGAGCGGCGCGACGGCAATTGGTTCCGCGTGGATTTCGCCTACGACTACGACATGCGGAAGGCCATCCGGACAGATGACCTGAACGATGCCATCGACTACAGCGCCATCTACGAGATCATCAAGCAGGAGATGGCGGTGCCCGCCAATCTGCTCGAACATCTTGCCGGACGGATCCTCAACACCCTCACCGACCGCTTTCCGCGCATTGATCGGGCAGAGCTGACTGTCACCAAGTTCAATCCGCCGCTCGACGGCAAGGTCGAAAGTACCGCGGTCACCGTCACCTATGAGTAAGAGAGTCGCCTTCGTCACCCTGGGCTGCAAGCTCAACTACGCCGAAACTTCGGCACTGGCCCGGCAGTTCGCCGCCCTGGGTTGGGAAGAGGTGCGTCCCGGGCCGGATGTAGCTATCGTGGTCATCAACACCTGCTCCGTCACCGAACACGCCGACAAGAAATGCCGCAATCTCATCCGCCGGCTCCACAAGACGGCACCGGACGCAAAGATTGCCGTGACCGGCTGCTATGCCCAACTCAAACCGCAGGAGATTCTGGCTATCGACGGCGTCGATCTCGTCGTGGGTGCTGACCGGAAGGGCGACCTGGTCCGGCTCGCACTGGAAGCGGACGGCGAAAAACACAGCTATTCCTGCGAAATCAACGAGGTTGAGCGCTTTTTCCCGGCCTGGTCGTCGGGCGAGCGTACCCGTTCGTTCCTCAAAGTGCAGGACGGTTGCGATTACCACTGTGCCTACTGCACCGTGCCGCTTGCCCGCGGAAACAGCCGCAACCTGCCCATCGCCGACCTGGTGTCCCAGGCCCGGGAGATCGCCGCGCAAGGCATCGTGGAAGTCGTGCTGACCGGCGTCAACACGGGCGACTTCGGCAAGACGACCGGCGAATCCTTCCTCGACCTGCTCAAGGCGCTGAATGACGTGCCTGGCATCGAGCGCTACCGCATCTCCTCCATTGAACCGAATCTGCTTACGGAAGAAATTCTGCGCTGGATCGCCACGGGTACGAAGTTCCTTCCCCACTTCCACATCCCGATCCAGTCGGGATGCAACCGCACGTTGAAAGAGATGCACCGCCGTTATACCGCAGCGCAGTTCGAGGCGAAGATCGCGCTGATCCGGGATATTCTCGAGACGCCGGAGGAGCGCTGCACGCGTGTCTTTTTCGGCATCGATGTCATCGTAGGTTTCCCGGGCGAGACAGATGAAGATTTTGAAGAGACGTATCGGCTGCTGGAGCGGATTCGGCCTGCGTTCCTGCACATTTTCCCCTACTCGCGCCGGGCAGGTACACCGGCCGCCGCGCGCCCCGACCAGGTTCAGGACGCCATAAAGACCCTTCGGGTCCAGCGGCTCGAGGCGCTCTCCGACCGCCTCCACGCTTCATTCACGGCTGCGAACGCCGGCCGCAAGGCACATGTGTTGTTTGAAAGCACCCTGAAAGGCGGCAAGATGTTCGGCTACACCGAAAACTACCTCCGCGTCGAGCGGCCGTATGACAAAGATCTAATTGGAAGAATTACTGAACTCATTATTTAACCACCTCCGTCATGCCCGGCTTGACCGGGCATCTCAAACCAAGATGGCCGATCAGGTCGGCCATGACGTCTTATGAATAGTATCACTTTTTTGGGAACCGGGACATCGCAGGGGATTCCGATGATCGGATGCAACTGCGAGGTATGCACCTCGGCGGATCCGCGGGACAACCGTCTGCGCTGTTCGGCACTTGTACGCTATGAAGGCAAGACTTTTCTGATCGACGCCGGGCCGGACTTCCGGCAACAGATGCTCCGGGAAAAGATCTCCCACCTCGATGCCATCCTCCTGACCCACCACCATAAAGACCATACCGGCGGCCTTGACGACGTCCGGTCGTTCAACTACCTGGAAAAGCGTTCTTTCCCCATCTATTGCGAAGCCGCGGTGCTGGAATCGCTCAAGAAAGAATACTATTATGTCTTTGCTGAGAAACCCTACCCCGGCGCTCCCGAAATGGACATCCACCTGATCAACAGCCTGCCCTTTGACATAGACGGCATCCCGGTCATCCCCGTCCGGGCCATGCACTACAAGCTGCCCATCCTCGGCTTCCGCTTCGGCGACTGCGCCTACGTGACCGATGCCAACTATATCCCGGAAAGTGAATTCGACAAACTGCGCGGTTTGAAGGTCTTCGTCCTCAATACGGTCAAGCGTGGCAAACACATCTCCCACTACGCCCTGGAAGAAGCCATCGAAATCTGCCGCCGGGTCGGCGCTCAGCAAAGCTTCCTCACCCATCTCTCCCACATGCTCCCGCGCCACGCCCTCCTGACGGAGGAACTCTCCGACCTCCCCTTCTCCCTCCGACCCGCCTACGACGGATTGATGGTGGAATTCTGACACTAATCAAGAAATGGCAGGTAGCAAGGTGCCTGGCTGGGGGGATTGAACAGCTTCTTTGGAAGAAACAAGGGGGATCGGAGAAAAATGGATTTCTGGTGCAAGGCCGATTGACAAGGCAAGTTCTACAATTTTACTGATCTTGCTGTCGTATGCTCCCGAAAGCAATTGCGTGATATAGCCCCGGCTATATCCTAAATAATCAGCCAATTGAGCCCTATTCATCCCCTTTGCAGCCATGAATGTCTCCACTTCATGAATCAGATCGGATTGCATTTTGACCATCCAATACTCCTTGCTGCACAATAATTCGTTGCGATCAATCGGTTTCATTTTCTTGTAAGTATTTGATGTAAAGTCTCTTTAACTCTTTAAATCGCTTGATGTCACGTCTTTGCCTATTCTTTTTGCCGCCCATCACCACAATCTTTCCGTCAAGTTTGGCAAATGCATAAATACGAAGATGCTTTGACTTGAACTCATACTCCCTAAAACCGTCATTACCATCGCTGATGGCGTGATATCTCGTTCCGGGAACAGGTCGCAAATCGGCTACCATTTGCATCCATGCATAAATAGTCCTCATCTCCGATCGATAGCGCTCCTCTAATGATCGTTCAAACTCTTCCAGCAAATCACGCCCATCCAGTATCATCTTTTCGAAGGTTTGCCGCCCTTCGATTACTTCAAGGCGTTTTAACTCAATTCTCCTCATGATGTCTCTCCTCCGCAAATCATCACCTTGAGTCAGTGCAAAGGTAATGATTTAGTTTAAACTAAACAACCTGTATCGTTTTTTTGCAAAGGAATAGAACAAAGCGTAAAAGAAAAAACTCGGATGTACGATTTACTGATTATTGGATTATCCAGAAAAATCTAAAAAAAGCGGGCACATATGGCCGTTAAAACGTGCCCCGACCGGCGTTTTCAGCCAGTCGGGGCACGTTTCTGCGGGTTTTTGTGCCCGGGCTTCATTCTCTGCGTCATCCCAGGCTTGATCGCGGGTCTTACTCTGCAGTTTGCGTCATTTTAAGATAGCCGAAGCCCGCCATCGTAAAGCCCTTATAATACGTCAAATCGTAAATGCGGCACTCGGCGTCACGGGACTTGTTCGTATCATTCGCCAAAAAGGAGAATGTGTAGCGAACCGTGTAATCGTCGACCTGTTCCCGGCTCTTGAGAGAAACGAAAGGGAAAAACTCCTCGATTTTCATTCCTTCGCTGTTCGGCCCAAAATAGAAATACTCATTTTTTAGCTTGTGCGCTCGACTGACCGAATCAGCGGGGTTCATTTCATGAACATAGGCAAGAACCTCTAATTCGCCACCTTCCTTGCCAATGGTAATGGATCCGAAATCAGGCTCTGTAAGAATCTCCCAAAAAAAAGCGTTTTTGAGTTCTTCGATACGTTGATCGTCTGAATGAAAGAGGGATTCACAACCACAAAAACACAAACAGGCTGCCAGTAAAAAAACAATTGAATTTTTCATGATAAACAAACTTTTGATTTCCAGATTCGTTCGTACTATAGATGTAAAAAAGAGGGTAAACGTTGCGTGTACTATATTAATTCAATCATATTGATGCCGATTGTCAATGATCCATTATTTTACTTTCGAACCAACAAACAATATAGCGCCCGTGCTGCTTTCTCGAATAAAATAGACAAACGGGGTATTGAAATGCATCTGCGTAACAACAGGCTCCCTGTTCATATTTGATCCCCGCAATGCGGTGATTCCCGATGCGGCAGCTCTTGTGCCGCCTTCATCAACAATAATTGCAGCTTTCTGTCGAATCTGGTCTACATAGACAGGCGAATTGGAGATTCCTGAGAAATCAGCATTTTTAGTAAACGCCAACTTCATGCCCATGGAATGAAGGGCCTGGGTCAAACCATAGTTGCCAGTATCATAAGTGAAATCCAACTTCGGGAACAACAGATCAATGGCCTCAGTATTGACTTGCTCCCACTTCCCAAGCTTTTCTTTGTCGAGACTGCGGACAAAAGCTGAAAAGTCCGAGGAGGACGGCAGAATGGCTTCCATGTAAAACGCCCCATTCCCATATGGCATCCGTACCACACAAACCTCATCATCCGCATATCCTTTGATTTCAATGGTTGCTTGATGCATATAAACAACAGAAGATGACGAGCCGTCCAAGCAAGAAAACGTTCCAGTAGCACTTTGGTTCTCTTTGAACTTATGGGCCCATTCGCCCTGGAAATACAAAGCGTTGGCCAGCATCATCACCGTTTCGCTATTAACATCGTCAAGAACCTTCGGGACCATTCCCGCCGTCTTGCTGTTACTCCACTGGTTGATTTTGTCAACTGCGGAATTGCGGCTGAAATCCACTGAATAAACATCTGCTCCGTACACTTTTTTCAGAACGCTCTTGTATTGGCTTTTTGCCGAAT
>JAEEOM010000040.1 GCA_016284265.1 Bacteroidales bacterium | reverse complement strand
GGCTGGCCAAGGCGAACAACTGGGTCGTGATGATCCGCGGGAATCATGATGATCCTGCCTACTTCCAGGAGCAGCGGATCCACCACGAGCGATTCCGCTGTATCCCGGATTATAGCATTGTCACAGCTTGCGGCCATACCATCCTCTGCATTGGCGGTGCCATCAGCATTGACAGGACCTATCGCCTCGCTGTTGATTCACGGCCTCATTCCGCCCAGACGGCTTGTTTCTGGGCGGATGAGATGCCGTATTATGACGAAGAGGCCTTAGCTGAAATAAACGCTAAACACAAGGTCGGTATTGTTGTGACTCACACTTCCCCTTCATTCTGCGAACTGCTCACGAAAGATGGGCTTATGGGCTGGGCCAAGAGGGACGAAACTTTGCTGGAGGATTGTGAGCGAGAAAGGGCAATCCTGGATCGGATCTTTGACTCATTGTTCGAGGCTGGACAGCCTCTCTCCCACTGGTTTTACGGTCACTTCCACCAAAGTTGGAACGCTTCCATCTATGGCGTTTTATTCTCAATGCTTGACATCATGGAGTTCAAGGAAGTATTACAGGAGTGACCCTCCCCTGCCGGTCGAAAAATGTGTCGGAAGGCCGCGGTACAAGTCATTTTGCTAAGCACTTTGAATCAACGAGTTGTATTTGCCAGAAAATGCTAAAAATCTGGAAATAAAGCGCTTGTACCGATTAAAAACATAAAACGCTGATACTGTTGTGGTTAAGCTAAATGCATCGGCAAGTAGATCGTCTGTAGAAAAGCGCTTTTATCCATTACTCATTTCTTCCCTACCAGTAACGCCGACCCGGACAGCCCCATCCACCTGGCTTCCCAAGGGGACATAAACCGGCCGTTATCCGTGGGAACGAGCTCCGCCCGTTCATAGCCGAGCTCCTTGAGTTTCTTCACGAAGGACTGCATGTCGCCGTATTTGCCCTTCGAGAAGATATCGTGGATGGCGAAGGTACCTCCCTTCTTCAGCACGCGCAGTGTCTCAAGCAGGATTACCTGACGGTCACGGCTAGGTATGTTGTGATAAACGTAGTTGGATGTGACTGCATCGAAAGTACCATCCGGGAAGTCCAGCTTCAGTGCGTTCCCTTGAGCGAAGTCGGTTCTCTCTGCCACACCTTCCGCAAAGGCATTATCCTCGCAGAGTTTCTTGCTGAAGGAAGCGTATTCAGCCCCCCAGCGGTCGATACCGGTCACGGTCGCTTTGGGGTTGCGCTTGGCCACGGCTATGGCCAGCGCTCCGCTGCCGCAGCCCACGTCCAGGCACCGACCTCCCTCCGGCAGTATGACATACTCCGCCACACCATCGATGATCTGGCGGGACATCTGCCTCTTCCCGTCATAGGAGAAAGCCCGGTACATCAGCACAGTCCAGACGGTTACCCCGGCCAACACCAAGGTAAGGATCAGCAGGATGATCTTCAACCATCCGACACCGATGATCAGTGTCAGAGCCAGAACTACGGCTGTTCCTGCCGCAAAACTCCCTACCATGCCTTTCGGCATCCAATTCTTATAGTTCGGTTTCATTTCAATCCTTCCGATTGTTTCTTCAGCGACCGCTCCGCCAGGCGCATGGCCAGGATGGCGACGGGAATGGTCAGGACCAGTACGACAATCATCATCGGAATATTGTTAATGACAGGAATCATCAACTGGTCATATCCGGCGGGCATTTCTTCGACGGCAGCGGCCAGGGAGCCCTCCTTGTCCGTCCACCAGTGGGAGGTGTAGGCAAAGAAGGAGAAAGCAAAGGGAATGAAACTCCAGCGGACTCCTTTCTTCGTATCATAGCCGAAGACCTTCCTGAGCAGTTCGGCCAGTGCCGTCAGAACAACCGTAGCGATTATATAGCCAAGGTCGGCTTCCCCCACAATCAGGAACAAGACCAAGATGAATCCGTTCAGAACTGTCGCTGCCCCGAACCCCCTGATAATGGAGCACGTATAAAGATAGATGAATGCGAAGACCAGCGGCAGAATGGCGCCGATATAGGCATAACATACCGGGTGGATGGCGCCGCTTGCGGCACCGAGGATGAATGTCGCCAGATAGGCGACGGCCATCAGAATGACTTTGAATACAGGTTTCATATGCTTTTAAAGATTTATAGATTCCATTCCAAGGCTCCCTGCTGGATGTCCTGCATCCGCTTGTAGAAGCCTCCGGAAGCCGTAAGTTCAGCCGGCGTTCCGCACTCTTCTACCCTGCCCTCCTTCAGGACCACAATCTTGTCGGCCCCGGCCACGGTGCGCATGCGGTGTGCGATGATAATTACTGTCTTATCCTTGACCAGCCTAGAGAGTGACTCCTGGATAAATGTCTCGTTCTCTACGTCCAGGGAAGCTGTGGCTTCGTCCATTAGAATGATGGGGGCATCTTTCAGGAAGGCGCGAGCGATGGATATCCGCTGGCGTTCCCCTCCCGATAGTTCGCTGCCATTTTCGCCGATCATCGTATTCCATCCTTGCGGCAGTTTCTCAGCGAAGACATCCACGTGGGCCAGCCGTGCGGCCGCGATGACCTCCGCTTCCGAAGCATCCTTGCGGCCGATGCGGATATTCTCCAGTACGGTGTTGTTGAACAGCGTAACGTCTTGGAATACGATGGAATACAAGCCCATCAGCGTCTCAGGGTCTATCTTGGAAATATCCATCCCGCCCACCGTGATAGTGCCGGAAGGAATGTCCCAAAATCGGGATGCCAGACGCGATATGGTGGTCTTGCCGGAACCCGAAGGGCCAATGAGCGCGGTCACCTCTCCCTGCTTCGCAGTAAATGAAACCCCGTCCAGAACAGTCTCAGACGAATCATAGGCAAAACGGACATCCTTGAATTCAATGTCATAGCCCTTGTTGGAAAGCGTTTCCTCACCCCGCTGTTCCGCGTGATTGAGGATTTCATCCATGCGTTCCGACTGGACGCCCAGAGACACCACGGCTCCCAAGTTGATGAGCGATCCGGACATCGGGTCATACAGGCGGGACGCCACGAGCAGGAACATGAAGAATGTCAGCACATTCAGGTTCCCGGCGGAAAGCAGCATGGCTCCGACCAGGGCAATGGTCGCAATCCCCAGCTTCAGGACCATCTGCCCGCTCACGACAAAGACGGCAACGCCCAGCTCGGCCTGAATGGCCCGCTTCTCCACCGAGTCGATACGGGGCCAGAGTCCCTGCAGGTATTTGCGCTCCGCATCGTTGGCCCGGATATCCTGGAACGCCTCCAATCCTTCCTGAATGCTGTCGGCCAGCGCCACCTTCGCCTGTACATTGCGGCGATTGAATCGGTTCTGGAACTTGGATGAGAAGAGGACGATGCTGATGGCGACAGGTATTACCCAAACGGCGGCGAGCGCCATTCTCCAGTCGAAGAAGAAAAGACTGATGCCGATGAGTGTCGTGGAAATCATAGACCCGATGAGTTCAGGCACCCAGTGGGATGTTCCCGTTTCAATTGTGGCCGCATCGGCCATGATGGTGCTGGTAAGGTCGGCCAGATCCTTCTTGCCGAAGAAGGACAGCGGCAGGCGGCGCAGTTTCTCCGCCAGGGAGATTCTCCGGCGGCCGCTCTCCAGATACACGGTGACGAACTGATAATTGTACTTGACGTATTCCATGGCAGCCACGGCCAGCAGGCAGGCGCCGATTTTCCAGACATACCCCCAGGTATTCAACGCGTTTCCTTCCATCAGGTCTTTTACCAGGTAGAACATAAGCCCGACGGGCAGCATGAGGACAATGTCCATCGCAGCGCTGGCAAGGCTGGATTTCATCAGGTCTTTCGCACCCTGACGGGTAAGGGCATATTTATGCCGAAGGGTTTCTATGATGCTCATTTGATGTTCCATTTGACAGATTCCACATATTGTTTCCACATAGCGGCGTATTTGCCGCCTTTCTCCAGAAGAACTTGGTGCGAGCCGCACTCCGTCACGCGTCCTTCCTCCAGCACAAAGATGCGGTCGGCTCCGGTCACGGAAGAGAGGCGGTGGGCAATCATGATAATGGTCTTGCCGCCGGCTGCCATCTCGGTGAAGGCCTGTTGCACACGGGTTTCATTATCTGGATCCGCGAAAGCCGTGGCCTCGTCCAGAATAACGATGGGCGTGCCTTTCAGCATCACGCGGGCGATGGCCACGCGTTGCTGCTCGCCTCCGGAGAGATGGGTCCCCTGTGTGCCGATGACGGTGTCAATACCATCGGGCAACTTGGCCAGGATATCATCGCACTGGGCTGTATGCAAAGCCTCGAGGACTTCTTCACGGGTAGCGTCAGGCCTGCCCAGGCGGACGTTCTCGCAGATGCTTGTCTTCAGCAGGCGGCTGTCCTGGAATACAAAAGAGATACGGTCCATCAGATCCTTCTTGCGGATATGGCGGATGTCCACGCCGCCCAGGGTGATGGCCCCTTCCGTCACGTCAAAGAAACGGGCGATGAGGCTGGCCGTCGTGGTCTTTCCGCCACCGGAAGGGCCCACGAAGGCGATCTTCTGTCCGGGCTTGATGTCCAGCGAGACGCCGTCCACCGCAAAGCGTTCGGCTTCCGGATAGCGGAAACGGACATCCTTGAGCTGGATCTCATTGTCATCCGGCAACTTGGCATCCGAAGGATCTGAAAGCGGATCAATCGCCAGGATCCGTCCCGTCTTGTCCAGCGCATCAGCAACGATCATCTCGTTCTCGCTGGCAAACATGATGCGGTTCAGGGTAACGGCGATGGACGGGGTGACGATGATGTAATACAACAGGTTCAGCAGGAACTCGGGCGAATAAGTCCCGTGCTTCACGACGATCAGCGTCATCGCGATAAGCACCGCAAAGGAGGCGTTGACGAAAGTCGTGTAGAGG
>JAEEOM010000039.1 GCA_016284265.1 Bacteroidales bacterium | reverse complement strand
TCGAGCGAAAGACCCATGTCCGCGATGTTCCAGGACTGGGGCCAGAGGGTGGCGTCGCCGCCGCCTTCCGCTTCGTTGTGGCCGGCGAAAAGCAGGAAGACATTGTCCACGATGCCATCCTTGTCGAAATCGTAGCGGGTGAAATCCACACCGGCCGCGTCGGCCGCCTCGCAGGCATGTACGACCAGCTGCGGGAGGTTGACATCGGTCACGCCATCGGCGTTCGCGCCGTACCAGGCAGCATCGTACGGTACCGTGACCACATCACAGACATCGAACGAGAAGCCGGCAGAAGTACCCAGGTTGTCGCGGAACCAGTCGAGTACACTGCCCGTCGCCCCGTTTTCGGAATAGTACTGCTGGTTGAAGAGGTTGTAGATTGCGGAGCGTGGCGAAGGCACTGTGAACTTGCGGTCACGGAACTGCACGGGAATGACGATGGTCCGCACCTGGACCGTTGCCTTGGTAGCCAGAAACATCGAAAGCGTACCGCCTTCCGGATTGAGAAGCTTGGCCCGACCGGTAACGGGCGGCAGTGAATCGATGATCCGCCAGAAACCATCCGGGCCCTGGGAGACCGGCCGGCCGTCGAGGGTCGTCTGCCAGGACCGGTTTTCGTCGCCAAAGATGCGGATGGTCAGTTGGGAACCGTCGGGCTGCGTGACCGACACGGGATACGGATAGGCCTTCACCGCATGGAGCTGCAGCGAAAAAGCCAGCAGGGCGAAGAGGAGGAGCGCTATCCGTTTCATGTCGTAAGGATCCGTTTCTATCCGTTTAGATAACGTTTCAAACTACATAAATACAAAAAATAATTCATTCCGCCAAAAAACAGTCGTATCTTTGCCTTCGCAATGAATCCTACCGCCGCCTATTCGTTTACGATCGTGGTCCCGCTTTTCAACGAGCGGGAGAATCTGCCCCGACTGGAGGAGCGACTCTCCGCTTATCGCCGGAAAGCCACCCGGCAGCCCGCCTGCGTCCTCTTCGTGGACGACGGTTCGACCGATGGCGGCAGTCCGCTGCTGGCGGAACTCTGTGCGCGGAACGAGGGTTTCTTCTTTCTGCGGTTTGCGGAAAACCGCGGGCTGAGCGCCGCCCTGAAAGCCGGATTCGAAGCCTGCGAATCACCGCTGGTGGGCTACATCGATGCTGACCTGCAGACTGACCCCGACGATTTCGACCTGCTGCTTCCCCACGCGGATGACTACGAACTGGTGACCGGCATCCGGACCAACCGCAAGGACGGCTTCGTCAAACGCGTTTCTTCGAAGATCGCCAACGGCTGGCGACGGATGATGACGGGCGACGGCGTCGCCGACACCGGCTGCCCGCTCAAAGTGCTCCAGACCGCCACTGCCCGGAAACTGCCTATGTTCACCGGCATGCACCGTTTTCTGCCGGCGCTCGTCCAAATGACCGGCGGACGGGTCCTGCAGGTGCCGGTGCGGCATTTTCCCCGCCAGGCGGGTCAGGCCAAGTACCATCTCTTCAACCGGCTATGGGGCCCCTTCAACGACTGCTTCGCCTTTCGTTGGATGAAGAAGCGCTACCTCGACTACCGGATCGAAGACAGCAACCTCGGCTGATGGACAATCTCTGGATCTATGCTCTCGGTCTGACGGCGCAGGGACTCTTCTCGGCGCGGATGCTCGTGCAGTGGCTCCGCTCGGAAAAAGAGCGGAAGGTGGTCAATCCCACGCTTTTCTGGGCGTTGAGCCTTGCTGCATCGCTCCTGTTTTTCCTCTACGGCTGGCTGCGCGAGGATTTTGCCTTGATGCTGGGCCAGGTCATCGGCTATTATGTCTATATCTGGAACCTCAATGCCAAAGGCGTCTGGGGACGGTTGGGCAGCTGGCGAAGGCCCGTGCTGTTCCTGCTGGCCCTCGTGCCGGTGGCGGCGCTGGCCCGGATGGCCTTCGACTGGCCGACTGTTTCCGCCACGCTCTTCCACAATGACGCCATACCGCGCTGGCTGCTGATCTTCGGCTCCGCCGGCCAACTCATCTTCTCGCTCCGGTTCCTGTACCAGGCCCTTTACTCCGCCCGGCGGGGCGAATCGCTCCTGCCGGCCGGTTTCTGGACCATCAGTCTGATCGGGGCCGTCATCATCCTTACCTACGGCATTCTGCGGCACGATCCTGTGGTCATCCTGGCACAGTCGTTCGGACTGATTACCTATGTCCGCAACCTGATGCTCCTGCGGAAAGAGCGGTCCGCTTAGTTTTTTTTATTTTTCAGAACCAACATTGTCGTCGATTCTCTATTTTTGTAGGATAAATGCAAGATGATCGATGATACAGAATTCTCCGCTCGCCCGGCTCGAACTCAGCCGAAGCGGCATTGAAAGCAATTTCCGTCATTTCCGTTCTCTTCTCAAACCCGAAACCAAGATGCTGATCCTGGTCAAGGCCAACGGCTATGGACACGGCGCCGTGCCGTTTGCCCGGGAGATGGAGCAGTTCGGGGCAGACTATCTCGGCGTCGCCCTGCCCGGTGAAGGCGTGGAACTCCGCAAGGCGGGCATCAACCTCCCGATCCTCGTCCTGACCACGGGCACCGAAGACTATCCGGAAATCATCCGTTACGGGCTGGAGCCCGGCATCCCCGACATCTACGCCCTGACGCGCCTCCGTGAGGAACTCCGGAAAATCGGCCGCCGCGACTACCCTGTCCATATCAACATCGATACCGGCATGCACCGCCTCGGTTTCATGGAACGGGAAATTCCCGCACTGATCGACTTTGTCCGCGAGAGTCCGGAAATCCATCTCGAGGGCCTCTATACCCACCTGGCCGCTTCAGACGAGGCGCAGCACGACGAGTTCACCCTCGGCCAGATCCAGCTCTACGAGAAACTAAGCACGCAGGTCATGGAATCCCTGCCCTACAAGCCCATCCGCCACGTCCTCAACTCGGCCGGCATTGAACGATTCACGAAGTACCAGTACGACATGGTGCGCCTGGGTATCGGCATTTATGGAATCAGTGCCACGGGCTCGAAAGATCTCAAACCAGCCGCCTTCTACCGCTGTCCGATCCTTCAAGTCAAGGAACTCCTTCCCGGCGACGGCACCGTAGGCTACGGACGCCACGGCAAGCTTCATTCCGGCACGACCCGCACTGCTACGCTCTGCGTCGGCTACGCGGACGGCATCAACCGGCACCTGGGATGCGGCAACGCCAGCTTCGAGGTGAACGGCCAGCTTGCCCCTACCATCGGCAATATCTGCATGGACATGTGCATGCTCGATGTCACGGGCATCAACTGCAAGGAGGGTGATACAGTGACGATCTTCGGAGAACGCCCGACCGCGGCGGAACTCGCCCAGATCCTCGACACGATTCCCTACGAGATCTTCACCTCCGTACCCCGCCGCGTCCAGCGGGTGATTGTAGATTAAATTTTTTGAAAAATTTATTGTGATTCGATAATTTTTTCTATATTTGCAGTAAATTTTAAACCCAAGAGTTATGGCAACTGAGAAACTCGACATCATGCAGACCATCCAGGACGGCGTCCGGTATGGCCTCAAGAACTTCTTTCCCCTGCTGCTGATGGTCATCCTTTACATGGTGACCGTCTGGATCCCTTACCTCAACGTCGGAACTACCATCGGACTGTATAAGGCCGTCATCCGGATCGGCCGCGGCGAGACCATTGACCCGACCGCCATTTTCGCGAAAGAGAACTTCAAGGACCTGAGCGGCTTCTTCCTGCTGTTGGGTCTTCTCTACATGGGAATCACCGTCGCCTGCTTCTTCTTGTTCATTCCAGGCATCGTCATGGGAATCGCCTGGGGATTCGCCATTTATTTCTTCCTCGACAAGAAGGTATCTCCGCTCAAAGCCCTTCGGCTGAGTTATGACACCACCTTCGGCAACAAATGGCGCATCTTCTTCCTGGGCTTCATCTGCGCCGTGGTCATCGGCTTCCTCAGCGGAATCTGCGCTGCGATCCCGAAAGTCGGCGTCGTCCTCTGCCTCTTGGTCGCCTTCCTCTGCGCCGCCATCATGGTCGCCGTCGAAGGCGTGATGTACAACTTCTTCTCGAAGAAAGCCGACGACATTCTCGAAGACAAGCGTGTCGAAATCATCGAAGAGATCGACGAAGTCATTACCGAAGCCTAAGCCCGTCCAGCTTTCCTCTTCGGCCGTCGGAGGTCAACTTCTTGTCTGACAATTGGCCCCTATCTCTACCTGCCCGAGTCGGGCAGGTAGTTTTTTATGCCAGTTGGTCAGGGATATACTGGAATTATTCTTACATTTGCAAGTTTTATTATTCTCTGAAAGAATGCACCGGATATTTGTACCGATCTATCAATATTTCCAGAAGCACAAGGGTCTGCTGTACGGCCTTCTGGCAGCCAGCGCACTCGTTTTCCTCTTTTTTGGGACCCGGCTGCGGTACGAAGAAGACATTATCAAACTGATGCCGCGTTCAAGCCTGGACAGCGAACTGGCGTTCAGTGACATTGGCCTGAAAGACAAGATTTTTATCCAGATCACGTCCCGGGATCCGGAGCAGCCGCTCGACACGTGGACACTCGGGAGCTATGTCGACGAATTCACGGATGCCGTCCGGAGCCGCGATACAGCCGGCCGCTACATTGTCGGCATTCTGAGCGCACTGGAAGTGGAAACGGCACTCGGGGCGATGGACTATGGATTCGAGCATCTCCCGACTTTCATTGACACGGCCTACTATGATGATTTCGCCGCAGCCCTGGAACCGGCGGCGGTCGAAGCGCAGATGCAGCGCAACGTGGAACTGATTGAAGCCGACATGACCGGCGAAACCACCCAGCTGGTCTGCACCGATCCGTTCGGCCTGCGCAATCTTTTCCTGGCCGATATCCTGCCGGAAGAAGGCGGCAGCATCGGCGGATTCACCGTCGTGGACGGCCATTTCTTCTGCCCCGACCAGACCGTCACCCTCTCTTTCATCACACCGGCCTTCACACAGACCGACTCCTACAATTCCATCCGCTTTTCCCGGATCCTGAACCAGGAACGCAAGACCTTTGAAGCCGCCCATCCCGACGCCCGGGTGCTGTTCCACGGAACGCCCCTGGGTGCCGTTTCCAATTCCGGCACCATCAAGCGGGACCTGGCCCTGACGGTCGGCATTTCGCTGGTGATCATCCTGGTCATCCTGCTGCTGTGTTTCCGCCGCGGTACCTTCATCTTCCACATGATCGCCCCGGTCGTTTACGGGACCTTTTTTGCCTTGGCATGCCTCTATTGGATCAAAGGATCCATGTCGCTCATGGCACTGGGCGTAGGCGCCATCGTGCTGGGCGTAGCGCTGAGTTACTGCCTGCATATCCTGATCCATTACTATTATACCGGTGGCGTCGAGCAGACTTTGCGAGAGGAATCTACGCCAGTCTTCCTGGGCTGCCTTACCACGATCGGCGCTTTTCTGGCGCTGCTCTTCACGGAGAGCGACTTGTTGCGCGACTTCGGCCTGTTCGCCGCTTTCTCCCTGGCAGGCAGCACGCTCTATACACTGATCTTCCTGCCGCATTTCCTCAAAAAGGAACATGTGAAGTATAAAAGGGCGCACGGATTTCCGGGCATTGACCGCTTCAACGCGCTTCCGTGGGACCGCAACGGGTGGATTCTCGGCGCCATGCTGGCCATCATCGGAATCGGCATCGCCCTTGCGCCGCGTGTGCGTTTTGACAGCGACCTGCGCAACCTCGACTACGACAACCCTGAACTGGTAGAAAGCCAGCAACTTTATTTCGACAAGAACCAGAGCGGCTACATGGACCTGTATTTCGCCACTTACGACGAAGATCTCGACCAAGCGCTGGAATACAACAAACTGCTGGAGGAACGGTTGAAGAAACTGTCGGAGCAAGGCCTGGTCAAAGGCTACAACTCCCTTGTTCCGCTCCTCTTCCAGACCACCCGCGACCAGGAGTCGCGTATCGCGGCCTGGAAACAGTTCTGGTCGCCGCAGCGGATAGCCGCCGCCCACAAGACGCTGGAGGCATCCGCCCGCCGTCACCAGGTGGATCCCCGTCTCTTCGCACCGTTCTTCGCGCTGGTGGAGGCAGATTACGAACCCGGTTCCCTCTTTGAAGCGGGCGTCATCCCTCCGGAAATGCTCTCCAATTACATCGAAGCGCAGCCGGGCGGCCGGAAGTTGATCTTCACGTCCGTCTCGTTCGACCCCAAAGACACAGACGCCGTGACCGAAGGGCTGATTGACGGACCCCAGACCCTGGTGCTCGAACCGTTCTACTATTGCCGGGACCTGGTGGAAATCATTCACGACGACTTCAACACCACGCTGTGGATCTCCTCGCTCTTCGTGCTGATCGTCCTGCTGATTGCCTTCCGGAACATCTGGGTCTCCCTGATCGCCTTCTTTCCGATGTTCCTTTCCTGGTATGTCCTGCAGGGACTGATGACGCTGTTCGGGCTGGAGTTCAACATGATCAACATCGTCATTTCGACCTTCGTGTTCGGCATCGGCGTGGACTACAGCATCTTCGTGATGGAAGGCCTGCTGCAGGAGGCGCGTACGGGCGAGACTTCGCGACTGGAATACCATAAAGTAGCCATCTTCTTCTCCGCCCTGATCCTGATCATCGTAGTGGGTTCGCTGATTTTCGCCAGCCACCCCGCCATCAGTTCCACCGGCCGGATCACGCTGATCGGCATGCTCTCCACCATTCTGATGACCTACTCGCTCGAGCCGTTCGTCTTCCGGCAGCTGCTGAAGACCCGTTGGTTCCGGCGGAGTCTCAAACTGGATAAACAATGACAGAAACCCTCGACGGAAAAACATATCTCACGATGATCCTGGGCGGTGCCGCACGGCTGAATGCCCATCGGAAGACCATCAACGACCTGAACGTATTCCCGATTCCCGACGGCGACACCGGCGACAACATGTACATGACGATGGAAGCGGGCTGCCATGCGGCGGCCGGCAGTCTCGGCGAAGTGGCCGCGGCCGTTTCGCAAGGTATGCTGACCGGTGCCCGCGGCAATTCCGGCGTGATTCTCTCCCGCCTCTTCGCCGGTCTCTCGCACGGGCTGGAACGTCTTTCCCAAGCCGATGTACGGGCCTTTGAAAAAGCGATGGCCCGCGGCGTGGAAGCCGCCTATCAGGCTGTCGCCAATCCGGTAGAAGGCACTATCCTGACCGTCCTGCGGGAAGGGGTGGCCGCGGCGGCGGGAAGTAAAGACCTGGAAGAATATTTCGACCTGCTCATCCCGGCCATGGACCTTTCACTGCAGCATACGCCGCAGCTGCTTGATGTTCTGGCGAAAGCCGGCGTAGTGGACAGCGGCGGTGCGGGGCTCCTCTGCGTAGCGGAAGGAATGCGCGCCGCCCTGCACGGAGAGACAGCGGCGCTGCCGGAGGCAGAGACTGCGCCTGCCGGGCACGCCGACCTTAACGCTTTCACGGAAGACAGCGTGCTGGAGTTCGGCTATTGCACAGAATTCCTGCTGCGCCTCCAGCGCTGCAAAGTGGATTTGGACACCTTCGACGAACAAGTGATCGCCGACTGGCTGTCTGCCCACGGTGACTCGCTGGTCTTCTTCCGCGACGGCAGCATCATCAAGGTCCACGTCCATACCCGCACTCCGGGCGACATCCTCAACCACTGCCAGCAGTACGGCGAGTTCCTGACCCTCAAGATCGAGAACATGACGCTTCAGCATCACGAGAACCACATGGACGAACGATTCCGCGTCAAGGGAAAGGCCATCGGCGTGGTGAGCGTCGCCGCCGGCGCGAAACTGCAACAGACCTTCCGGGAGATGGGCTCCGACGAGGTGATCGAAGGCGGACAGACCATGAACCCGCCGGTCCAGGCATTCCTCGAGGCTTTTGACCGGATCGGGGCCGAAAGCATCCTGGTATTCCCCAACAACAGCAACATCCTGCTCACAGCCCGGCAAGCCGCCACGATGTACGACAAAGCCCGGGTCGAAGTGATACCCACCCATAGCCTGGGAGAAGGGTATTTCGCCCTGGCCAGCCTCGACACTTCCGAGACCGTCGACCAGATCGTTTCGGAATTGGAAGAGGCACTGGACGGTACCGTGACTGGACTGGTTTCCCGGGCCATCCGTGACAGCGAAGCCGGTCATATCGGCGATTACCTGGGCCTGAGCGGAAAAGAGATCCTGTGCGGTTCGCCCGACCGGCAGCAGGCGTTGCTGGAGATGGCCCGCAAACTGGAAGCCGGCTCCCGCGACATCGCCGTGCTCTTCCAGGGAGCCGACGTCCCGGCCGAAGAAGCGGCCGCCACGGTCGAAGCACTCACCGCTGCATTTCCCCGTACCGAAGTCACGCTGATTGACGGCGGACAACCTGTTTACGATTATATCCTACTGCTATGTTGACCCTCTATACTGACACCGACACCGACATTACGCCCGCCGTGGCCGCTGAATATGGCTACAAGCTGATCAGCATGCCCTACAGCGTGGATGCCAAAACCATCTATCCCTACGTGGATTTCACGGAATTCGACGCCCGCACCTTCTACGACATGCTGCGTCGCGGCGTGCTCCCCACGACCAGTGCGATTTCCAAAGAGCGCTACCTTGAATACTTCGAGCCGGAACTGGCCGCCGGCAACGATATCCTCTACGTCCATTTCTCCCGGGCGATGACTGTCACTTTCAATGCCATGGATGAAGCCGTGGCGGAGCTCCGGGCCAAATATCCTGCCCGCCGCTTCGAGGAAATCGACACGAAAGGCATCACGACCATGAGCTACGCGATCGTCCGCGCCGTCGGCGACCAGGTAAAAGCTGGCAAAACGCTTGACGAAGTCCTGGCTTGGGCCGAGACCGAAGTGGACCATTACGCCATGTACTTCTTCGCCGACGACCTGAAGTTCTTCCGCCGCAGCGGCCGCGTGAGCGGCCTGGCGGCCACGATGGGCACCCTGATCGGAATCCGCCCCATCATCTACATGTCCGCCGACGGCAAGATGGTCTCGTGCGGCAAGGAGAAAGGCCGCGTCAAAGCCATGGAACACCTGATCGGCCGCGTAGCCGAGCTGGGCGATGACATCAAGCATTACCGGTTCTACGTGGGGCACACCGATGCGCCGGAACTGGCAAAAGAACTTGGCGGCATGCTCCAGGAGCGCTTCGGCGCCGATCTCGCCATCGAGTACGTGGTCTGCAACCCGACGGCAGGCAGCCACGCCGGCCCCAACGGCGTCGCCGTGTGCTTCCATGCCAAACACCGATAGACCCATCCCCATGACCCTTGTAGTCAAATCCGTACAAACGCGCCGCCAGCAACGGGAATTCCTCAACTTCCCGCTCGATCTCTACGCCGGCCATCCCTGCTTCGTCCCGCCTCTTTACGCTGACGAGCGGAAGATGTTCTCGAAGGGATTCGTCTATAACGACTGCTGTGACTGGATCTGTTTCAACGCCTACCGGGACGGACGCATCGTCGGACGCATCCAGGGCATCATCCAGCGGGCGGCCAATGCGAAGAACGGCGAGAAGCGGGCCCGCTTCACCCGTTTCGACACGGTCGACGACCCCGAAGTGTCCCAGGCCCTTTTCGCAGCTGTGGAAGAATGGGCCCGCACCCAAGGGATGGACACCCTTTGCGGTCCGCTCAGTTTCTCCGACCTGGAGCGTGAAGGCCTGCTGATTGAAGGTTTCGACCAGCCCCAGACCTTCGAGGAACAATACAACGCCGACTACTACGCACGCCACATCGAACGGCTGGGCTTTGTCAAGGAAGTGGACTGGACCGAGTCGCGGATCTATGCGCCGGATCCGTCGGAAGACGAGGAGGACCTCGACAAACTGACCGATTTCATCTTCCGCCGCTACAAGCTTCATTTCGGCCCCTCGACGAGTGCCCGCGACTTCATCCGCCGCTATGCCGACGGCATCTTCGAACTGCTCGACAAGTCTTATGAAGGGCTCTACGGGACCGTTCCTTTCACCGAGGGCATGAAAAAGCTGATGATCGACAATTTCCGCCTGGTCATCAATCCGAAATACACGGCCGTCGTGCTCGATGAAAACGACAAGATGGTCTGTTTCGGTTTCGCCATTCCGGCCCTGGCGCCGGCCCTGGTCGGAACCCGCGGCCGCTTCACGCCCCGCGTGCTGCTGCGCCTCCTCCGCTGTCTCCGCCGGCCGAAGATCATCGACCTGTGCCTGATCGGCGTGGAACCCGCGTGGCTCAACCGCGGTGTATCGGTGGCTTTTGCTTCGGCCATCCTGCACATGCTGCGCGACACGGAAGTAGAATATGCCGAGACCAACCTCAACCTCGAAGACAATTACGCCATCAACAACATGTGGCGCCGCTTCAAGGCCGTTCCGGCCAAGCGTCGCCGCTCCTATGTCAAGAAACTCGCATGATCAAGATCCTCGTCGACTGTTTCGGCGGCGACCATTCGCCGCAGGCGCCGGTGGCCGGCGCCCTGGCCGCCCTGGCCAAGAATCCGGACCTCCATCTTATCCTGACAGGCGATGAAGCCCTGCTGAAGGCCGAACTTGCCGGCAAGCCGTATGACGCATCCCGGCTGGAGATTGTCCACGCTCCCGAAGTGATTGGCTGCGACGAAAAACCCACCGACGTAATCCGCCTCAAGCGGAACAGTTCGATGATGAAAGGCATCATCCTGCTGCGCGACCGCGACGACATTGCCGCCCTGGTTTCAACCGGTTCGACGGGCGCTCTGGTGACGGGTGCCCTGGTGCGGCTGGGCCGCATCCCGGGCGTCATCCGCCCGGCCTTCTGCCCCATCCTGCCGGCAATGAACGGCGGCATCGTCGGCATCTGCGACAGCGGTGCCAACGTCGAAGTGACGCCCGCCCATCTGCGGCAGTTCGCCATCATGGCCAGCCTTTACCTGGAAAACGTCTATGGCATCGCCCGGCCCCGCACAGCCTTGCTCAACGTGGGCAAGGAGGCTGAAAAGGGCGACACCATCCGCCAGGAGACCTACAAGCTCCTGCAGGAAACACCTTCCATCCATTTTGTGGGCAACATGGAAAGCCGCGACTTCCTCTCCGGCGACTACGACCTGGTGGTGGCCGACGGTTTCTCAGGCAACGTACTGGTCAAGAGCACAGAGGGGACGGCACTCGAACTGTTGAAAAAGCTGAAGAAAGACATCTATTCCCGGACGCTGTACAAGCTGGGCGCCCTGCTGATGAAGCGGATGTTCCAGAAAGAGAAGGAATTCATGAACTACCAGAACTATGGCGGCAGCGTACTGCTGGGCACGGAGAAAGTCGTGGTCAAGGGACATGGCAGCAGCAAGGCCGTAGCCGTGGAGAAGTGCATTGAACAGGCCTGGCGGATGGAAACCAGCCGGCTGGCCGCCAAGATCGAGGCGGAAATCGCCCAATACGAACATTACGAAGAATAACCGATACCCGGCTTGGCCGGGCATGACGTAAACAGAAGCCTATGTTTGACAAAGTACAGGCCATCCTGGCCAAGCAGCTCCGGAAAGATCCGGCCATCATCACGCCCGAATCGAAGATCAAGCGCGACCTGGGTGCCGACTCCATCGACATCCTGCAACTGCTCATGAAGATCGAAGACCAGTACGGCCTCGTCATCCCCGACCAGGCCCTGGCCAAATTCGAGACGGTAGGCGATGTTGTCGCCTATCTCGAACAGCTGGAGCAGCCGCTCAATATTTAAAGAGATACTCAGTCGAAATGCCGCCGAACTCCTCGAGCACCATCCGCACGGGGAGACCTTTGACATATTCCAGTATGATCTGGGAATAGCCCCGCGGAGCAGCCTTCCGCGCTTTCATCGAGACGATCTTCTTACCGCTCTTCTCTGAGACGGAAAGTTCGGCGTCATTGTCTTTGGCTGCCTGCTCATAAGCCCCGGTAATGCAGTTGAGCAAGGTATTGCGGAGCGTACGGAAACGGGCGTTCTTATCGGTGTCGATCGACAACTGCTGTCCCTGCGAATTGGACCGGAGCATGGGTCCGGAGATGACCAGGTATTCCCCGGCCGGGTCGGTATAGGTCATCGTGAGCTGGTCGGGCGCCTTGAAAGAGATGACGCCTTCCGAACGAATCACCTTGCCGGAAGCCTGAATAGTCCGAGCCTGGGTGAAAGAACATTCCGTGGTTTGCTGGGCAAAAAGCGCGCATGCGCAGCAGAGCAGAATTGCAACGAATAAAACTTTTCTCATTTTCTTGTTAAAAAGGCTTGCAAATATAGGATAATTATTCCTAATTTTGTAACAAACTTTAAATGATGACAAAAATCGAGCCTTACTGGAGACCCTGGGAAGAAATGAAGGATTTCCGTTTTTCCATCCGGAAAGAAAAACGGAACGGATTCTTCGATGTTTCGGACGTACCGGAAAGCGTAATGCCTTTCTTTTCTTTCGTTTACTTAATCGAGGGCGAAGTCCTGCTGGAAATCGAGGGCCAGACCTGGCTCTGCCAGGCCGGACAGGTGCTGCTGATTCCCCGGAATATCCCCTTCAAAGTGTTGTACTTCAAGGAGAACATCAGTTACGAATGTGGCTTCTCCATCCATGCCGTAAAAGATGTCTCCTATGAATGCCTGCACGATCCGCACCCGCTGCTCCAGTCTTTCCGCGACGAAGAGGCTGCTTTCACGAATGCCTTGCTGGAACAACTCCTCGCCGCTTGGCGCCGCAAGGATTTCGCGCTGGTCTCAAGTGCGCTCGATCTCTTCCTCTGCCGGCTGAAAGTCCAGGACGCGCATCCCGGGAACCGGGTAGTCAACCAGTTTCTTGAAAGTGTGTTCAACCGGAACCGCAAACCGGCAAAAGTGGCAGACTATGCCGAAGAGTTGTTCATTACGCCCAACTACCTGAACCGGCTTGTCCGCGCCCAGACCGGGCATTCGGCCATGGACTGGATTGAGATTTCCCGGCTGAACCTGGCCAAGTCGCTGCTCCGGCAAGGCGAACTGCAGATTGCTGAAATCGCCACGACGGTGGGCATCGACGACCAGTCTTATTTCACGCGCTTCTTCAAGAAGAATGAAGGGGTCACGCCATCCCAGTATCGGGAGAGCGTCACAAAAGGCACGAAAAATCCTGAATAGGGCCAGCTGTCTCAAGCCTCAAAAAGAATCTCCACGCAGAAGGAAGAGCGGTCTCCCACCCGGCCTTCCACTACCCAGCCCCCTTCGACCGGCGCCCGGAAGAGTTCCACAGTCTCACCAGGGAGGAGTTCCTTGTTGAAATTAATGCGTACGGAACGGACCCGGCGCGTACGGACTGTCTCAAAATCCAGGCAATCCATCGCCCACACCACATATTTCGCATTGTTGGCATGACCGATGAAATCGACGTCGGAATAAGCCACCACGTGCTCGGCAATCTCCTCCATCCCCTCACACGGCATCTGGACTTTGCCGCAAGGCTCTTCAATGGCACTGTCGGAGCATTGTGTATCGAGCGGCAACTGATCGGCAAGATGCTCCCGCCGGAGCAGGCGCCGGGAAGCCACGTCGATAATCAGCCAGGAGGAGGTGGCCAGCACCGCCGGTTGGCCGTCCGGCCCGAGCATCCGGAAATCCCGCACGTAAAACGGACCTTCAAACCCCTTGTGCCAAGTCTGCAGTTCGACTTCGTCCCGCCATTTCGGCGGAGCAGGGAACTCGATATGCATGCGCGACAGGACCCAGGCCGTCCCATAACGCTGAAGGTCTTCGTAGCCGAACCCGAGCGACGTGGCTGAAACGTAGGCGATTTCCTGCGCCAGGTCCATGAAGGCGCCCGGCTTCAGGAAATGCGACACGTCGGCGTCGTAGCTGGTCACTGCAAAGCGGCGGATGGTTTTCTTGTCGTTGTTTTCCATGGCTATCGGTATCCTATGGGGGTTCGCGCCGCTTTCTTCCCGAGCGAAGAAGGATTGCAGCGGATGGAGTCTTCGAGATGATGCTGGGAGACCGGCTCGTCGGCGAGGGCGGCGACCAGCGAGGCATCGTTTACGATGAATGCGATGTCGGAGGAGGCGTATCCGTCGGTCAGTTCCGCCAATCGGGTGGCATCGACGTCGTCGGCGATGGGCCGTCCTTTGAGGTGATGCAGGAACATCTGGCGGCGGGTCTCCAGTTCGGGCGCCGGCACTTCGACCAGCAGGTCGAGGCGGCCCTTGCGCAAGATGGCCGGATCGATCATATCCATCCGGTTGGTGGTGCCGATGACGAAGATGCCGCGCTTGGCACAGTTGTTCAACTGGGAGAGGAATTCATTGACCTCTTCGGGACGATGGCGGGCCGCCTCGCTTCCGCGGGCCGGCACAAACGAGTCGAACTCGTCGAAACAGAGTACGGTAGGCGCCTTGGCCGCCGCTTCCTGGAAGAGTGCGGCGATTTTTCCCTGAGTACCATGAATATAGGTGCTTCCCAAATCCGATCCGTTGACCACCATGTAGTTGAAATGTGATTCCTCGGCGAATTTCTCGGCAAAATAGGTCTTGCCGCAGCCCGGCGGGCCATAAAGCAACATGCCGTTGGGCGGCAGGAGCTTGTATTTCTGTGCCTTCTCCCGGTCGCGGAGCACCCAGATCACCCGCTCGGTCAACATCTTCTTGAGGTCTTCCATGCCGGCCACATCGGCAAAGCCGCCGCTACGAGCACCCCGCTGCATGGTCTTTTTCAGTTCCGTACTGTCGGTCGTGGCTTTCAGACCGCTTGTCGGCTCTGCCTTCTTGGGCGGCTGTTTGTCCGCTGTCTTATGCCGCTCGTCCGTCGGAACCCCGTAGAGCAGATCCAGCATCCGCTCAGGCAAGGGGCGCCGCGCTGGATCCAGCTGAAGACCGGTCAGCACCAGATTCTGCAACCCCCGTTCGCTGGCATGGAGCGCAGCCGGCCATACCGGATCGCGCCGACGGGCAGCCTGCATTTCGGCTTTCCGTTCCGCAAAGGATTCCATGCCTTCGAGCATCCGGTACCAGGGAGCCTGGCCGCAGATCAGGGTAAAGAGCAGTGCCGCTACAGAAAAGGCGTCGCTCTCCGCTGTGAAAACACCGTCCAGCGCCTCAGGTGCCGTATAGAGGAGATTCAGGTCTTCCATCGGGAAAGGCGGATCTCCCTGCAACACGTCGCCATGGGCATGGCCCAGGTCAATGAGTTTGGGAACGAGCCCGTCCGGCGTCTCCTCGAGCAGGATATTGCGGGGCGTGATGTCGTTATGGTTCAACCCGGCCTCCTGGCGGAGATAGACCAGGCCCCGGAGCACGGCCCCGGCGATCGCCCGGACTTCCCGCTCAGTAAACTTACGGCCTTCCTGCAGATACTCCGAAAGGAGTGCCCCCTTGAAGAACTGCATCACCAGATAAGGACACACCTGGTCTTCCAGGGAAACCCGTCCGTCCGCTACATATGATACCACATGTTCATGGGAGAGATTGCGGCTGTTCACGATTTCCTCCACTTCTCCGTGCACCAGCCAGGACGACGGAACAGCGGTTGGATCGAAGAGTTTCAGGAAGCAGCGGCGTCCGCCCGGATCTTTCACCACATAGTTGCTGTTGAACAGGCCATCCTTGATGAACCGTTCGACGCGGTAGGGTCCGATCGGGTAATCTGGGGACAGGCGGATCATGGTCATTTGAATTCGGCGTCGAGGCTGATCGACTTGCTGTAAAACGACAGACTGTTGACCTTCAGGCGCTCGAAGACCGCCTTGAGCTTCGGGACCGCGGCCAGGTTGAGCTCGGCACGGCCGTCCGAGAACTGTTCGACCAGCCCGGGAGGCATCTTTCCGAGCAACGTCCGGTAAGCCAGGTCCATCGCCATGTTTCCAGCCCTTCCGGCGTCGAACAGCAATACGACATGGGGAAGATTGAGGCCCACCAACTGCACGTCAGCCGATACCGTATGGGTAAGCGGACGATTGAGGACCGGGATGGGGATCGAGGCTTCATACGAGACGGTCAGCGTATCGGCACTTTTGTACTGGAGGCAGATATTCTGCCCGCTTTTTTCGCGGACCAGCCGGGCGATTTCATCGTAGGATGCAGAAAGAATCATGGGCGTCGAACAATTTTTTCCCAAATTTAACGAATGTTTCACTATTTTTGTATGGGAAGGCTGTAAATCTTTTGACGAATGAAACGTTTCTTCTTTCTCCTGCTGGCCCTGGCCGCCCTGCTGACGGGCGGCGAAGCCTGTGCCCAGCGGCTCCAGAACGGCAATTACAGTACCGTCGGCTATCTCAAGAGTGACGGTACCATTCAGGACGGCTCCTACCGTACCATCGGCCATATCAAAAGCGACGGCACCGTCCAGGACGGCTCCTACCGCACCGTCGGATACATCAAGAGCGACGGTACCGTCCAGGACGGTTCCTACCGCACCATCGGACACATCAAAAGCGACGGCACCGTTCAGGACGGTTCCTACCGTACCATCGGACACATCAAGAGTGACGGCACCGTCCAGGACGACTCCTACCGCACCATCGGCCATGCCGATTCCGGCCTCAAGCAAGCGTGGGTGGCCTGGTTTTATTTCTTCCAGAAATAGCATCGCGTCTTCTGTATCATGAAAAGAATCCTTCTATCTCTTTCCCTGCTGCTGGCGCTGGCCCCCTGCCTGGACGCCCAGTCTTTTTCGTTCGTCAACGAAAACCTGGACTACGGCATCCGCCACAATCTGTTTCCCGGCAACATCGGGACGATGACCTTCCGGGGCGCGACCGCCGGGGAGAACTATCATGTGGACGCCGCGCTCAAAGCCTCCGTCGCGGGGCTCTACACCCTCGACTGCACCTATGGCTCCACGTTCCGCCAGGATGCCGGGGTGACTCCGGTGTCCGCCACCCGCAGCCAGACCGAAAAGAAGTACTGGGCCAAAGGCTCCTATACCTGGTCCGCGCCCGGCAAGGTCCACATGAACGTGACCAAGAGCAGCCGGCCGCCCCGCAACCAGGACCTCAACTGGCCGGGCGCAGTACGCGACATGCTGGGCATGATCTGGTGGCTCCGCACCTTGGACTATAGCCACGGGACGCCCGCTGTCGGCAGCAACGCCCTGCTGCTTGACCACGATGCGCTCCCCGTGACCATCGCTTCCTGCACGAAAAAAACCATCCGTTTCAACGGGAAACAGACCCCGGTCATCGAAGTGACCCTTTCCCAGGAAGGCAAGGACGCACTCAGCCTGACCCTTACCGACGACGCCCGCCGCACCCCGCTGAAATTCGCCATCAGCCTCTCCGTCGGAACCATCCGGGGAACCCTTCGATAAAAAATGAGAGAACCATGAGTCTGACTACCCTTGCCCGACTGACTTTCGAACCCCGCCAGCGGGAGCTGGCCCGGCAGGCGCACAACGGCGATGCCGCCCAGCGGGAGGTCATCCGCTGGCTGACCCATAAAGCCAAAGATACCGAGTACGGCCGCACCCATGCCTTCGCGGCCGTCCGCAGCTATGAAGATTTCGCCGACTCTGTGCCTGTCAATACCTACGAAGAACTGAAGGAGTCCATCGACCGGATGCGCCACGGAGAGAGCGATGTTCTCTGGCCCGGCAAAGTCAAGTGGTACGCCAAGTCCTCGGGGACGACCAACGACAAATCCAAATTCATCCCCGTCAGTCCGGACGGACTGCAGAAAGCTCATTTCCAGGGTGGTTACGATTCCGTAGCCTTCTATCTGGCCAACCATCCGGAGAGCCGGCTTTTCGACGGCAAGGCCCTGATCCTGGGCGGCAGCCACGCTCCGAACTATAATCTGAAAGATTCGCTGGTCGGCGACCTGAGCGCCATCCTTATCGAGAACATCAATCCGCTGGCCAATCTGGTCCGCGTGCCGAAGAAAGAAACGGCACTGCTCTCTGATTTCGAGGAAAAGCGCGACCGGATCGCCCGGGAAACGTTCCAGGAGAACGTGACCAACATCAGCGGCGTTCCTTCCTGGATGCTCTCGGTGCTCGACCGGGTACTGGAGATTTCCGGGAAGAGCCGGATTGACGAAGTCTGGCCCGAGTTGGAGGTCTTCTTCCACGGCGGTGTAGCCTTCACGCCCTACCGCAAACAGTACGAACGGCTGATTGCATCGCCCAAGATGCACTATATGGAGACCTACAACGCCAGCGAAGGCTTCTTCGGCATTCAGGACGACCCGGCCGATCCGGCAATGCGCCTGATGCTCGATTACGATATCTTCTACGAATTCATTCCCATGGAGGAGTTCGGCCGGCGGAATCCGACAATCATTCCCGTCTGGGGCGTGGAGACCGGCCGCAACTATGCCATGGTCATCTCTACCTGCTGCGGCCTGTGGCGCTACATCCTCGGCGACACAGTGCGCTTCACTTCGAAGAATCCCTATAAGTTCGTCATCACGGGCCGGACGAAGCATTTCATCAACGCCTTCGGCGAGGAGTTGATCGTCGATAATGCTGAGCAGGGCCTTGCGCGCACCTGTCGGGAGACCGGCGCCGAAGTGCTGGAATACACCGCGGCTCCCGTCTTCATGGACGACAAGGGTCACTGCCGCCACCAGTGGCTCATCGAATTCGCACGGCCACCCGCCGACCTGGCGCAGTTCGCCGCCACGCTTGACCGGCACCTCCAGGAAATCAACAGCGATTACGAAGCCAAGCGTTTCAAGGACATCACACTCCAGCCGCTCGAAGTTGTGGTTGCCCGTCCGGGACTCTTCAGCGCCTGGTTGAAGCAGCGCGGCAAACTGGGCGGCCAGCACAAGGTGCCGCGTCTGAGCAACAGCCGCGAACACATCGACCCGCTCCTCCAACTGAACCACCCTTCCGAAACCTAAGCCTATGCCCGTCAACGAAACCGTCATCCTCGATCTCGACCAGATCGTCAAGAGCCGATTCGGCGAAAAGAAAGTGCCCCAGTTCGTTCTGAACTGGCTGAAACGCTTCATCCACCAGGACCATCTCAACGGATACCTGAGCAAGGGGTACCTCGGCGTGGAATTCGCCGAGAAATCGCTGGATTACTACGACGTCCACCTCACCGTGGAAGGGCTGGAAAACCTGCCCGACACAGGTCGCTTCACCTTTGCGGGCAATCATCCGCTAGGCGCCATCGACGCAATGAGCATCATCGGCACGATCGGCCGGAAATACAACGGCAACATCGTGGTTCCCGCCAACGACTTCCTGATGGCCATCAAGCCAATCGCCGAATACACCATCCCCGTCAACAAGATGGGCGGGCAGAGCGCCGACCTGGTGGGCTTGATCAACAATGCCTTCAATTCCGACCGTCAGGTCATCATTTTCCCGGCTGGCCTGTGCTCACGCAAAATCGACGGTGTCGTGCAGGACCTTCCCTGGAAGAAGACCTTCATCACCAAGAGCCGGATGTCACAGCGCGACGTGATTCCCATGTGGTTCAGCGGCCAGAACTCGAAGCGGTTCTACCGACTCGACAAGCTGCGGAACCTATTGAAGCTCAAGCTCAACATCGCCATGCTGACCCTGCCGGACGAACTTTACAAGTGCCAGCACAAATCGTATCGGCTGGTCTTCGGCAAGCCGATTCCCTGGCAGACCTTCACTGCGGAGAAGCGGGACGCCGACTGGGCCGCATGGGTCCGGGAAAAAGTCTATGAACTGAAAAAGGAGGATTAACCCATGAAACAGGAAGAGATCATCGCTCCGGTGGACAAGGAGCTGCTCAAGGCTGAACTGACGCAGGAACGGTTCCTGCGCGACACCAATCATGCGGGCAACAAGCTCTATATCGTGGACAACCAATGCGCGCCCAACGTACTGCGCGAGATCGGCCGGCTCCGGGAGATCGCCTTCCGCGCCGGTGGTGGCGGCACCGGCAGGACCGTGGACCTGGACGCCTTCGACCTGGACGGCGCTTTCAAGTACAAGCAGCTCGTCCTCTGGGATCCGGAAGCCGAGTGCATCATCGGCGGGTACCGCTACGTGCTGTGCGATGATGTGATGTACGACCGGTTCGGGCAGCCCATCATGCCGTCTTCGCACCTGTTCCGCTTCACGAAGCGTTACCTGCACGGGGCTTTCCTCAAGACGATTGAACTGAGCCGCTCCTTTATCCGTCCCGAATACCAGAGTTCGGAGCACGGCATGAAGAGCCTTTATTCGCTCGACAACCTCTTCGACGGGCTGGGTGGCCTGATCCTGCTCTACAAGGGGCGGATGGAGTATTTCTTCGGCAAGATGACCATCTATCCCTCCTTCCCCGAAGAGGGACTCCAGATGCTGCTTTTCTTCCTCAAAAAACACTTCGGCATCAAACAGAACGCGCTGCGAAGCCGCATCGACCGCATGGTGATTCCCAAGAAGCCGGTCCGCCTCAAACTGTCCAAGCGTTTCGAGGCCCTGTTCACGGAAGACGATTTCCGGGAAGACTACAAGATCCTCAAGCACGAAATCCAGAAGATGGGCGTCAACATCCCACCGCTGGTAAACACGTACATGAATCTCTCCCCGACCATGAAGTCGTTCGGCGCGGGCATCAACGACGAGTTCGGCGACGTGATCGAAGCCGGTATCCTGATCAAATTCGACGAGATCCATCCCGAAAAGACCCGCCGCCACATCACGCTCCCCAATTTCGAGGAGCTCCGCAACCGCTTGCGCCATCTCCTCAAGAAACACTGACCCAGGAGTCCATGCCCCCGCGCAAGTACGATACCTGCTTTTTTGAACAATATGCCCAGATTGCACTCACAGCACTGCTGGGCGGTGTGTACGGGGAACTCGTGAACCGCGACCGGCCGGACCTGCAGTCACCGGACGGCCATTCCGTGGGCATCGAGGTCACACGGGCCATGGATGAGAACAAGAAGAGTGGCGAAGCACTCCTGAAAAATCTGGCCGGCATCACAAAGTCCGGCCCGGACAGCGACGAACTCGACGAAATCCTGGAATCCGGCTATGCATTTGGTCTGCGGGGCGGCAGATTCATCGGCTCCCGGGAGTTGGAATACTGGCAGATGGCCCTTCCCCTGCGCCGGATCCTGGAAAGCAAGATCGCCAAAGTGGGCAACGGATTCTACGGCCGGTTCGAACAGATGGGACTCTTCATTTTCAGCAAGGACGACCTGGGCGAAGGCGACGCCTTCAAGACGATGAACTATGCGCTGCAACTGCAGAAATACCAGGACCAGCGCTACAATCAACTCTACCTGGCCGATGTGAACGACTTGTTTGCGTGCAATCTCGACGACGGCCTTTCCGCCGATACCCGGCTTGTCCGTTACCGGATCACCCAGGAGCAACGACGGACTTTCTACCGGGAAGCCGTGCGTCGGCAACTGCAAGCGTGGTAGAACAGCTTATTCCGTCTTGATATAGACATCCTGCTGCGGGAACGGAATCTCGATGCCGTTCTCACGGAAAGCATTGTAAATGGCTTCCTTGGCACGCGCAGGGAAAGTATAGTGTGTCTCCACCGTTGAATAGAGCGCCACGACCAGGTTCACGGAACTCTCGCCGAAACTGTCGAAACGGACGTCGATCGGGAACGTGGGATCTACAATGTCGTGGCCGGCCTTGTCCTGCGTCATCAGCGGTTTGAGTGCTTCCAAAATGACTTTGCGAGCTTTCTCGATGTCCGACCCGTAGCGGATGCCGACCGGAATCTTGAGGAACTCGTAGTTGCGGCCGCTGCTCAGGTTCCGGAACTTCTTGGTGAAGAGTTCCGTGTTGGTGAAAGCGATGTAGGAGCCGTCCTCCTCCTCCACCAGCGTAGTCTGGTAGCTTACCCGCTTGACGATGCCACGGACGCCGTCGCAGGCGATCTTGTCGCCTACGCGGATACGCCCGGCCATCAGTTGCACGCCATAGAAGAAATTATTGATCAAATCCTTCAAGGCGAAACCGACACCGGCGGCCAAACCGGTCGTAATCGTGGTGATGGCTCTGGTCGGCAAGTGAAGGATGACAAAGACGATAATCAGATAAACCAGCCAACCCAGCAGGGTGAAGAGTGCATTGGGCAACGACAGGTTCACGTCCGATTCCTTGAGGGGCAGCTCGGCGGGAGTCTTCTTCGCAATGAGGCTGCGGAGCTTGATAATCCGGGCCATCGCTTTAATCAGGTAGATGAGGTAGCGGAAGATGAAGAAGAGCGCGATGACCAGCAGGATGTTGAGCGGGGTCAGACTTTGGAACCCTTGCCGTTGGAACAAAGGCGCGCGCAGGAAGTCCGCCCCGGTCAGGGAGAGTTGGTAGGCCCGGGAAGTGAGCTGGAGACTCACCAGGAACGACAGCAGGATGGCCATCGGGACGATGACCATCCGAAGCAGGTCGTAAATCCAGGTAACTTCGATGAAGGCGTCTTTGTCTTCCAGCGGAAGGGCCGGATTCTCCACATGGAAGCGGGCTTTCCGCCGGCTCACGCGGTTCTCATAGTAACGCTTCATCAGGAAATAGAGCGTGGTGATGGTGTGCAGCAAGGCCAGCTGGAAGGTCCAGAAGGTGAAGAGGAGCACGCCGACCATGGAATAGCCGCACAAAGAAAGCACGCACGCTGCACCCATGACACCCACGGAAATCCACATATACCGGAGATCGTTCCGGTTGATTTTCGTACGGTTTCGGATATTCGTCACCGTCTGCCAGATGATGAACAAAAGCAGGGCCGGCGGGAAGATGAGCGGCACCAGGCTGGCCGGCAGGAACACGGCACGAAGCAGGATGTTCAGGAAGGCCAGCAACAGGGTGGGAATGTAGAGATTTCGGGAAGCACGGGCCTGGGAGCCGCGAACCCGGATCAGAAGGGAGACAAAAATGGCCAGTGTGAGCCAGAAGAACTGGCTCAGCAACCGATACGCCATCCGCCAGTACGGATTGCCCGGTTCACCCCGGGCGAGCAGGATGGTCAGGACAAACAGCAGGATAGCCAGAATGGCCGACAGAATGGGCCGGAACGCCCGGATGTTCTCGTTCCGGATAAACTTGCACGCCAGCATCGTGAGGACGCCGGCGACCAGAAAGGACGCCAACAGGACGATCAGGGAGAGGAGGGCATAGCGGGGAATGCTTCGGCCACTCAAAACACCAGCTTCCTCGACGGTGTCATCCGGCCGGAAACGGGCTTTCAGGTCACTTTTAACCCGATCAATGAAAGTGTCCCAGTTCTTGACGATGCTGACGACATTGACGTTCCCGCCGATGAAGATGTTCCGCTGCGTCTGGGCGTAGTTCTCCTGGGCATACTCATAGGCTTGCTTAAGCCGGCGTTCGGTCTCTGCGTAGGCGATGCTGTCCTGCAGCGCCAGCAGCACGGAACTGCCGTACATGGCCGCAAGCGCATCGGAGTAATACAGGCAACTGTCGAGCAGGGCTTGTTCTTCAGGATTCTCTTCCTGCAGGGGCGGCGGAGGCGCGAGCTCTTGCAGCAGGGTATCCGTCACCAGCAGGGAATCCATCGGGTGGCTCATATACATGTCGCGGAGCGTCTCTCCCAGCAGGGAGTAGCGGCGGAAGCCGGAGCGGGAGGCAATCAGGTACTTGTCGGACAGACTGGCTTGATCGTGGAAAGAAGCGTACACATCAGACACTTTCTCCAGCGCGAAAGCCATATCGAAGGCAAACTCAGGCTGCTGGGTATAGAGCATGATGGTGACTTCGTCGGCAGCCCGGATGATTTCAGACAGTTCCTGGCGACGTACACTGTTGTCCAGCAGCAGAGAGTCGGAAGCCAGTGCATCCTGATAAGCGTTCCGGAGTTCCGGAAGCAGCTCGGTCAGTGTAATCCGGAAATCATCGTCCGGTCCGTCGGCACGTGCCGGAAGAACGGACAGCAGGCACAACAGCGCTGCGAGAAGCCATCGGAGCTGGAAACGGATGTGCATCAGCAAGAGGGGTTAAAACTCAAAACCGATTGAAGCGTAGCCGGAAAAGCCGACGTAAGTGGTCCATTGGAGAGCGATCCGGAGGGGGCCCACCATCGACTGTCGGGCATACTCCGCACCGTAAGCCCTGACGCTCCCCATCTCAGGCCACAATTGAAAAGAATAGGCATCCTTGTAAATGCCGGCCCGTGCCGTGATGTAGTTCTTGTTCAGGAAACAATAACGCAAGTCAATCTGGCCGACCGCAACGACCGGGAGGCAATTCCGGTATCCTGTCGAAAATCCGAAAAACGGAATCTGGCGCTCCGTATAGCGGTTCGGCATGAATCCGCCGAGAGTGACCAGATGTTTGGGGTTGAAAAGATCCTCGTACGAAGTGTCACTAAGGGAATTGTCCCTGAGTGCCGCCGCCCAATCCATGCCGAAATGGAGTTTGGGAAGAATCGCAAAATGATTACCGAGAGGAATCGCTGTTTCGAAAGAAGCCAGGGCGACCAGATAGGTCGGGACCACGCCGTCTTTCGTCGTATAGGACTCCGAGGCGTGATAGATACGGTCATCCAGATCGATGGTATATCCCTTAAAGACGTAACGTCCGTCGAGCGACAGGCGGAAGCCCCGGGTCGGGAAATAACCGTCATTGAACGTATCGATCTTGAAAGTCGCAAAAGCGGAGAGCCAGTAGCTCTTCCAATCCCAGCCTTCCCATTCTTCATCGCGTGTCAGGTAATGTTCATAGGGGTCCATCTCAGCTGTGAAGCCGATCCGCATAGATCCGAGGCGCATCCGGGAGTCTTCCAGGTAGGCATCCACGGCTGTAGAAAAGAGTTTGTCATACGTGGCGGATCCCCAGCCGGAATTGGTGTTCATGACTCGTGCCCGTGCGGCTACGCCGAACGTCGGAAGACCGATCTTCGACTTGACAGCCCAATCGACGGTCAGGGCAGGATTCGTGCCCAGTCTCAGGTCGGTCGTCAGGCGGGAACCGGAGAGCCGGCGGGTGCCAAGTCCCAGGTGTACTGCGACCGCCACAGCCTCGTCGGTATCGGCGCGAAGACTCAGGGCGAAATCGTTGGTCTGGCCTTTCTGGCAATCGAACACCAGGGTAAACGGCGCCTCACTTCCTTCAAAATGGTAGGTGACCGACTGGAAGGCGTTGGTTCCGTAGATTTTATTGAGCAGTTTCTCAACCATGTCCCGGTCGTACAGGTCGGTAGCGGGGAAATCCCTGGGATGCAGGATACTGCTCCGTTCATCGTCGCTGATGCCCGTAAACTTGATGTCTTTGACCTGAACCGCCGTCTGGGCCAGGTTGATGGCGGGCGCGTGGTGGCTGACTTGGGGCTCGGCCTTGCCGGCCACGGCGGCCGCGACGGATTCAAACATCTCTTTGTGGGCGATGGCGTTCTGATAACCCTGATCGATGATGTCGTCCACGCTCGCGTCATCGAAAGAAAGCATGTTGTAACCCTTCAATTCGTGGTGCACGTGGAGATCGGTCATCTCCTTTGCAGGCTCGAAGGCGGTGGAAGACAAAAGCGTGATGGTCTGGAACAGGAAGTCCATCGGGGAGTTCAATTCGTCGAGCTCGCGACGGTTGGACATATCGGAGCCGATAATGATGTCGGCGCCCATCTCCTTGGCCAGGTCCACCGGGAAGTTGTTGCGCATACCGCCGTCCAGCAGCACTTCACCACCGCCACGGACCGCTCGGAAATAGAAGGGAATGGCCATCGTGGAACGCATGGCGGTCGTGATGCTGCCTTCCGTCCAGTATTTCGGGGCCAGCGCATATAAATCGGTTGCGACGCAGGCATACGGAATAGGCAGGTCAGCGAAACTGATGCTGTCCTGATAGCCCACGCTGACGGAACTGAGGGTATTTCGGACATTAAGGCCGTACAGATAGCCGTCCGGCATGCCGATGCCGATTTTGTTCATCGCATTCCGGAGCGACTCGGAAGAGCCACTCTGGGATTCCGCTTCGATCTTATCCCAGGCCTGCTCCTGCCGGATGCGCTCGGCCAGATCCTCGTCATCATAATGGAAAGGAATGCGGATGAGGAAACGATCACGATATTTCCGGAGCCGGTACCCGATATAGTTGTTCGGGATATTGTCCGACATCATCACGGGCCAGTTGATGTCCCGGATCAGGGAATCCAACTGGTCATGCTTGTAGCCCAGGGCGTACAGACCGCCTACGAGGCCGCCCATGCTGGTACCTGTGACAATATCCACCGGGATACCCAGTTCTTCCATGTATTTGATCACACCCAAGTGCGCCAGTCCGCGCGCGCCGCCACCAGCCAGGACAAGACCGACTGTGGGTCGGTATTGTCGGATCGAATCCATCCGGGCCCGGACCTTGGCAAAAGCAATGGAATCAGCCTCCGGATAGGCACTGGGCAGAATCTGCGCATACGCACCAACCACCAGACAGGCGAGAACGATCGTAAGGAATAGTTTCTTCATGATATAGGAATCGGCATTAATATTCAAATAAATATTAAAGATACACAAAAAAACAAAGCGATGCTCATATTCGTACAAAAAAGAATGGAAACCGGTCATTCCCGGGGTGATGCCGGCTATGTTACAAAAATGTTTGTTATCTTTGTAAAATGAACGCCAGCAAAAAAACGATACAAGCTTCGGAAGAGAAACCCGTCCTGATTACCCAAAAGGAACTTCAGGAGGCAATCAAAATGCGTGGGCCGGTCGGAAGTCTGGTCGCTGCGGCTGCCATGCGGATGATGGGGCTGGACAAGGCAAACGAGCATTACGCACGTTGTGCGGGCGGAAATGCCAATGATTTTGCGGCCCGTGCCATGAAAGAAGTGGGGGTCGGATATGACATTAAACCCGAGCAACTGGAATACGTTCCGCGCAAGGGACCTTTCATCATGCTGGCCAACCATCACTACGGCGGCCTGGACGGCATGATGACGCTCGATCTGATCGGCCATATCCGCCCCGACTACCGCACAGTCAGCACTTTCCTGCTCGGCAAGGTACCGGAGATGAAGCAGGTTATGTTTCCTGTGAATCCCTTCACCAGCGACGGAACCGGTGCCCGGGGTAATCTGACGGGAATCCGGAACGCCCTGAAACACATCAAGGAAGGCGGCTGCCTCGGCCTGTTTGCAGCGGGTGCGGTGGCCACCTATCAGCCCAGGAAAGAGCGCACTGCGTGGGAGAAGGGCATCATTGAAGACTGTCCGTGGCCGACGTCCATCGTCAAATTCATCCGGACGTGCAATTGCCCGGTACTGCCTGTTTATTTCGAAGGCGGATGTTCTGAACGTTTCCATCGGCTGGGCAGAATCCACCCGTTGCTGCGAACCGCAAACCTGGTCAATGAGACGATTAACAAACAGGGCATGCGCATCCCCATGCGCATCGGCAAGCCGGTTTCCGTTGCGGAGATGAACCGTTACGAGACGCTCGATGAACTCTATGGATTCCTGCGCAACCGTATCTACGCAATGCAGGCCGAATTTGAACCCTCGCAACAGAGCTCACCGGACCAGCAACCTATCCCTGCGCCGACCGACAAACCCTCAGAGCGGGTTCCGATTCAGCGCGTGCGTTTCGGGAACAGCTATCCGAAAGTGATTCAGAGCCTGATTGTCTGGTTCTTTAAACAGCACTACCCAGCTCCGGAGGATTGTGGAATCACAGTCCCGCGGGCCATATTTGTCCCCTATTACCGGAACGTCCGCCCCGATCAGTTGCTCTCGAAAACCGAGACATTAGAAGATTTCGACCGCTTGCTACGGGAGATTTCTGACGACGCGTACGGCCTGCCCGAGCAGATCATGACGCTTTTCAACCAGGGCGCCAAGGCCGTCAGCTTCAACACGGCCGCCGACGGTGCGCTTGAAGCCTATATTTGCATGGCCTAAGAAGGTACTACACAGATTTCCTCTTACTCTCTGTTACCGGCTGGATAAAAACCGTGACAACAAGTGGTAGGAATCTATGAGCCACTCCCATCGAGGAAAAAAAGAATCCCGCGGTTTTGCCGCGGGATTCTTTTTAACTATCTGATTGTCAGATCAATACTCTTCCTCATCGAAAAAGAAGTCGTCTTTGGTCGGATAGTCGGGCCAGATATCTTCGATGGATTCGTAGACTTCGCCGTCTTCTTCGAGATCTTCCAGGTTCTCGATCACTTCGAGCGGGGCTCCCGAACGGGTGGCATAGTCAATCAATTCCTCGCGGGTTGCGGGCCAGGGTGCATCTTCCAGTTTTGATGCGAGCTCAAGTGTCCAATACATTGTGCGTATGTGTTTTAAAAATGTTACTCTCCCGGTTTGGGGCCGCAAAGATATAAAAAAAACAATACAACAAACTTTTTTTCAATTATTTACGGCAACCAGTTGTCATCGCAACCTCTGCTCAAGTATCTTGCCAAAGTGAATAGATAGTCGCTCAAGCGGTTAACGTATCGGATCGCAGCCTTGTCCTGATCGGTCTGATCCTCGATTTGCACGGCGCTGCGCTCGGCGCGACGGCATACGGTGCGGGCCACGTGGGCCAGTGAAGAGGCGTGCGGCATGCCGGGGAGGATGAAGGCCGTCTGGGGAGGCAGCAGCGCCGTCATCCGGTCGATTTCAGACTCGAGAAAAGCGGTTTCACCTTCGTCGAGCGGTTTGAGTTTGGTGGAGCGGCCGTCATTGGCCAGGTGGGCGCTCGCGTTCATCAGATGAATTTGGATGCGGCGCAGGGGAAGGTCCTCATCTTCGGTCTCGCAACGGAGCACGCCGAGGAGACTGATGAGTTCATCGAGGTCGCCGTAGGCCATGACGCGGGGATGCGCCTTGCTCACGCGCGTTCCTCCTACCAGTGAAGTAGTGCCGGCATCACCGGTCTTGGTGTAGATTTTCATCGCTTTCTATTTTTCCGTCCCGGAGTCGGACGATCCGCCCGGCATGGCGGGCGACGTCTTCCTCATGGGTAACTAATATGATTGTATTTCCTTTACGATGGATGGCCTCAAAAAGTTTCATTACCTCTTTGGTCGTGGCCGAGTCGAGGTTACCGGTCGGCTCGTCGGCCAGAATGATGGCCGGACGGGTGACAAGAGACCGGGCCACGGCCACTCGCTGCCGCTGACCGCCAGACAGTTCGTCGGGCAAATGCAACGCCCGGTCTGCCAGGCCAACCCGCTGCAAGGCCTCAGCCGCCCGAAGCAGTCGTGCCTCCTTTCCGACTCCTGCATAAGAAAGCGGCAACGCCACGTTCTCCAGCGCGTTCAGACGCGGCAGCAGATTGAACGACTGGAACACGAAACCGATCTTCCGGTTCCGAATCTCCGAAAGCCGGTCATCGTCGAGGCTGCCGATGTCACAGCCGTCCAGCCGGTAATGGCCTTCCGTCGGTGTGTCGAGACAGCCGAGCAGATTCATCAGTGTTGATTTTCCGGAGCCTGAAGGGCCCATGATGGCGACAAATTCTCCTTCCCGGATACGGAGGTCCACTCCGTCAAGCGCCCGCACCACACTGTCGCCCGTGCGGTACAACTTCGTGACGCCCTCTACGCAAATAATCTCTCTCATAGCGTTCGTATAAAGTATCGACGGCCCGGCGGCCTTCTTCCCCCAAATCAAGGGAGAATCGGTTGACGAACAGGTCGATATGTTTCCGCTGGATTGTTGCCGACAACTCGCGGGCGTACGAGGCGACATAATCTTGCGAGGCTTCCGGATGGGCGAACGCATAGGAGATGCTCCGGTGCAGCACACGGTCGAAACGGGCCGCAATTTCCGGGCCAAGCGACTTTCTGACGGCAATCAGGCCGAGCGGAATCGGACATCCCGACGTCTCCTGCCACCAGGCGCCGAGATCCCGGACCAGTTCCAGGCCTTTGTCCCGGTAAGTGAAGCGTCCTTCGTGGATCAGGACCCCGAGATCCACCTCCCCGCAGGAAACAGCGCTTTCGATGTCGGAGAAAAGCATCGGAATCTGCTCCCCCAGACCGGGATAGGCCAGCGTACAAAGCAGAGCTCCCGTAGTGAAGCGGCCCGGGACGGCGATGCGCAAGCCAGGGCGCTGCATCACGGACTCGTCGCAGGCACGGCGGACGAGCAACGGGCCACAGTCCCAGCCCAGGGCAGATCCGGAAGAAAGCAGGGCATACCGGTCGCGGACCGTGAACCAGCCGTGATAGCTCATTTTGGTCACGTCATAGCGATCGTGCTGCGCACGTTCGTTGAGTTCTTCCACATCGTGGATATCGACGTCGAAAGTCAGTCCTTCGGTATCGACCAGACCGTGGACCAGGGCGTGAAACATGAACGTGTCATTGGGGCAGGAGGAGAAGGCCAGGGAGAGTTTTTTCACTTCGTTCAGCATGACAGGGGTTGGAGGGCATCTTGCAGATTGCGGAGGGCCAGGGGAATGTCCCAGCGGGAGCGGTCCTCCTCGCCGACGCGGTTCGAGACGGCGCGGATTTCGGCGAAGGGAATGCCGTAACGGAGGCAGGTTTCGAAGAAAGCAGCGCCTTCCATCGTCTCAATCTCTGCCTCGACGCTGCGATAACGGGCTTCCAGTGCGGGAACGGTATTGCCCGTCACTTGTGGAAGCGCTGCGAACAATTCCGGTGGTGCCGGATTGGCCAGCAGGGCGCCAGACTGACCTCCGTACTGCTCACGGACAACCTGGACAACACGGCCAACCGGGAAACAGTCGACGTAGCTGCCGGCGATTCCCAAATTGACCGCCAGGTCGAAACGCCGGCCGGCGGAGAACTCCGCTTCCAGCGTTCGGCGTGTCGCTTCCGGGCCCATTCCGCCGCAGAGGAACCGATCGTCCCCGCCGCGCCTGAGCGCCCGGGCGACATTCAGTTCAAATTCGACGGCTGCCAGGAAAAGAATCTGCATAAATGTGCGTTTAATGCTCCAAATTAAGAATATTTTCCGAAAAATGAAATAATATTCGTAACTTGCCATACTTTTACTAGCAGCCATGTCGTATCAGAAGCTGGAAATCTACAACGACCCCGTAACCGGGGAACTCGCCGACCACTACCGGGAAATCCTCAGGCTGCTCGGAGAAGATCCGAACCGCGAAGGCCTGCTGAAAACGCCGATGCGCGTCGCGCGTGCCATGCAGTTCCTGGTGAAGGGACAGGATGAGGACGGTGCGGAAATCCTGCGCTCGGCCATGTTCAAGGAGGAATACCACCAGATGGTCGTGGTCAAGGATATCGAGCTCTACTCCATGTGCGAGCACCACCTGCTCCCCTTCTACGGCAAGGCACACGTGGCCTATATCCCTGACGGATATATTACCGGACTGAGCAAAATCGCCCGTGTGGTCGAGACCTACGCCCGCCGGCTTCAAGTCCAGGAGCGACTTACCGTCCAGATCCGCGACTGCATCCAAGAGACCCTGCACCCGCTCGGCGTGGCCGTGGTCATCGAAGCCGCCCACATGTGCATGCAGGTGCGCGGTATCCAGAAACAGAACTCCGTGACGACCACCTCGGCCTTCACGGGAACTTTTCTCAAAGATATCCGGACCCGGAATGAATTCATGACGCTCATCGGCGCCAAACTACATTAGAGATACCATGAAGATCGTCATTGCAGGAGCCGGAGAAGTCGGATGCCACTTGGCCAAGATGCTGAGTGAAGGCTACCACGAAATCACCATCATCGACCACGACGAAGAGCGGCTCGCGCTTGTAAGCGAGAGCATGGACGTGCTCACGGTCCAGGGCAACCCCACCTCCATCGGCATCCTCAAGTCAGCCGGCGTGGACAAGGCGGACCTTTTCGTGGCCGTCAGTCCCGCCAAGGAGCAGGATGTGAACCTGGTAGCTGCGCTTATCGCCAAAAAGATGGGCGCCAAGAAAGTGACGGCCCGCATTAACAACGCAGAATACCTCAACTACGACAATAAACTGATGTTCACCGAACTGGGCATCGACCTTCTCTTCTATCCCGAAAAGATTGCTGCCACGGAGATCGGCGACTTGCTCAAGCAGTCCGACGTGTCGGATTTCGTGGATTTCGCCCGCGGGCAGCTGCAGATGGTCGTCTTCCGCATCGAGGAAGGGTCGAAGATGCTCAACAAGTCGGCGGCCGATTTCCCTTACCCGGCCGACAGCCTGCCCTTCCGCGTCGTGGCGGTCACCCGGGGCGGTGAAACCATCATCCCCCAGCACGACACCCAGTTCAAGCGGGGCGACATGCTCTACGTGGTCTCCAAGCGGGAATATGTGGACGAACTGATGTCCTGGTCCGGCAAACGGTATCTCGACATCAAGCGCATCACAATCCTGGGCGGCGGACGCATCGGCGAGATGGTGGCCCGGCAGTTCGAGAAAAGTGCCGAATTCGTGAAGATCATCGAGATCAACCGCGAGCGTTGCGAGGTCCTTTCGGAGAATCTTGACCGGACGCTCGTGATCAACGGCGACGGCCGCAACTCCGACTTCCTCTATGAGGAGGACGTCAAGAGTTGTGACGCTTTCGTGGCCGTCACCTCCAGTTCCGAGACCAACATCCTCGCTTGTGTGGCAGCCAAGAAGATGGGCGTGTCCAAAACCATCGCCGAGGTCGAGAACATCGAATACATCAAACTGGCTGAAGGGATGGGTGTCGATGCCGTCATCAACAAGAAGATCATCACGGCCGGCCGTATCTTCCGTTTCACCATGAGCACCAAGGTCCGCACCGTGAAAGTACTGGGCGGGTCGGACGCCGAGGTCATCGAATACATTGTCAATCCCGACAGTCCTGTTACCCGCGATGCGATCCGCAACCTCCGCTTCCCGAAAGACGCTGTCATCGGCGGCATCATCCGGGGCAACGAGACGATCATCGCCGTGGGTGACACCCGCATCAAGCCCTACGACCGGGTCGTGATCTTCTCCCTGCCGACCGCCTTGAGCCGCGTCGAAAAATTCTTTGCCTAATCATAAAACCTCCATATAACTACACAACCATGATCGAATACAAATTCAAAACTTCGGGCAAGACCCGTTCCGAACACGACCTGCTGGGTGACAAGGACGTTCCCATGGAAGCGCTCTTCGGCGTACAGACCCTCCGCTGCATCGAGAACTTCGACATCAGCCGCAACCTCCTGGGTGACCACCCGGAGTTCGTCAAGGCCTTTGGTATCGTCAAGATGGGCGCCATCCTGGCCAACCATGACCTCGGCCTGGTCTCCGATGAAATCACCAACGCCGTCGTGGCCGCCTGCAAGGAGCTCATGGAAGGCAAGCACACCGAGCACTTCCCGATCGACATGATCCAGGGCGGCGCCGGCACCTCCGCCAACATGAACGCCAACGAGGTGATCGCCAACCGCGCCCTCGAGATCCTGGGCAAGAAACACGGGGAATATCAGTTCATCCACCCGAACGACCACATCAACATGGCCCAGTCGACCAACGACGCCTACCCGACCGCCATGCATCTGGGCCTCTACATGATCCACCAGGACCTGATGGCCGCGATGAAAGCACTGGCCAAAGCGTTCCGTGCCAAGCAGCGCAGCTTCGCCAACATCATCAAGATGGGCCGTACGCAGCTGCAGGACGCCGTGCCGATGACCCTCGGCCAGACCTTCGGCGCTTTCGCCACCGCCGTCGAGACGGAAATGAAACGCCTGGATGCCGCCGCGCAGGAATTCCTCGTCATCAACATGGGCGCCACCGCCATCGGTACCGGCATCACCGCCGAGCCGGGTTATGCTGAAGCCTGCACCCAGCACATCAAGGAGATCTCCGGCTGGAAGATCACGCTGGCCAAAGACCTCGTCGAGGCTACCAACGATACCTCCTGCATGGTATGCTACCACGCCATGCTGAAGAACCTCGCCATCCGCATCTCGAAGATCTGCAACGACCTGCGTCTGCTTGCCTCCGGTCCCCGCACCGGCCTGGCCGAAATCAACCTGCCGCCGAAGCAGCCGGGCAGCTCCATCATGCCGGGCAAAGTCAACCCCGTGATCCCCGAAGTCACCAACCAGGTATGCTTCAAGGTCATCGGCAACGACACCTGCATCACCATGGCTTCCGAAGCCGCCCAGCTTGAGCTGAACGTGATGGAACCGGTACTCGTCGAATCGATTGTCGAATCGCAGACATGGATGAAGAACGCCCTCAACACCCTCCGTATCGAGTGCGTGGACGGCATCACCGCCAACAAAAAGCACTGCAAGGCCCTGGCAGAACACAGCATCGGTATCGTGACGGCCCTCAAGCCGTACATCGGCTATGCCAAGTGCACCGAGGTCGCAAAAGAAGCGCTTGTCAGCGGCGGCAGCGTCTATCAGCTGGTGCTCGACAAGGGCTACCTCACCAAAGCACAGCTCGACAAGATCCTCGATCCGAAGAATATGGTCAAACCCACGAAGGTGGAACTCTAACCCTCGTCAAAACAGCTACAGAAAGCGCAGGCTCAACGGCCTGCGCTTTTATTCTGCATTGATGGCGAACAGAACCGCTTCGGTTTTCCCGGAATGGTTCGTCAGGACGATGCGGGCGGTCGTTTCCTCCGGGAAGGTGCAGTAATACGAATCACTGCCATCGAAAGTGGCCGTGACGTTGCCGGAGAGAGAAAGGGCGGCGGTTTCACAATAGCCCGCGCAACCGACCGCCAGTTCGAGGGTCTGGCCGGGTTGAAGGATGTAGTAATTGCACAGGATGTTGCCACCTGACAGTTTGTTGTCCGTCGAAGGGGCCATCGGGACAGGCTGCCCGGCTATTTGGTCGGAGAAAGGCCGGGAACTGTCCAGATTGGCTGCAAGGTCCACCAGGCACAGCGGATCGAAGATGAAGTATCCGTTGAACGACTGCGGTTCGTACCCGGTTACGGTCAGGAAATCGTAGCGGACAAGTCCCAGGCTGTCCAGTCTGTCCGAAACACGCAGCAAGCCGTCTGCATCGTTGTCTGTCAAGGCCTTCCCGGCAATGGCGAACGATTCACGGAGCGGATTCAGGAGCGTCCCGGGCCCGCCGGCCTGCAGCGGGATGAAATCCTCGCCCAAACCGCGATACGTAACACCGGCCGCCTGCATGTAGTTGACATCCTTGGGATTGTTCTTGGTTGAAATCTTTTCTTTTACGAAAGCCAGGAAACTGGGGGTAACCGGACGGGCTTTGCTCTGCTGGTTTTCGATCAGCGACGACAGGGTCCCGATTCCCTCTTTGAGCGTATAGAGCGTTTCGTCTTTCTCATCGATAACCGTCAGCCGGCCCTCGGGGGAAACCGACACGACGGCTTTACCGGTCAACTGGTCGCCGGGCTGTATCTGCGCAGCCTTAGCCTTACCCTTGGATACGACATCCCCTTTCACCGTATAGACGAGATAGGATTGCGCCAGGCAAGTGAACGACAGGATGACACTGATTGAAAAGGTTAACAAATATTTCATGCGAACGGGACTACGTGAACAATGAATTATGAAGGAAACGATTTGAATAACGCTTTGAAAGCGCAATGAGGGAAGAACGGTACAGTTTTCTGCTTTCCAGCGTCAAAGCGAAAAGTGTCAATACAATGGCTATATCTATACAAAAGCCCCATTTCGTAAAGATGACGAATGTCAGATACGTCAGGATAACGGAAAACAGGAATAAGGTGTTCCCGGGCACGATCCTCGATTCCCGCAGGAAGGTCGCCGGCACGACGCGTTTGCCCTGCCCGGTCGCTTTTACGAGAGCCTCCACGGTAACTTGGAAAAGGAAACACAGGACAAAGGCAAGGATCCAGTTGATCCAGGAAGGGAGATAACGCACTTTCTTCCCCAGCAGCGTATCCACGGTATAAGCCTGAATCATGACACCGGGCATTTTCCCTATCGGAGAAACATGCGCATCCCTTTCCTCCCTGACACCGCCGAGTAATACTATCTTCCCTTCCAGGAAATCAGCTTCCTGCTCGATCTCATCGGGCGGAATCACGCGAAAGCCGACATTCCGGTAGTTGATCAGCCAGTCTTCCCCATGGTTTTCCAGAGAACGTCCGGCATATTGTTCCACGACAGCAGCAGGGAAAGACTTGATGACTTCCTGGCCAAGCCGGTTCTTGACGCTGAGCTTGCGGACAGGCAGGTTGTCCAAGTTGTTCTTCAAATTGGCATATCCCTCCCTGATGGATAAACTGTCTGAAAAAAAGGAATGGACCGAAGAAGTAAAGCAACCGGCCTGACTGTCGTAATCCGTCAGTTTGCAAGTGAACACCATCTTGTCGCCGTATGTCCTGACGGCTTCCACCAGCCGGGCATTCCCTCCCGCATCCGATCGCAGTCCCTCAAAAATCGCATCCACACCCATGCAGGCAGGCTCGCACAAAGCCACACGCTCCAGCAGAACAGCCAAATCACGCCTGTCTTCGACCTCGCTGATATCCACGACTGCTATCACAGGGCTCTCTTCCGATTCGCCATAATGCTGGATGTCAAAGAACAAATCGGTAACGCTGAATGCCTTCCACGCCTTGGCGACAGGATTGAGAAAAGAAAGGTTCAACGTGACAAAAGAGACCACCCCCAACAGGGCAAAAGCCCCAAGCACGATGAGCAGATGATCGCGATGGAAAAAGAAATGCCAGGGTGTTTTTGGGGAGGCCATGGTCACAGATACTCCGATTAGTGACCAAAATTAGGAAAAAATTCCTTACGCTCGATCAAGGCCCGAAAATCCGTTCCCGCATGGCGCAGGCGGTCGAGCCTGCGCTCTTCTTGATGTAGCGGTTCATGGTGGCCACGTGGGAGAAGCCGCTCAACTCTGCGATGTCCGCGGGCGAGGTGTCGGCATGCTTTCCGTCGAGCATCAACTCAATGGCATACTGCGCCCGGAACGAATTGACGAACTGGGAGAAGTTGAGCCCCCGCCCTTGCAGGGCCCGGGTGACGTAGGTCCGGTTGGTCATTGCCTCGCGGGCCACTTCATCGCGGGTCAGGTTCTTCCGCAGGAAGAGTTTCTTTCCCTGCATCAGCCGCATCATCCGTGCGTAGATCTCCTCGTCACTCTGCTCCCTTCGTTTCATTTCTTTTCCGGTATTCTTTACACCACTCTGCGGGCGTGAATCCGGTATTCCTCCCGAAAGCCGTATTGAACGTAGTCATTGAATTGAATCCGACCCGGCGGCATAATTGTGTAATCGTCAAGTCCGGATTCTGGGCATAGATCCGCATCGCCTCCCTGACTCGATAAAAATGAATAAGCTGACAGAAATTTTTATTCATTTTTATCTTAATCGTCTGCGCCAGATAGCTTTTATTGGTGTAAAGACGTTCCGCCAGGTCACCGACGCGGATGTCGGGATTGAGATAGAGTTTTTCGCGTTCGAGGACGTTGCAAAGGCGTTCCTTCAGCTCTTCCATGTCGGAATCCTTCAGACTGGGACCAGAATCTTCCAGAATTCGGTCGGCGTTGGGTATGGCCCGTTCCTGACGCGGATACTCTTTCGGTTTGGGGCGGGCATCGGATTCAGGCACCGCTTCCCCACCCCTTGCGGTCGTTTTCCGATGAATCCAGAAAAAGAGAAAAACCAGCCCCACGGTGAGGGGTACATAAGCGATCAGCAGATAAAGCGTATTCATCGTTCCGTTTTTTCTCCGAAATTACAAACAAAAAAGGCGGTTAGATCGAAGAACGATATAACCGCCATATAATATGATTTGTAAAATGCTGTCTTTGAGCTACTTCTTGATAACTTCGAAGCCGGAGCCATAGACGCCCGTCACACTGGCGACGGAAATGAAAGCCTGCGGATCTTCCTCCTTGATGATGGTAAGCAAAAATTTGAGTTCCTGCTTGCGGGCCACGACTACTAGGACGGTCGACTCCGTCTTTGTGTACCAGCCCTTTCCGTCGAGCGCCGTCACGCCGCGATGGACATCGTTGGTAATCCGGTCGGCGATTTTTTGAAAATTTTTCGAAAATATAAAGATTTGTACGGACTGCTTCGAACCCGAAACGAAAAGATCGAGCGCTACGCTGAAGACGCCGGCCATTACATAGCCATAAACCAGGTTGGCGACGCGGACGCCCCAACTTCCCTCCGTCGGGACGATGAGGGACGATCCGATAATGAAGATATCGAGGATAAGCAGGATCTTGCCCGGCGAGATGGCGCGGTACTTGGTGATCATCAGGGCCACGATGTCGGTGCCGCCTGAACTGCCGCCTTGTGAGAAGGTGAGCGAGATGCCCAGGGCGGAGAGCATACCGCCGATAATGACACTTAGCAGCTTGCCATTGTCCAGGGCGATGATCTGGATGAATTCCTGCGGGATGATCATCGGCATGAACCGCAGCAGCAGCGTCGTGACCACCATCGCATAGACGGTCTTCACGCCGAAAGCCGGACCCAGCACCTTGAGGGCGATCAACAGCAGGATGCCATTGATGATGAAGAAGGAGTAGCTCACATGGAACCCGGTGCAATACTGGATCACAGCCGAAATACCGGTGACGCCGCCGCCCACCAGCTGGTGGGGAATGATGAAGACCACCCAGGCCAGCACATACAGAATCAGGCCGACCGTGATGATCGCGTAGGACTTGAGCGTCGATAAGAATTTGTTCTGATTCATTTAGCAGACGATATTGATGATTTTACCCGGAACGACGATGACCTTGCGGATTGTCGCGCCCTGGAGGTATTTCCCGGTATTGGCATCTGCCCGGACGGCCGCTTCCACTTCTTCCCGGCCCAGGCTCTTGGGCAACTCGAGCAGGAAACGCAGCTTGCCGTTGAACTGTACCGGATACTTCACGGTGTCTTCCACGGTATAGGCGGCATTGTACGCGGGATAGGAGGCAAACGAGATGCTTTCCGCATGACCGAGCATCTGCCAGAGTTCTTCGGCGATATGCGGAGCGAAAGGACTGAGCACGACGAGCAGCGGCTCGAGAATCTCGCGCTTGTTGCAATTGAGATCGGAGAGTTCGCCCACAGCAATCATGAAAGCACTCACCGTCGTGTTGAAGGAGAAGTGCTCGATGTCGTCCTGCGCTTTGCCAATCAACTTGTGGAGCGCCTTCAGTTCAGCGGGCGTTGCCTTTTCGTCGCTCACGCAGAAGGTGTCGCGGTCGAAGAAGAGTTTCCAGAAACGGCGGAGGAAGCGGTGGACGCCATCGATGCCTTTGGTATCCCACGGCTTGCTCTGCTCGAGCGGGCCGAGGAACATCTCGTACATGCGGAGGGTATCGGCACCGTAACGTTCGCACACGTTGTCGGGGTTGACCACGTTGAACATCGACTTGCTCATCTTTTCGATGGCGCTGCCGCAGATATACTGGCCGTCTTCGAGGATAAACTCGGCCGTAGCGAAATCGGGCATCCAGCGCCGGAAGGCTTCGGTATCGAGCCGGTCGCCGTCGACAATGTTCACGTCGACGTGGATCTCAGTCGTGTCGTACTGGTCCTTCAAGCCATAGGAGACGAAGGTATTGGTGTTCTTGATGCGATATACGAACTTGCTCTGGCCCTGGATCATGCCCTGGTTGATGAGTTTCTTGAAAGGTTCTTGTTCGCAGACGTAGCCGCAGTCATAGAGGAACTTGTTCCAGAATCGGGAGTAGATGAGGTGGCCGGTGGCATGCTCCGTACCGCCGATGTAGAGATCTACGTCGCGCCAGTATTCGTCGGCCTCGCGGCTCACCAGGGCGGTATCGTTATGCGGGTCCATGTAGCGCAGGTAGTAGGCGCTGCTGCCCGCGAAGCCCGGCATCGTGCTGGTCTCAATGGGCCAGCCTTCATACGTCCAGTCCTGCGCCCGGGCCAACGGCGGCTCGCCTGTCTCGGTAGGCAGGAACTTATCGACTTCGGGCAGTTCCAGCGGCAGACATTCCATCGGCATCGCCTGCGGAATCCCGTTCTTGTAGTAGATCGGGAACGGTTCGCCCCAGTAGCGCTGACGTGAGAAGATGGCATCCCGCAGGCGGTAATTGATCTTGCGTCGACCCAGGCCATGGGCTTCGATGTAATCGATGGCGGCGGGGATGGCTTCCTTGACGGTCATGCCCGTCAGGAAACCGGAATTGCACATGATGCCTTCTTTTGCGTCGAAACTCGACTCGGAAATGTCGCATCCTTCAATCAGCGGAACGATGGGCAGGTTAAACGTCTTGGCGAAAACATAGTCGCGGCTGTCATGCGCCGGCACCGCCATGATGGCACCGGTACCGTAGCCGGCCAGCACGTACTCAGAAATCCACACGGGCACTTTCTCGCCGGTGAGCGGATTCACGGCGTAGGAACCGGTAAACACGCCGGTGACCTTGCGGGTTTCGGCGATGCGTTCACGCTCGGTCTTCTTCTTGGCCTGCAGCAGATAAGCCTCGACGGCCTCTTGCTGCTCCGGCGTGGTGAGTTTCTCCACCCAGTCGCTTTCCGGGGCAAGCACCATGAAGGTGACACCGAAGATCGTATCGGCGCGGGTGGTGAAGATCGTCATCTCGTATTCCTGATCGCCGTTGAAGACATGGAACACCATTTCGGCACCCTGGCTCTTGCCGATCCAGTTACGCTGCATCTCCTTGAGGGAGTCGGTCCAGTCGAGCTGGTCGAGACCGGCCAGGAGCCGCTCGGCGTAGGCACTCACACGGAGCTGCCACTGTTTCATCTTCTTCTGCTCTACGGGGAAACCGCCACGCACAGAATAACCTTCTTTCACTTCGTCATTGGCCAGGACGGTACCCAGTTGCGGGCACCAGTTCACCGAAGTCTCGCCCAGGTAGGCGATGCGGTACTGCATCAGCAGGTCGGACTGCTCCTTTTCGGAGAGACCATCCCAACGGCCTTCCGCCTGGAATTTGTCAATCAAGGTATCGATCGGCTCGGCTTTGTCGGTCTCGGGATTGTACCAGTGGTTGAACATTTCCAGGAAGGCCCACTGCGTCCACTTGTAGTAGGCGGGATCGCAGGTGCGGACTTCGCGAGACCAGTCGTACGAGAAGCCGATGCGGTCCATCTGCTGCCGGTAACGGGCGATGTTCTGGTCTGTGGTCTTGGCGGGATGCTGGCCGGTCTGGATGGCGTACTGCTCAGCGGGGAGGCCGAATGCGTCGTAACCCATGGGATGCAGCACGTTGAAGCCCTTCAGGCGCTTGTAACGGCTGTAGATGTCGCTCGCGATGTAGCCGAGCGGATGACCGACATGCAGGCCCGCTCCGGAAGGGTACGGGAACATGTCAAGCACGTAATATTTGGGTTTGGCGGGATCTGTCTGGGCCTGGAAAGTGTGGTGCTCGGCCCAATAGGCCTGCCACTTCTTCTCGATCTGGGCGAAATTGTATTCCATTGCGTGTTGTTTTGAACCGCAAAGATAACGATTTCCAGCCAGTTTGCTAAGAAATTATCTCTTGAGACGGAACTCCACGGGGATGACCATCCGCGTACGTACTTTCTCGCCCTTGATCTGGCCCGGAATCCACTTCGGCGACACAGAAATCACCCGGACCGCCTCGTCGTCAAGCTGCTCGTCGAGGCTGTGTTCCACTGTAACGTTCGTAACGCTGCCGTCCTTTTCAATCACAAAGCCCACGAGCACCTGGCCCTGGATCTTCTGCTGGATGGCCCGCTCGGGATAACGCAAATATTTGTAAACCCAGCTTTGGAGGAAATGCTTCTCATTGGAATGGAAGAACTGGGGACGCACGTCGCACTCGCCGACGGCATAGATTTTTTCGGCCCGGGCAGCCCGCCTGGCAGGGTCGGCATTCACGGTCGCGACGTCATCCACATCGCACAGGACCAGCAGGAAGTGATAGAGATACTGGCAGGCGGACTCCATGGCCGGATAATCGACCAGACGGGGCGTATCTTTAATAGTCCTGTGCTCCCGGGCCGGACCCGTGGTGAACAGGAAGATCGGGATATTCCGTTCATAAAAGGAAAGGCAGTCGGAGGATACAGGCGGCTGCTGCACAAGCACAGGCTTGGTGACGACAGGTTGCTCCAGTGTCTGATCGAAAAGATAGTCCCGGTCGATAGCCCCGAGCTGCGTAAAGCATTGGAACGGATTGTCGTGTCCGCTGCGGCCGAGACAGTCGAGGTCCACCATCGCTTTCACCGCACCAAGCTGTTCGAAGGCCCGGTTGACAAAATACCAGGACCCGGCCATGCCCTGTTCGCCGGCACCAAACCCCACGAAAAGGACCGACCGGCGGAACAAGCCCTGGTACTGGGAAACCATCCGGGCAAGTTCAATCAGGACCGCCACACCCGAAGCATTTGCATCGGCGCCGGGGTAGAGCTGACGGACCGGCTCACCGTCGATGGTCAGGGTATGCATGCCCACGTGATCGTAACGGGCACCCACCACAATATACTCCTCCCGGAGTTGCGGATCAGCGCCCTGCACGATGCCCACGATGTTCTGCGAAGCAATCTCGCCTTGATCCCCGGAGATCCGGAAATCCTGTCCCAGACTGTCGGTCAGCATCAGGACGCCCGCTTCGCGCAACGCATCATACAGGTAGCGGGCCGCAGCCCGTTCGCCCGCGGTACCGGCCAGGCGGCCTTCCATCTCCTCGGAGGCCAAGGCCTCCACATGCTGCCGGAGCGACGGGGCCACAGCAAAATTCTGTGCGGCGAGACCCGCCGCACAGAATTCCAGCAGAAACAATATGATTAAAAACTTCTTCAACTATTTCTTGTAGAACGGCATCTTCACCACCACGGCCTTGATCAGCTTGCCGCGCACATTGATGAAGATTTCGGTGCCGACCTTGTTGAAAGGTACATTAACATATCCCATGCCAATCGCCTTTTTGACAGTCGGACCCATGGTGCCGGAGGTTACATGGCCGATCGGATTTCCTTCGGCATCGCAGATGGGCATCTCGTGGCGGGCGATACCGCGGTCCACGAGCTCAAAGCCCACGAGCTTGCGCGTCAGGCCGGCCGCCTTCTGGTCGAGCAGGAATTGCTTGTCGATGAAGTCGCCCTTGACGTCGTTGAACTTGGTAATCCAGCCCAGGCCGGCTTCCAGCGGGGAGGTCGTGTCGTCGATATCGTTGCCGTAGAGGCAGAAACCCATCTCCAGCCGGAGCGTATCGCGGGCGCCCAGTCCGATCGGCTGGATGCCGAAAGGCTCACCGGCTTCGAAGACCGCCTTCCAGAGCTGGTCGCCATACTCGTTGGGAACATAGACTTCGCATCCGCCGCTGCCGGTGTAACCGGTGGTGGAGAGGATGGCGCCGGGGATGCCGGCCACTTCAATCTCCTTGAAGGTATAGTACTCCATGGAGAGGACATCTTCCTTGCAGAGCTTCTGCATCACTTCCATGGCCTTGGGGCCCTGGATGGCGAGCTGGCAGGTGGCATCGGACGCGTTTACAAGGTCCTTTCCCACCTCGAGTCCGAACTTCGGGGCAATGCTGCACAGGTGATTCCAGTCTTTCTCGATATTGGCGGCGTTGACGGCGAGCAGGTATTTCTCCGTGCTGAAGCAATAGGCGATGAAGTCGTCCACAATACCGCCTTTGCCGTTGGGGAAGCAGGTGTACTGTGCCTTGCCCGGGAAGAGGACGGAGGCGTCGTTGGAAGAGACATACTGCAGGAACGGCAGGGCCTTGGGGCCCAGAATCCAGATCTCACCCATGTGGGAGACGTCGAAAACGCCGACACCTTCCCGCACGCAGGCGTGTTCCTCATTGATTCCCTTGTATTGGATCGGCATGTTGTAGCCGGCGAACGGAGCCATCTTCGCACCCAGCGCGATGTGCTTCTCTGTGAAAACGGTATTTTTCATATCTGTTTGTGTAGTTTTTGATTCGTGTTGTAGATCCAGGGATCGGTGGGGGCGATGCCAAGCTTCTTGATGGCCGCCATGTCACGGCGGACGACCTCCAGGGTGTCGCTGCCCTCCACGCAGACCACTTTCAGGCCGTTGCGGAAATTAAAAGTCCGGACCTGGAAGCCGTTCTCGCGGAGCTTCTCTTCGAAAATCCGCGCACCTTCGTCCTCCCGGAAAGCGCCGGCCACGGCATAATAGCGTTTCGGAACGGCGGCTGCCGCGGCGGCAGCTGCCGCCTGCTCCGCCTCAATCCGGGCCTGCTCCGCCTTTGCGGCGGCAATCGAGTCGCGCACGGCCTGCTCACGGGCTTCCCGGGCCATCCGAAGGACGGTCAGGTCGGCAGAGGTGGGTTTGCCCAGCGAGGCACGGATCCAGTCGCAGCCTGTGCAGGAGAGCGACAGGACCGCCAGGGTCAAGGCAAAAGCAAGCGCCTTATTCTTGTATCTTCGCATAATTTTGCAAAGATAACAAAAAAAGGATTACTTGCTCGACTTGACGCCATCCGGTGTGCAAAGTCTTAGCGGCGAAGCTGTTCATTCCCGAGGATGACACCGGCCAGCGCTCCGGTATGGGCGCCGTCCTTGATGGTGTGGACGCCGTTGACGAAGACATGGGCGATGCCTGCAGGGAAGGTGTGCGGCTTGGCGTAGGTCGCCAGGTCGGCGATCGTGCCGGGATCGAAGATCGTGATGTCGGCCGCGTAGCCCGGAATGAGCATCCCGCGTTCGCGGAGCTTGATGCGCGAAGCCGGCAGTCCGGTGCATTTCCAGATGGCCGTGGCCAGATCGAGAACCTTGTCTTCCCGGACGAACTTTTCGAAGAAGCGGGGGAAAGTGCCGTAAGAACGCGGGTGCGGCAGCTCCTTGCCCAGCGGTCCTTCGGGCGAATAGACGCTGCCGTCAGAGGCGGGCATCGAGAGCCGGTGCGCATAGATCATCTTGAGATTTTCTTCCTTCATGGCGAAGGTAGCCTGGTTGACTTCCAGTTTTTCGGAAATGAGCAGGTAGCGGATCATTTCCCATTCGTCCATGCCGGAAATCTTGCAGCACTCGGCCAGGTTCTTGCCGGCATAGACGGCGTTGGCCGGGTCGTTGCAGCCGGCTACCACCACTTGCTGCGGCCCGCCGAAGCGCTCGAGGCGGCTGTAGGCATACGCCTTGATCTTCTCGCAAGCCTCCGTGTCGTTCAGGCGAGCGTAGATGTCTTCCGACGTGCCGTCCCGCAGTTCAATGGGGATAAACGACGTAAACCCCGTGGAGAAGGCGGTGTAGGGATAACGGTCGAAGGCGATGTCGATGCCTTCGGCGTGGGCGTCGTCGATTTTCTTGAGCATCTGGCCGATCTTGTCGAAGTTGGCCGGATTCTGAGCCTTCAGGTGGGAAATCTCCAGGCGGGCGCCGGAGAGGCGGGCAGCCTCGATGGCCTCGTCCATGGCTTCGAGCACGTGGTCGTCCTCATTGCGCATGTGGATGGTGTAGAGTGCGTTGTGCTTGGCTACGACTTTGTTGAGTTCCACCATCTCCCGGGTGTCGCAATAGCAGCCAGGTGCATATTCCAGACCGTAGGACAGGCCGATGGCACCCAGGCTCAGCTGCCGGTCGAGGATTCGGCACATCTTCTTGAGATCCTCGTCGGTCGCCGGGACATTGTAGGGGCCGACGACCGCCTCGCGCACATCGCCGTGTCCCACGAGACTCGAGTAGTTGATACCGATCTTGTTTTCCGTCAGCCGCTGGTAGAAGCCGTCGATGTCGCGCCAGGCCGGTCCGCCGTGGCGTGGCCGGTCCTTCCGGCTTTCCCAGGCTTCGTCGGAATAGACGAACGGGCAGTAACCGCAGTTGCCGCCCACCTCGCTGGTGATGCCCTGGTAGATGCGGCTGTCTCCCTTCGGCGCGTCGAAGAGATTGGTATCGGTGTGGGTATGGATGTCGATGAAGCCCGGCGAGATGACCAGTCCCTGCGCGTCGATCACCGTATCCGCGTTGGTCCCGAGATCCTTGCCGATGGCTGCGATCTTGCCGCCCCGGATGGCGATGTCGCCCTCGATCGGCGCCTTGCCGTCGCCGGCATGGATGACGCCGTTCTTGATGATCGTGTCGAAGGTGTTGCGGGTAGTCACCTTGCAGCCGGTTACGCCCGTGAATCCGAGGGCGGCCGCCCCCAGCACGGAAGTCTTGAGAAAATCTCTTCGGTTCATGTTATTGCGTTTTGATATGATCGGTTTGGAACGTGGCCATCGTGCCGTTCTGGTCATAGACCAGCAGCGCTTCGAGATCCGGCCTCCCGGCAAGGATCTCCCGCGCCCGGTCGAGACCCACCACCATCATCCAGGTAGCGTAGGCGTCGGCCGTGGCGGCATCCTGCGCAACGACGGTAGCGCTCAGCAGGTTGTGCGACACGGGACGGCCGGTCGTCGGATCGATGGTATGGGCGAATTTCTGCCCGTCCTCCACATAGAACTTGCGGTAGTTGCCCGAGGTGACGATGCCGCAGTCGGTTACTTCGAGGATGGCCTGCAGGTCGCGTCCTTCTTCCATGTTGCCGTCTTCCGGCCGGTCGAGGCCGACACGCCACAGGTTCCCGGCGGCATTCTTTCCCTTGCAAAGGATTTCCCGGCCGATCTCCACCAGATAGTCCGCGCAGCCGAGCGAGTCTAGGTACCGGGCCACCACATCGCACGAATAGCCCTGGGCGATGGCGTTGAAGTTCAGCCTCATGCGGGGATCGTCCCGGACCAGGTACGTGCCGTCGGCGCGCTCCTCCAACCTGAGGCGGTTCATGCCTACAAATGCCCGGATGGAATCGATGGCCGCTTGGGTAACGGTCCCTTTGTTCGAGAAGCCGAATCCCCAGAGGTCGAACAGCGGGGCGGCCGAAGGGTCGAAGGCCCCGTCCGTCTCTGCCCAGATCTCCTTCGAACGGTTGAAGCAGCCGATGAACAAGTCATTCAGGGGAAGGTCTTCCCCGGCATTGAGGCGGGAAAGGAGCGACCCTTTGTTGTAGCCGCTCAGGGTAAAATCGATGGCGAGCAGCCGGCTGTCGATCTCCGCACGGAGCGTCTGCTCACCGAGACCGCGCACGGGACGACAGATCACATGGTACGTCCCGCCTTGGGCGAAGCCTTCGATGCGGACATAGGGCGCATTGCCGCTGCAGCCGCCGGAAAGCAGCAGCAAAGAAGTCAGCAGCAGGAGGACGGTACGGTACATTTCTTGCAAATTTACGATTATTTGTGCATCTTTGCAAGTTGTAATACCGCGTAGTCCGATGAATCTGATTAGAAAAAATGGCTGGCTGACCCTCGTCCTCGCCCTCTTCTGCGGGCTGGTTGCCTGCAAGGAGGAGGAAAAGGAGACGACGCTGCCCTCCATGTCCGGAACCGTCACTTTCGACATCCCTCATTATGTGCTCAAGGGTGAAACGGTGACGATGTCCGCTTCCGGCATCATCTATCCGACCGAAGTGTATTACAAGTGGTATATCGCCGGGGTCTATTCCGACACGCTGTCCTTCCGCACCGTCACGGTGCAGTTCCCGGACAGCATCGGTGTGTTCAAAGTCTCCGCCGCCGCCAATGCGCCTGGCTTCTACAACACCTTCACTACGCAGGATGTAACGACCATCGACACCACCTGGAACGCCTCGCTCACCGGTCTTCGACGCAGTGCCGACTCCTTCGTGGACGTGCGTGACGGCCGCAGTTACGGCTACGTCACCCTGAACGGACTGGACTGGTTCACCCAGAACCTGGCCTGGCAGGAACGCGGCATTCCGTTCAAGGCCTCCAAGGCCACGGCGCCGCTGTTCGGCAGTTTCTATACCTGGGAGGAAGCCATGGAGGACGGGGGCGTCTGTCCGGAAGGCTGGCGAGTACCGACAGAAGACGACTGGATTTCCCTCTCCGCTGCCCTGAACGGCGGCACACCGCTCGACTTCTTCGGCAACTGGCCCGGTCTCGGCGAGAAAGCTTCTGTGGACGCCCGGATGAATGAAGCGCGGATGTGGCCCTACACCCCCGACAACGTCCATTCCAATGATGTCGGTTGGAACGCCCTGCCGATGGGCTATGCGTTTGCCAATGCCGGCGGCGATACCTTCAACGGCGTGAACGCCTACGGTTGCTGGTGGAGTGCCACGGAGAAAAATGAAGACCAGGCTTTCTACCGGTACATTTACAGCGACAGCCCGGATTTCCCGATGAGTTATACGTTGAAGAATGACCTGCGCGCCAGCGTCAGATGCGTTCGAACGCATCCACAATCTTCGTAACGAGCGGGTGCCGGACGATATCTTCTTTCCCGAATTCCACAATACTGATTCCCTTGATGTCGCGGACCAGTTCCACACCGCGCATCAGGCCTGAGTCGCTCTTGTTGGGCAGGTCGATTTGCGTGGCATCGCCTGTGACGATGAATTTGGCGTCGCTGCCCATGCGCGTGAGAAACATCTTCAGCTGCCCGAGCGACGTATTCTGGGCTTCGTCGAGAATGACGAAGGCCCGGTCGAGCGTCCGGCCGCGCATGTAGGCCAGGGGCGCAATCTGGATGATACCCTCTTCCATGAACGACTGGAGCCGCTTGGCGGGAATCATATCGCCCAGCGCATCGTAGAGCGGCTGAAGGTAGGGATCAAGCTTTTCCTTGAGGTCGCCCGGCAAGAATCCAAGCCGCTCGCCCGCTTCCACGGCGGGACGGGTAAGGATAATGCGCCGCACCTCCCGGTTCTTCAGTGCACGGACCGCCAGGGCGATGGCGGTGTAGGTCTTGCCACTGCCGGCAGGCCCGATGGCGAAGACCAGGTCGTTACGGGCGGATTCGGCAACCATTCGTTTCTGGTTGGGGGTGCGGGCCTTGATAGGCCGACCTTCGTTGCTGTAGAGGATAATGTTGTCGCCGCCGGGGCCGGTATTCACGGGACCTGCCTCCGCGCTCCGGTCACTGCCTTCGAAGAGAGCCTCCACGTCGTACTCGGTAAGCACACTTTTGACCATCCGTTTCTGGCGCAACCGGTTGATCTTCTCCTCGAAGTCGTCGAGTTCGCTCTGCGGCCCCATCAGGTAGATTTCCGCCCCGCGGGCGATGGCCTTGATCTTGGGGTAATGGGCGGCCAGCAGGTCGAACAGGCGGTTGTGGATGCCGTAGATGTCGATCGGGTCGATTTCTTCCAGGACGATGGTTTTTTCCATAGGCGCTTACAGTCCGAATTTATGTTTGAGGTCCGTCCATTCACGGACCATTTTGTCGTATTCTGAAGGATCGAGCCAGCGATCACGGGTGCCGATCCATTCAAGGATGGGGATCACGGTGTAGTTCGCTTCCAGCATGTGCTTGCGGGAACACCAGAGATAGGTGGGAGAAAAGTCCGCCACGTGAATGTCATCCCCGTCGCAGACAAGTGTCAGCGAAAGGAGCATGCCGATTTGCGAATACGGGAAGGGCTGGTTCGAAACAAAGTTGCCCAGCGACCAGGCTACGGGCCGACCGTCTGCCCTGGTTTCCACGGGCTGGACCACGTGCGTATGGGCTCCGACGATGGCATCGGCACCTTCCCGGAAGAACAGGTCGGCCCAGTGCCGTTGCGAAGCATTGGGTGTGAGTTGGTACTCTTCGCCCCAATGGGGAAGCGCGATCAGGAAGTCCGCGCCACGAGCCTTTCCCCGTGCCAGCACCTCCTTGATCAGCGCGGAGTCAAGCCGGTTGATGTGATAGGGCGGAGGAACAGGCAGTCCGTTGGTGCCATACGTGAAATTGGCCAGGGCGATGCGATGGCCGCGGATATTGAGGATCAGCGGGTCGTTTTCAAATTCTTCTCCCGCCGACCGATAGAACCCCGTGAAGGGAACCCCCAGTCGGGAATAGTGGACATACGTGCTGTCGAGTCCGGCCCGACCCCTGTCGCAGAGATGATTGTTCGCTGTCAGGAAAACCGTGACGCGACTGCGTCGTGCCTCGTCGGGAAGGGCCGGTGGCGCCGAAAAAAACGGATAGCCGGAGTAAGGCCGCACGCCTACGGGAAACTCCATGTTCGCTACCACCAGGTCGGCTTCCTGGAACCAGGGCTGGACATATTGGAAATAGGACCGATAGTCATAATCGGCCGGGTTGGCGGGATTCCCGCCATGCCGCATCGCGGCCGTAATCTGCGGTCCATGCGACATCACGTCGCCGATGAAGACGATCCGGACGGTGTCGGGCTTGCCCGCAAAAGCGGCTTGACAGAGCGTCAGGCCGAGCAGCCATGTGAGCAATTTCCTTCTTGTCTGAATCATTCGTTTGGTTTTGGATTGTAAAGTTAATCTTTTTATGGTCACCGTCAACGGGAAAAACAGGCTAACGCTTGCTTAACACACAACAATCCCCTGCGACACTGGTGGTTGCAGGGGATTCTCCACAAAAAGTTAAATTTTTCAGAAATGGTACTTCAGGCCCACTTGCAGGATGCCCTGCATGCCGGCACCGATTTCCGCAAAACCGCAGAACTGGCGGCCGAGTTCCATACCGATCAGCGACAGCTGGGCGGTGGGCAGCCAAAGGTTGCCGCCATTCTCCTCCATCAGGTTGCCGTTGATGCACATCACACCGAGACCGGCCTTGGAGTACATGCCGAAGATGTCGCGGCGGAACCAGTTCAACTTGGCATCAACCATGGCGAAAATGATATTGGCCGAAGCAGCCGTCATGGAACCGGTCTTATCCTGGAGCTGGACACTCAACCGGTTGAAGCCTACATTCCCGCCCACAGCAAAAACAGAGCTGGTATGGTAAAGATAACTGGCATTGATGATCCCTTTGGAACCGCCGCTCCGGATGGAGGCGATTTCCTCTTGGGTCTCGTCGTCCAAAATCCGGGCGATACCGAAGACATCGATAAGCGTGTTGATCGAAGCGCCGAGCAGGGAGACGCCATAACTGGCGGAAATCTCGTTGGGTGCCCACTCGTTGATGTTCTGTGCCCGGAGGGTCGGTGATGCCAGCAGGCAACCCAGGGCCAGCATGGCGACAAATAATTTTCTCATCAGTTCACTAAAGAATTAAAGTTTGTTCGTACTGTATTTTTCGGTCTGCTCGCGAATGAGTTCGTCGAGCACACCCGGATCGAAGTAGTTGATCCGCATGGCTTGTTTGACAGAGGCGAGGGTCTCGGCGGCCGCAGCGCGTGCCACTTCTGAACCCTTGCGGAGCACCTCATAGACATACGGGATGTCCTGCTCCAGTGCCTTGCGGCGGACGCGGATGGGTTCGAGCGTTTCGTTAAGGACGGCGTTCAGGAAATTCTTGCACATGACGTCGCCCAGACCGCCCGCCCGGTACTGCGCCTTCATCTCGTCGAGATTGTGGAATTCGAAACTGACTTTGCGACCCTTGAAGCAGTCGGCGTAACGTTCGAAATGCTCCGGACGGCAGAAAGCGTCGAGGTAGGTGAAAACCGTGTTGCCCTCCACCTTGCCGGGATCACTTACCTGCAGGTGGCCCGGATCGGTGTACATGCCGCGCACCTTGGCGGCCACCTCTTCGGCAGAATCGGACAGGTAGATGCAGTTGCCCAGTGATTTGCTCATCTTGGCCTTGCCGTCTGTGCCGGGCAGGCGCAGGCAGGCCGCATTGTCAGGCAGCAGGATTTCCGGCTCCACGAGCGTCTCGCCGTAGGTGGCGTTGAACTTGCGCACGATCTCACGCGTCTGCTCGATCATCGGCTCCTGGTCTTCGCCCACCGGGACAGTCGTCGCCTTGAAGGCAGTGATGTCGGCCGCCTGGCTGATGGGATAGCAGAAAAAGCCGACGGGTGTGCCGGCCTTGTTGTCGGCACCTTCCGCATCGTTGAAACCGCGCATCTGGATCTCCGCCTTGACGGTAGGATTGCGCTGAACGCGCTGCACTGTCACCAGGTTCATGTAAAAGAAGGTCAGTTCGGTCAGTTCGCTTACCTGCGACTGGATGAAAAGGACGGACTTTTCGGGATCGAGGCCGCACGAGAGATAGTCGAGCGCCACCTCGATGATATTCTGCCGCACCTTCTCCGGATTGTCGGCGTTGTCGGTCAGGGCCTGCGCGTCGGCAATCATGATGAAAATCCGGTCGAATGCGCCGGAGTTCTGCAGTTCCACGCGACGGCGCAGCGAGCCGACGTAGTGGCCGATGTGGAGCCTCCCGGTGGGGCGGTCACCCGTCAGGATAATCTTTCCCATCGGCAGATCAGTCTTTGATGGTCTTGAGCTTCTCGCGGATCTTCGCTTCGATCTCGTCGGCCAGCTGGGGATTGTCCTGCAGGAGCTTCTTCACCGCGTCACGGCCCTGCGCCAGCTTGGAATCCTCATAACTGAACCAGGAGCCGCTCTTCTTGATGACATCAAGTTCCACACCCAGGTCCACGATTTCTCCGATATGCGAGATCCCTTCGCCGAAGACGATGTCGAATTCTGCCTTCTTGAACGGCGGCGCCATCTTGTTCTTGACGATCTTGGCGCGGGTGCGGTTGCCCGTGGCATCGTCGCCGTCCTTGAGAGTGGTGACGCGGCGCACGTCGATACGGACGGACGCATAGAACTTCAGGGCATTGCCGCCCGTAGTGGTTTCGGGGTTGCCGAAGAGGATACCGATCTTCTCGCGCAGCTGGTTGATGAAGATGCAGCAGGTGTTGGTCTTGGCGATGTTGGCAGTGAGCTTGCGGAGGGCCTGGCTCATGAGGCGCGCCTGGAGGCCCACCTTGTTGTCGCCCATTTCCCCCTCGATCTCGGCTTTGGGCGTCAGGGCGGCCACGGAGTCGATGACGATGATGTCGATGGCGCCGCTGCGGATCAGGTTGTCCGCAATTTCAAGGGCCTGTTCGCCGTTGTCGGGCTGCGAGATGAGCAGCGTGTCGATATTGACGCCCAGGTTGACGGCATAGGTGCGGTCGAACGCGTGTTCGGCGTCGATGATGGCGGCAATGCCGCCCTGTTTCTGGGCTTCCGCGATGGCGTGGATGGCCAGCGTGGTCTTGCCGCTCGATTCAGGTCCATAGATTTCGATGACGCGGCCCCGCGGGTAGCCGCCGATGCCCAGGGCGTGGTCCAGGGCGATGGATCCGGTCGCGATCGTCGACACTTCCTGGTCGGGCTGGTCGCCCATCTTCATGATGGTACCCTTGCCGAAATCCTTCTCAATCTTGGCAATCGTAGCCTGCAGGGCTTTCAGCTTCTCCGCGTTCTTCCCGGCGCCCGTTGTCATTTCTTCATTTTCTTTTGCCATACAATTTGTTTTGTTTAAGGGTTAATGGATCGCTGACACGTTCCGTCTATTACGCAAAGATACAATTTTTGTGGGAAATTGGATTGGTTTGTAGTATTTTTGCAAAAGGACAAAAGACGCGCGTCATGAAAGCGGTTTTATTGGGCAGAACGTGTGCGGAACTGCAGGAAATCGCCCTGCAGGCGGGTCTTCCTGCCTATGCAGGGAAGCAGCTCGCGCAGTGGCTGTACCAGAAACGCGCGACGGACATCGAAGCGATGACCAACCTGTCGAAGGCAGCCCGTGCTGCACTCTCCGAACGCTACGAAGTGGGGCGCACGCAGCCTGTCGAGGCCTTCACCTCGCGCGACGGCACCCGGAAGTATCTCTTCCCCACCCGGGTCCCCGGCAAATACATCGAGACCGTCATGATCCCGCAGTACGAAGACGGTTCGGAAGGCGGCGTCGCAAGGGCCACCGTATGCGTCTCCTCACAAATAGGATGCAAGATGAACTGCCGCTTCTGCATGACCGGACGCGGCGGCTTCCACGGTCACCTTTCCGCCGCGGAAATCCTTTCCCAACTGATGAGCATCGACGAGGCCGGCCAACTCACCAACGCCGTGTTCATGGGAATGGGCGAACCGCTCGACAACTGGGACGAAGTTTCCCGGGCCCTCGAAGTAATCACTGCCGACTGGGGTTTCGGCTGGAGCCCGAAGCGGGTCACGCTCTCCACCATCGGCGTGCTGCCTAATCTCAAATGCTTTCTCGACGAAAGCCGCTGCCACCTCGCCGTCAGCCTGCACGATCCCTTCCCCGAAGAACGGGCCTCGCTCATGCCCGTCCAGCAGGCTTGGCCGATACAGGAAGTCATCGGCCTGATCCGGCAGTACGATTTCACGGGACAGCGCCGCGTCAGTTTTGAATACACGATGTTCGCCGGCGTCAATGACACCCGCCGGCACGCCGACGCCCTGGCACGGCTTCTGCGCGGCCTGCCGTGCCGTGTCAACCTGATCCGCTTCCACACCATCCCCGACTCCCCGCTCCGCACCTCCGGGCCCGAGGCTATCGCCGCCTTCCAGGCCCGGCTGCAGAAGGCTGGCGTTACCACCACGCTCCGCGCCTCGCGCGGCGAAGACATTCTGGCTGCCTGCGGCCTGCTTGCAGGCAAAGGACTCAAAAAGAATACGCAAACCTCATGAAACGTTTCCTGGCTTCTATCCTGTTCCTGTTGCTCCTCATGCCGGCACTCCGTGCCGAAGACACCGATCCGGCCCCCGCACCGAAGCGGCCGCGGCCGAAAGTGGGACTCGTCCTCTCCGGCGGCGGAGCCAAAGGCATGGCGCATATCGGCGCCCTCAAGGTGCTCGAAGAACTGGACATCCCCATCGACTATGTGGTGGGCACGAGCATCGGCTCCATCATCGGCGGCATGTACGCCCTGGGCTATTCCGCCGACGAACTCGACTCTCTTGTGCGTGCCCAGGACTGGAATCTCCTGATGAAGGACCACGTCGCCCGCCGCAACATCTCCTACGCGTTCAAGGAAGACAACGACCGCTTCCTGTTGACGATTCCCTTCTGGAACCGCAAAAACTTGAGTGAAGAGACCGCCGCCAGTCAGCCGGAGCAGGAACAGCCCGGTATCCGGGGCTTTCTCCAGAACATGCCCGGTGCATTGGTCGAGGGGCAGAACCTCGACCAACTCTTTACCAAGCTGTCGGTCGGTTACCAGGACGACATCGATTTCAATACACTGCCCATTCCTTTCGCCTGCGTGGCGGTGGACCTCAACACGAAGGAAGAAGTGGTGTTTCATCGGGGTGACATCGTGACCGCCATCCGTTCCAGCATGTCGATTCCGGGCTATTTCTCCCCGGTCCGCATGGGCGAAATGTACCTGGTTGACGGCGGCATGATCAACAACATGCCCGCCGACGTGGCCAAGGAGATGGGGGCCGACTATATCATCACGGTGGACCTGCACCATTTCAAGAAAAGTACCCCCGATAACGATCAGACGATTCCGGAAATGCTCAACTCCCTGCTCAATCTCATGAACGGCGAGAAGTATCAATCCGGACGGGCTATCTCCGATATCATCATCGAGCCGAACACCAGTGCCTACGGCGTCCTCGATTTCGACGAGCATAGTGTCGACGCCCTGGTCGACAGCGGCCGGGTCGCTGCCTTCCGGACGCTTCCCCAGCTGCGATCACTGGCCGACCACCTGAAAGAATATCCTGGAACGGACCGCCTGCGCCCGGCCAAAGCCATCGACCTGAACCGCGATTCCGTGCTGATTTCCCAAATGGAGATCCATGGCACCGACAGCGACGAGATGGCTTGGCTCCTTTCAAAAACCGATATCGGACCCGGCAAGGTCATATCGGGACAAGACATGGACGAGGCCATGGACTTTTTCTACAACACCCGGTGCTTTACCAAATCAACCTATGACATCGCCGGAAACCGGAACGAAGGTTACCGGCTCAAGATCCACCTGGATCCCCAGAAAGTCCACGAAGCCGACCTCGGTTTCCGCTTCGACAGCGAGGAGATGGCCTCCATCCTGTTGGGCGTCAGCTTGAACAAGCGCAAGCTTTTCGGTTCGAAACTCGGTCTGGAGATGGAGCTCGGCCTCAACGCAAACGCTACCCTCAATTACAGTTATACCTTCCGCAACCTGACCCGCCTGAACATAGCCGCCCAATTGTATCATATGAACATGGACGTCTATGACGACATAAACCTTTTGAAAGAAGGTGACCAGCCCTATGAATATGGCCTGGACCACTCGGAACGCGCCAACCTCTTCCGTTCGGAACTCAACTACCAGATTACCGGCTGGCGGAACGCCGACATCCGGATCGGCGGCCGTTACGACAATGCGGAATACCGGGAACTTTCAGCCATCAATTTCATTGACATGCACTATTTCGAACAGGCCGTCAACGGATTCGGTTGCTGGCGCTTCGACATCCTGGATGACAGTTACTTCCCGACCCGCGGCATGAATCTGAGAATTGAAGGCGGCGCTTATTACGGCTGGGGCCATTTCGACGACGGTGAGGGAAATAACATCCCTTACAACAACGTGTTCTATGAAGGAAAATTGGACTTGAAAGGCGCCATCCGGCTCGGCGATCGGACGACCCTCATCCCCCAGACCTGGAACCGCGTCCTGTTCGGTGAAACCTTCGGGTTCTACCGCAACTATGTCGGCGGCACACGGTATGGCCGCTACACAAAGACGCAGATGCCGTTCATCGGCCTGAACAACACCTATCACGTTTACGACAAGGTGCATATCGCCCGTGCCGATCTGCGCTTCAACCTGTTCAGGCAGCATTACTTGACCCTCTATACCAACTATCTGTACAGCTGGGATCTGTTGAATCAGTCTTTCATGGACGAGCATCACTTCGGCCTGGGAGCCGGTTATTCGATCAATACCATCGTCGGGCCGATCCAGTTGATCCTCCACTGGTCCGACATCTCCCGGAGCCTCGGTATCCATTTCTCGCTGGGCTTTGATTTCTGATGTCCTTCCCATGAAACGCCTGCTCCTCTTCCTTCTGCTCCTTCTGGCACTCCCGACCTTCGCCCAGCGGCCGAAAGTCGGCGTGGTGCTGTGTGGCGGCGGAGCGAAGGGTGCCGCGCATGTAGGCGTACTCAAAGTGCTTGAAGAGAACGGCATACCCATTGATTGCATCGCCGGGACCAGTATGGGAGCTATCGTCGGCGGCCTTTACGCCATCGGCTACTCCGCGGCGGAACTCGACTCGCTGATCATGGCCCAGGACTGGAACTACGTGATGAGCGACCGGATCCCCAGAAGAAACACCTATTTCGAACAAAGGAAATATCAGGACAATTACCTGCTCCGCATCCCTTTCGGGGCCGGCGACTACAGCCGGCTCGGTCCCCGGCCACAGCCCCGGCGCGGCGAGGGCGGCTCACTGCTCGACAACATCCCGATCGCGATGGTTAACGGGCAGAACATCTACAATCTGTTCACCCGACTGTCGGTGGGCTATCAGGACTCGCTTGATTTCTCCCGCATGCCGATTCCTTTCGCCTGCGTGGCCGTCGATCTGATCGGCAAGAAAGAGGTGGTGTTCCACGGCGGCAACTTCGTAGATGCCATCCGCGCCTCGATGGCCATTCCGGGCTATTTCTCTCCGGTACGGCTCAACGACATGGTCCTCATCGACGGCGGCGCGCTCAACAACTTTCCGGTGGATGTGGCCAAAGCGATGGGGGCTGACATCATCATCGGCGTCAAACTCGGCGAACTCAGCGATGAAGCGCCGGAAATCAACAGTATCGGTGATTTGTTCAACGAGGTGCTGGACCTTTACATGGATACCAAGTATCCCCAGGCCATTTCCCAGACCGACATCCTCATCACCCCTGACATCAAGGGCTTCAGCACGCTCAGCTTCGACACGAAAAGCCTGCGCACCCTGATTGACAACGGAGAGAAAGCCGCTCGGGAGAAACAGGCCGACATCGCAGCCATGAAAGACTGGCTCGACCGCTCCGAGCAGAACTTCATCGGACCCATCAAGCAACCCGAGAAGTACCGGAAGGCCGTCCGTCTGGACCGCGACACCATCACGCTGGGCCATGTTTCGTACAACGGGCTCACGGCACAGGATGCCCAGTGGCTGCTCCGCAAAAGTCCGCTCAAGGCCGGAGAACGCATCAGCGGCAAGACGCTGGACGAGGAAGTGTCGCGCTTCTACAATACGGCTGCCTTTGCCTCGGTTACCTATCAACTGCAGGGACACGAGGACCCGTACGACCTCCAGTTGAACTTCGTGGGCGGACGCAAGTCCGGGTTCGGAGCCGGGTTCCGGTTTGACAATGAGGAAATCGCTGCCATCCTGCTGGGTGTCGGACTTAACGAAAACGCCCTCTACGGCTCCAAACTTTCCCTTACCGCTAAACTGGCCTACAACATGCAGGCAGCCGTACAATATTCCTACGCGTTCAAGTCACTGGCCCAGTTCAAATTGACGTACAACTTCCGTTCTTCCGACCTGAACATCCTCAACAAAGGACTGCGCAGCAACATGGATTTCGACGAGCACTCCTTCTCGGCCGCCTTCTCCACCGTCAAGGCCCGCGACATCGCCATCGACCTGGGCGGACGGCTCGACCTCTACGACTACAACAGCCTGCTCACCGAAGCGGAATCGCTGCCGACCTACGACATCGACCTGTCCCGCGACAAGTTTTTCAGCGCTTTCGTCCGCTTCCAGTTCGACCGCCGCGACCAGGAGTATTTCCCGAGCCGGGGATCGAATTTCGACGGATCGTTCCGCTACTATCTCAACCGGCTCTTCAGCGAAGACGGAGACTTCAGCGCAGCCCAGATCCACTTTTCGACCGTAATCCCGACCGGAGGCCGGCTGGCCTTCATCCTCTCGCTCGACAACCGCACCCTCTTCGGCAGCAGAGTGCCGCTGGCACATGCCAACATCATGGGCGGCAACCTCGCCGGCCGATACATGGACCAGCAGATTCCTTTCCTTGGTTTCGGTTACACCCATGTTTTCCAGAACGTACTCTCGATTGCCTCGCTCGACGCCCGTTACCGGTTCCTCGACAACCATTATGTTTTCGCCTCCGGCGCTTTCTCGCTCGACTTCCAGGGCTTCAACGACCTCTTCGAACCCAATCTCGTGACTGGAGCCCGGCTCGGCTATGCCTACAACTCTTTCATAGGGCCGCTCGCCTTCAATCTGTTCTGGTCCGACTACACACACCGTGTGGGCGCCTCCATCAGCATCGGTTACAATTTCTGACATGGACCCTGAAACCGGTCGTATCCTCAACCGTCTGATGCGGCAGTGTGCCGCCCGCGAGTATTGCTGCAACGACATCCGCCGCAAACTTGCCGCTCTGCCTTCTCCTGAAGCCGCCGAAGTGCTGGAGAGGCTCTGTCGGGAAGGATATGTGGACGACGCACGCTACGCCCGGGCCTTTGCGCGGGACAAAAGTGCGCTTCAGGGTTGGGGAAATCTCAAAATTAAGTTAGCTTTGCAGCGCAAAGGCATCGGAGAGAGCGCCATCGCCGAAGCCCTTTCAGAAATTGACGGCGCAGCCGCCACGGCCCGGCTCGAACAGGTACTCGGCGCAAAATGGAAAACCCTGCAGCGGGAAACCGACGCCCGCCGGCGCGAAGCCAAGTTCTTCCGCTACGGCCTGGGCCGCGGTTACAGCTACGAAGAAATAAAACGGATTTATGATCACCTCAGAAGAGATTAAAACGGTTAAACAGCGGATAGAGACGTTGGGGAGGTTTCTTTGACATCCCTGCAAAACGTGCAGAATTAGCTGAAAAACAAGCCAAAACCACCGCGCCCGACTTTTGGGACGACCCGAAGGCCGCGGAAGCATTCATGAAAGAAGTCTCGTCTGTCAAATACTGGACAGACGGCTACGACGCCCTTGAAGCCGGGCTCTCCGACTTGGAAACTTTGCTCGATTTCGGGGAAGACGCGGCCGACGACATCGATGCTGCCTATCAGGATCTGGTCGGCAAACTCGAAGCGCTGGAGATGCGCAACATGCTGGGTGCAGAAGGCGACAATCTGGGCGCCGTGCTGACCATCAACTCCGGTGCGGGCGGCACCGAGGCCAATGACTGGTCGTCGATGCTCATGCGCATGTACACCCGCTGGGGCGAGCGCAACGGCTACAAGATGACCGTCACGGAACTTCTCGAAGGCGACGAGGCCGGCATCAAATCGTGCACCATCCAGTTTGAGGGAGACTACGCCTACGGCTACCTCAAGGCCGAGAACGGGGTTCACCGGTTGGTGCGCATCTCCCCCTACAACGCGCAGGGGAAACGGCAGACCACCTTCTCCTCCGTTTTTGTCTATCCCCTGGTAGACGACACCATCCAGATCGAGATCAATCCCGCCGACCTGGAATGGGACACTTTCCGCTCTTCCGGGGCGGGCGGCCAGAACGTCAACAAGGTGGAAACGGGCGTGCGCGTGCGGCACATCCCCACGGGCATCACCGTCGAGAATACGGAGACCCGCTCGCAGCTCGACAACCGGCAGAACGCCCTGCGCATCCTCAAATCCCATCTCTACGACCTGGAACTGAAGAAGCGTCAGGAAAAGCAGGCGGAACTCGAGGGCCAGAAGAAACGCATCGAATGGGGTTCTCAGATCCGCTCCTACGTGCTGCACCCCTACAAGATGGTAAAAGACCTGCGCACCGGCTATGAAACCTCCGATACGCAGGCCGTCCTCGACGGGGACCTGAATGCCTTCATGAAGGAGTTCCTGATGCGGAACGACCTGTAATACTGGGGCGCTGCCCCAAACCCTGCCGCTTCGGCCTGCGATTACACAAGGCTCTTACAACGGCCTACGCTAGCGGCTGATGCCGCACTTCTAATACTGGGGCGCTGCCCCAAACCCTGCCGCTTCGGCCTGCTATTACACCAGGGCGCCATCGCATAAGCCGGCCTTCTGGGCCCGGGCAACAATAGAACCCAGTGAACGACCGTGACGGATTGCGATTTCACGAATTGCCGCCAATGCCGACCTAAAATTCGCCAGTTCAGAAACAAGTTGACGCGTCTCCTCGTCAGTCCAGGGCTCATAGGCATTTAGATTCTCTATTTGCTGTGAGGGATCGGCCTTCGATGGTTCCAACAAACCGATTTCAATCAGTTTCTTTTCGACATCTCGCCTCAGACGGCCCAGATAGTTGGCACATCCTTCTATAGGATACCCCTGCGAATGGAAACGTCCCAAGCGATCGACCTCCTCCTCGGTCCACGGCTTACCTTTTCGGGAAAGGTGAAGAGCAATCTCTCCGGCTTGAATCAATTTAATCCGGATTGCATTGTGTGTCCTTCCCTGCAACATTGCGATTTGTTCTACACTTTTTCCATCTTGAAACAAGGTAATCACAGTTTGTCTCTCTTCTTTCGTCCATGGTTCATTAAAACGAGAGGCTCTCTGTCGAATCTCTTCCAGCTGCTCGGCAGACATGTTGTAATAGGTACTCATTGTTTTGTTGTTTGCGTATCTGGAACAAAAGTAATGTGAGTTTCGTCTTTTTGAGTTACAAAAGAAAAAAATCGAAAGACGTAATTATATGATTGATAACCAGGCTATCCATCTCATCATTTTGCATGTTTTTACTTTAATTTGCCTCTCTTTTTGAGAAAATGAGAAATCGGAGATACGACTCGCCTTATATTTGACGGAATACGCGGAGGTTGCACGATTAAATTCGCAGAGTCTGCTCAAAACATCACTTCTTATGCCGCGATAAGAAGAATTACGACCTACCGATTCTATCGCGGCATAAGTCACTAAGTCAATGACAATCCCTACAGTTTTCACGCTGATTCCGAAATTCTCTCGGTGAGCAAGACGATCCTCACTGCTCACGACGACCTTCTTGTACTGCCCTCGGGGAGCAAATCAGCTCCAGCTGCTCACCGCGGCCGTCTTGCGCTGCCTCCGGTGAGCGAACAGGCTTCCCTTGTTCACGGCGGCCCTCTTGCGGTGCTCTCGGTGAGCAAACCGACCTCCCACGCTCACCGCTCACCCTCTGGGCTTGCGGCCTTTCTAAATCGAGCGGTGCTTGGGGGTTTCCTCGGCCAAAAGGGGGAAATCAGTCACGTACCCAAACGAAATCAATCGGTCGCGAGCTCGAAAGATGTCTATTCGTCTCGAGCCCGAAATGGGTCTGTCAGTTGTGATCCCGAGAGGTCATTGACTGTTCGCTTTCC
>JAEEOM010000038.1 GCA_016284265.1 Bacteroidales bacterium | reverse complement strand
TTCTTGAAAACGAGAAGATAATGTCTTTGCTTAACCAGGAGGTGATGGCTGTCAACAAAAAGGTTGCCGACCACGAGAACATCAAGAAACCCCACTTCGCTTTCGACGAATGGACGCCCGACAACGGCATGCTCTCCCAAACCCTCAAGCCCAAGCGCCGCAACCTCAACAAGCGCTACGCCGAGGTCATTGCCAACACCTACAAAACGCCCGCTTAAAGAACAAAACCATGAAACGGATTCAATTTACACTGCTTTTCCTGTGCGCGATACTGGTTACGGCGCCGATTTTCGCGCAGACGCTTCCCCAGGGTCCCGAATTGCCCGAATTGATGGGACTGAAACCGATGCACATCGCGGGTGATGAGACCGACAGTTTTATGGAAAAAACAGCCTGGGAACTCGTGTTCATGACACCCGACCAGGTCAAGGCGTTTACCGCCAAGTTATGCAACCGTGCGAACTGGGCCAGGCAGATTCTCGCGGAGATGGAAGAGGGGAAACGCCCCGAAGATAACACGGTCGCCCAAAAACTGATCGACGAGTGCAAGAATTGTGTGACGTTCTTGCTCAAACTGGGTGTGATCGCCGGACAGCATACCAATGTCCAAATGAAAAAAAACGACCAGGGTGCGTGGACTTACGAAGTGACACCGGCGCCGGAGTTCAGGACAAATATGTGGCTCACAAAAGCCCCGCAGGCCAAGAAAAAACCGGATGTAATGTGTCCTCCTGTCTGTATGGTAAACTATAAATACTATTTCTGTGAACAACCTTTCGGCGGCGGGAATATACCCACGGTCATTGACGATGATGAAATGTATGTCGCACAAGTATCCTTTGTCTTACTGCGCAACATCGGAATCGTTTATGAATCAGGCGCACTGGCTCTCCTCAAAAAATGGTATCCGGATGATCAGGAGCGGTTTGAGCGCACATATCAGACGTGTCTGCTCTATCTGGACTCCGTGACAAAGGCTATCGAGAACAACGACAAGGTCGAGATCAAATATGAGCCGATGCCCGCAGCGGGCAAGATGAACGCTTCAATGAAGGCCAAGGTGCTGCCGCTGGAGAAAGCCGTCACCGACAAGGTCGTGGACTGTGTCGTGACTTCGGACGGCTGGAAAGTGGAGACCGACGCGACCGGTACGCCGATCCGCCGCGTCATCTACGGTTATTCCATTGTCCAGACCAAACGCGGCAAACAGGCTACACGCGTCTCCTGGGCTGAAGACTATCAGGGAGGCGGCCAATATGGCGCGCTTCACGCGTATGGTGTCGGCGGAGGCAAGTTTTATGTAAAATAAACGCCTGTCCCTTTGCCTGTTACGCGAGACGTGACCTTATCGCACGCGCCAGCGAGCGCTGCAATTGAAAAAACGTAATCCGCCATTGTTGGGGTGCGAGCATCGCACCCCAACATTTTTTTGCGACCAGGTCGTCGGAGTCGTACAGGGCGGTCCGCAGGACGACGGCCCGATGAAAACGCCCCTCCGTATAATTGTCGAAGGCCTGCAGCATCCGACGGTTTTTCTCGCGCTGGGCAGAACGTTGTCCGCTGTTCCGTTCGTTCCAGGAACCCGGAACGCCGGTCCGGTAGACCGACATCCGGTCGGGAAGATAATACATCCCACCGCGCATCGCACCCTGGAGCTGCACGACATAATCGCTGACCAGTACCTCGCGCATCGGCGTCCAGGCACGATAGACGTCGGTCCGGCATAGCAGGGAACTTGTCGCCACAAAACGGCTGCCGCCGCCCAGGATGACGTCTTGCGCCGGAATCAGGGTTTCCCGAAGCCGGGGAGCAACGGAACCTTGCGGCTTGCCGTCGGACGCAAGGACACGCAGGACCCGGTGGGCGCAGATGTCCACATCGGGATGCGCTTCCAACGCCGCCACCTGTTTTCGAAGTTTATGGGGATTGGTCCAATAGTCATCTCCTTCACACAGAGCGACATAGCGTCCTCTGACCAACGGGGCGAGCAGTTGCGGTCCGATAGCCACACCCCGGGACATCCGGTTCTCGGATTCAAGTACGGGCCGGATGATTTCGGGAAAGCGCCGGGCGTAGTCCCGGATCACGTCGGCTGTTCCGTCGGTCGAGGCGTCGTCGTGGACCAGCACCTCGAAGCGGAAGGGTGCTTCCTGCGTCACGAAGCCCTCCAGCGCATCGCGAATCCAGGCTTCGTGGTTGTAAGCCAGGCAGATAACCGTTACAAC
>JAEEOM010000037.1 GCA_016284265.1 Bacteroidales bacterium | reverse complement strand
CCCCGGCGTGGAAAGGCGAAGCATCACTTCGCCGAAAGTCACAACTTTTGCCATATTATCGTAAATCTTTTGTTGCACACCAGTCCATATCGTTGTAGTCGTCGTTCTCGCCGCACATACCCCAGATAAAGGTGTAGTTGCGAGTCGCACAGGCGCTGTGGATGCTCCACTGCGGCGAGATGACCGCCTGCTCGTTGTGCATCCAGAGGTGCCGCGTCTCCTGCGGCTCACCCATGAAGTGGCACACGGCCGCGTCATCGGGAACTTCGAAATAGAAATACACCTCCATCCGGCGGTCGTGCGTGTGGGCTGGCATCGTGTTCCAGGTGCTGCCCGGCGCGAGCTCGGTCATACCCATCTGCAGCTGGCAGCACGGCACGACTTCCTTCACGAGCAGGCGGTTGATCGTCCGCTCGTTGCTCTCCTCGAGCGAGCCGCAGTGCATCACCACGGCATCTTTCTTCGATACCTGCTTGACACCCGTCTGGCGATGTGCCGTGGCGGAGCAGAAGTAGAAATGCGCGGGGTGCTCGGGATCGATGCTCTTGAACGTGACGTGGCGGTCGCCACGGCCCACGTACAAGGCTTCCTTGAAGGGGATGGTATACTCCTGCTCCCCTACCTTCACGATGCCTGTGCCGCCGACATTGATGATGCCCAGCTCGCGGCGCTGGGTGAAATAGTCGGCGCGGAGGATTTCCGGCGCGCTGAGCAGCAAGTCTTCCTTAACAGGCACGGCGCCGCCGGCGATGATGCGGTCGAACATTGAATAGACCATATTGATCTCATCGGGGACCATCACCCGTTCCACCAGATAGTGCTTCCGAAGCGTGGCGGTATCATAATGCTTCGCATCATCCTGATGCGAGGCGTAACGAACTTCACAATTGATCTTCATATCGTATTACGGTTGTTTGCCAATATATGCCAGAATGCCGCCGTCCACATAGAGGATGTGGCCGTTGACGGCGTCGGAGGCGTGTGAGGCCAGGAACACGGCGGGGCCGCCGAGTTCATCGGGGTCGAGCCAGCGGCCGGCGGGCGTCTTGGCGCAGATGAAACTGTCGAAAGGATGCCGGCTGCCGTCGGGCTGCGGCTCGCGCAGCGGCGCGGTCTGGGGCGTGGCGATGTAGCCAGGGCCCAGGCCGTTGCACTGGATGTTGTAGCCGCCGTACTCCGAGCAGATATTGCGTGTGAGCATCTTCAGGCCACCCTTGGCCGCAGCGTAGGCCGACACGGTCTCGCGGCCGAGCTCACTCATCATCGAGCAGATGTTGATGATCTTGCCTTCGCGGCGCTCCATCATCTCGGGCACCACGGCGGCAGCGCAGATGTACGGACCCACGAGGTCGATGTCGATCACCCGCTGGAACTCCGCGCGCGACATCTCGTGCATCGGGATGCGCTTGATGATGCCGGCGTTGTTGACCAGGATGTGGATCGGCCCCACCTCGGCGTGGATGCGCTCCACGAGCGCCTTCACGGCCGCTTCGTCGGTGACGTCACACACGTAGCCGTGGACGTTCTTGATGCCGGCCTCGCGGTAGGCCTCGAGGCCTTTCTGCATGGACGCTTCGTTGCTGGTGTTAAAGATGAGGTTGTCGATGCCGGCCTCTACGAACGCCTTCGCGATGGCGAAGCCGATGCCGTAAGCGGCGCCGGTGATCCAGGCATTCCTGCCTTCCAGGGAAAAGAGCGTTTTCATTGCTGTTTCTTTACGTAATCAAACCAGGCGGCGGCATCTTTCACGTTGCCTTTCGACCAGCAGGAGCCGAAGCGGTAGCAAAACGGTTCGCCACTGCGGATTTCCTTCACGCACAGGCCGTGGAGGCCATCGTCTGTCACGAAGGTCGCGGTCGCATCGGGGACGATGACGGCCACGCCGAGCTGACCGTCTTCGGGCTCGATGCTCTGGTCGGAGGCATTCTCCCAGAGCGCATAGCGGCCGGGCTCGATGACTTCCGCCAGCAGCGTCTGCTGGGCCGGATGGCGGTTTACGCCGGCGGCGACGGTCAGGGTCTCCGCGCCGGTAAAGGTGTAGATATCTTCCACAAAGCAGAAATGATTGCCCGGGACGACGGTGACCTTCTTGTCGAGCGACACGGTCACCTCGTCGGAGGCCTGCCAGGCCGGATAATGCAGGACGAAGACCGCCTTGTCGGCCCCGACGTGCAGCACTTCGTGTGAACGGAAGTTCGTGGCGGGATAGCGGAGCGTGCCGTCGATCAGGGGCGACGAAGCGCCGCCGCCCAGCGACACGGCCACCTTGTAGCAGTCCTTGCCGCCGTGGTCGTGGTGATAATAGTCGGGATCTTCCATCGCACCCTTGTACCATTCGTTCGCCACGAGCCGGCCGGGGAGTTTCACCCAGATGTCGATGCCTGGCGAAGTGGGATTGCCCTCGAGGGCCTCGCCGTAGAAACGGCCGGCGATCAGGTTGTTCTCGAACACGAAATCGTCGGAGCGCTCCGGAACGAAGCGGACCATGACCTGGGCCTCCGGCGTCGTCTGGCAGCCGGCGAGGGCCAGCAGCAGCGACGCGATAGCCAACAGCCTTTTCATCGTCTTACCGTTCAATAGGTTTATACTTCGGGACCAGCGACTTCATGATGCTCCAGGCGATCAGGTAGGCCAGACCGCAGAAGCAGAACATGATGAAGTAGCCGGCGGGCTTGCCGGAGAAACCGAGGAAGCGGAAGGCTTCGCCCGCGTTCTCGGCATAGGTAAACAGGTTGCCCGCCACCTTCTGGATGATCATCGAGCCGATACCGCCGGCCATGGCGCCGATGCCGGTGACCGTAGCGATCGTGCTCTTGGGGAACATGTCACCGACGGTCGAGAAAAGGTTGGCGCTCCAGGCCTGATGGCCTGCGCCGGCCAGACCGATGAGGATAGCCGGCCACCAAGGGGTATCGAAGCGGACGCCCAGCGGCTGTGCCAGCAAGGCGGCCAGCGGGAAGAAGGCGAAGATGAGCATAGCCAGCATACGGCCGGCATACGGGTTCATCCCCTTCTTGTCGACAAAGATCTTCGGGAGATAGCCGCCGAAAATCGAGATGACCGTCACGATGAGATACAGCGTGAAGATGAGCCACTGGCCCAGCGACGAAGTGGCCGGGGCGTGGAACTGGTTGCTGAAATACGAAGGAGCCCAGAACAGGAAGAACCACCACACACCGTCGGTGAAGAATTTGCCCACGATGAACGCCCAGGTCTGCTTGTAGGTGAAGCACTGGAGGAACGGGATGGCCTTCTCATTGGCTTTCTGTGCCTCTTCCGCCGCTTTGGCGGCAGCCTCGGCGGCGTCGTCCTGATGGATGTATTCGAGCTCGGCCGCATTCACATGCTTGCTCTTCTCAGGCTTCTCATACATAAAGGCCCAGAAGAACATCCAGAGAAAACCCAGGCCGCCGATGATGATGAACGCCATTTCCCAGCCGAATTTCACGGCCAACGGCGGGATGAGCAGCGGAGCCGCGAGGGCACCGACCGAAGCGCCGGCGTTGAAAATCGACGTGGCGAAGGCACGGTCTTTCTTCGGGAAATACTCGGCCGTCACCTTGATGGCGGCCGGGAAGTTGCCCGCCTCGCCGAGGGCCAGGATGCCACGGCAAAGCATAAACAGATAGACGGATGTCGTGGAGACGGCCAGTGCGATGTTGGAACCGTTCTCAACGGCGCGCAGGGCGGCGACGGAGCCGAGACCCTCGATATGGGCGGTGGCCCAGCCGCAGGCGGCATGGAGGCACGCGCCGGCCGACCACACGCCGATGGCGATCAGATAGCCTTTCTTCGTGCCCATCCAGTCCACGAACTTGCCCGCGAAAAGGCAGCAGATGGCGTAAAAGATGGAGAAGAAACTGGTGATGGTGCCGTAGTTGGCGTCGGTCCAGTGGAATTCGGGCTTGATGAACTCTTCGTAAGTGAGCGAGAGCACCTGGCGGTCGAGGTAGTTGACCGTGGTCGCCACGAACAGCAGCGAGCAGATCCACCAGCGCCAGTTCGACAAAAGTTTCTGCTGGGTACTCATAGCCTACAGGATGTTTTGAA
>JAEEOM010000036.1 GCA_016284265.1 Bacteroidales bacterium | reverse complement strand
GGGCGAGGACAATATGTATTGTGCCGGCTTTTACTCAGGACTCGGCATCACGTATACGCTTCTGGGCGACTTTGCCCAATCGTATCCGTATTATCAGCAAGCGCTGGATATCACGCGGGAAATCGTCGGCGAAAAGCATCCCGATTATGCGAGGTATCTCAACAATCTCGGAACCTACTACCACAATGTGGGCGACGATGCCAAGGCAATCCCGTGTTTTCAGGAGGCCTTGAACGTCTATCGCGAACAGTTCGGCGACCGCTATCAGGATAACATCACGAGCCTCTTCTATCTCGGCAGTGCCTATGCAGCGCAAGGCGACCGGGACGCCTCGTCCTCTTATTTCCGCGACTATCTTTCCCTCGTTTCCGGAACCGTGCTGGAAGCTTTCACCTATCTCTCGCAGAACCAGCGGAGCTTGTTCTGGGACAAGTATAAAAAAGATTTTGCGAAAGAGATCGCACAGCAGACACGCATCCTCTCTGACGACAAGCCCTTCCTGTGCGCCTCCTACGACGCCGCCTTGTTCTCGAAGGGACTGTTGCTGAATGCGGAGACGGAGATGCGCCGGCTTATCCTTGAGATTGGCGACGAAGCATCGCTGTCGCTGTACGACCGGCTCCACATGGAACGCCTGCAACTGGACAGAATACTCGAGTTGCCCATTGCGGAGCGCCCGATGCCGGCCGACTCGCTTGCCCGGGTCTGCGAGACGCTCGAGCAGGAGCTCCAGCAGAAAAGCAAAGCGTTCGGCGACTATACGAGGAACCTGTCGATCAATTGGAAAGACGTGCAGTCCGCTCTGGGGAAAAACGACATCGCCATTGAATTCCTGGAAGTTCCGGTGTCCGAAGATACGACCGTGTACTGCGCCCTCACGGTTAAGCCGGGTTACGATGCGCCGCATTTCGTAGAACTGTTCGACTTGAAGGACCTCAAAGCGCTGAAAGCGAAATACGAAGGACGAAGAAATTCCAATGGGCTGCTTTACAGCGACAAGGAGTTGTATAACCTGGTTTGGAAACCCCTTGCGTCGGAGCTGAAGGGCGTTAGGGACATTTACTTCGGCCCTTCCGGCGAACTGTACCAGACTGCCATCGAGTATGCCGATCAGGGAAAGGGACCTTTCAACAACCAGAAAAATCTTTACCGACTGTCCTCGACCCGGCAATTAGTCGTCGATCGCGGAGAGGTGGAACGCAGCCGCTCAGCCGTCTTCGGAGGCCTGAAGTACGGTGCTTCAGAAGAAGTGCTCTTGGCCGACAGCCGGAAATACGCGCAGCGCAGCATTTCGGATGACCTGTTCTTCAGCGTTGACTCGCTCGACATCCGCGGTGCAGGCGGCAGCCTGATGGTCGCCGATCTGCCCGGCACGGAATCGGAGGCCCGGGAAATCGATGCGATGCTCCGCCAATCCGGCCTGGACAACACGCTCCGTATGGGAGAGGAAGGCACCGAAGCCTCGTTCAAGGATCTCTCGGGACGGCGCGAGAACATCATCCACATCGCCACACACGGTTTCTATTGGAATGGCCGGCAGGCCCGTTCCATCGGCGAACGCCTCGGTCGTATTGTCGAAGACGGCGGTGTGCACGAAGATGTGTCGATGACAAGGTCCGGTCTGTTGTTCGCCGGCGCCAACAACACCCTGCGCGGCCGCGAAAAGCAGGAAGGAGTGGAAGACGGCATTCTGACAGCCAAGGAAATCGCCCATCTCGACCTCCGCGGAACGGATCTGCTGGTCCTCTCGGCCTGCCAGACAGGCCTGGGCGAAGTAAGCGGCGAAGGCGTCTTCGGTCTGCAGCGCGGCTTCAAGAAGGCCGGCGTCAACACCATCCTGATGAGCCTCTGGGAAGTCGATGACGATGCCACCCGTCTGCTGATGACCTCCTTCTACAAGCAACTGGCGAAGGGTCTTTCAAAAACCGACGCCCTGAAGGCTGCCCAGAAAGCGGTCAAGAACTACAAGGGCAAAGACTTCTCGTCACCCTACTATTGGGCCGCTTTCATCTTGCTCGACGGAAAATAGTTCTTGAGTGCTGTTTTTTAGCTATCTTTGCAGCCTATCGGGATGTGGCGCAGTTGGTAGCGCACTTGGTTTGGGACCAAGATGTCGCACGTTCGAGTCGTGTCATCCCGACGGAGAGCGCCGTAAAGGCGCTCTCTTCTTTATTAGACCTTGTGGATCTGTTTGAAAAGGGGTTTCATGCTCACTTTCTCGGAAACGATATCGCGCAGGCGGGCGATGGGGATGCGTTCCTGGAGCATGGTGTCGCGGTCGCGGAGCGTCACGCAGCCATCTTCCAGGGTGTCGTGGTCAATCGTGATACAGTAAGGCGTGCCGATGGCGTCCTGGCGGCGATAACGCTTGCCGATGGAGTCTTTCTCATCGTACTGGCAGTTGAATTCGAAACGCAAGTCGTCCATGATCTCGCGGGCCTTCTCGGGCAGACCGTCCTTTTTGACGAGCGGCAGCACGGCCAGCTTGACCGGCGCGATGCAGGCCGGCAGGCGCAGCACGACGCGCTCCTCACCGTTTTCAAGCTTTTCTTCCGTATAGGCCGAGGACAGGATGGCCAGGAAGGTACGGTCGAGGCCGATCGAGGTCTCGATGACGTACGGCGTGTAGCTCTCGTTGGTCTCGGGATCAAAATACTGGATCTTGCGGCCGGAGAACTTCTGGTGCTGCGACAGGTCGAAGTCGGTGCGGCTGTGGATGCCTTCGAGCTCCTTGAAGCCGAACGGGAATTCGAACTCGATGTCCGTGGCGGCATTGGCGTAGTGCGCCAGCTTCTCGTGGTCGTGGAAGCGGTACTTCTCGTCGCCCAGGCCGAGGGCCTTGTGCCAGGCCAGACGCGTCTGTTTCCACTGGTTGAACCATTTCATCTCCTCGCCGGGACGGACGAAGAACTGCATCTCCATCTGCTCGAACTCACGCATGCGGAAGATGAACTGCCGGGCCACGATCTCGTTGCGGAAAGCCTTGCCGATCTGCGCGATGCCGAAAGGCACCTTCATGCGTCCGGTCTTCTGCACGTTGAGGAAATTGACGAAGATGCCCTGGGCAGTCTCGGGACGCAGGTAGATGGTGCCCACGCCGCCGTCCACGTTGCCCAGCTGCGTGCTGAACATCAGATTGAACTGGCGTACGTCGGTCCAGTTCTTGGTGCCGGAAATCGGGCAGGCGATCTCACAGTCCACGATGATCTGGCGGAGTTCTTTCAAGTCATTGTCGTTGAGCGCCTTGGTCATACGGGCGTGGACTTCGTCGTATTTGGTCTTGCTGCGCAGGACGTTGGGATTGGTGGCACGGAACTGCTCCTCGTTGAACGCCTCGCCCCACTTGCGGCGGCCTTTCTCGACTTCCTTGTCCATCTTCTCCTCGAGCTTGGCCAGATAATCCTCAATCAGCACGTCGGCGCGGTAGCGCTTCTTGGAATCCTTGTTGTCGATCAGCGGGTCGTTGAATGCGCCCACGTGGCCCGAGGCCTCCCAGATGCGCGGATGCATGAAAATGGCCGAATCGATGCCCACGATGTTGTCGTTGAGATGGACCATCGCCTCCCACCAGTATTTCTTGATGTTGTTCTTCATCTCGACGCCCATCTGGCCGTAATCGTAAACGGCGCTCAGACCGTCATAGATCTCGCTGGACTGAAAAATGAAACCGTACTCCTTGGCGTGCGCCACGAGCGTCTTGAATACTTCTTCCTGTGTCATATCGTAATGTCGTTTAATAATTCTTGTACGTAAGTACGCTCCCAAATCTGTCGGTGGGGGATGTCCAACCTATCAGTATGGATTTCTAATTCGTTGAATTTCAATATATCTATATCTATCGTCCTATCATTGTACACCCGTTGGCCGGTCTCAGGATCGAAAACAGCCTCGTGACGCGGGCGGCCCAGCCGTACCTCGATGTCCTGGCAAAGGTCGAGCAGTGCTTCGGGCTCGATGTCGCTCTCGAAACAGACGGCCTGGTTGAGGAAGGCGGGACCGTCGAAGCCTACCGCCTCGGTTTCGAGGATCTGCGAACAGAGCATGTCGGTCTTGAGCGCTTCCGCCAGCATGGCCTTGGCCTGCTCGAGATACCACTCCCGGTCGCCCAGATTCGATCCCAGTGCAAGATAGATCATAGCATTCCCAGTTCCAGTTTGGCTTCCTCGCTCATCCGGTCGGTGGTCCATTCCGGTTCGAAGACCAGTTCGACCTCGACGTCTTTCACGCCCGGCACATCGGCCACGGCTTCGCGCACCTGAGCCACCACGTCGTCGGCGATGGGGCAGTTGGGCGCCGTGAGCGTCATTTTGATGAAAACCTGCCCGTCGGCATCGACCTGCACGTCGTAGATCAGGCCCAGGTCGTAGACATTGACCGGAATCTCCGGGTCGTAGACCTGCCTCAGCGCGAGCACGATATCGTCTTCCAGGCCGCCCTTCCCGGCAGCCGGCGCAGCCGGGGCGGCGGGCGCCTCGCGGAACGAGGCCGCATAGGCCTTGATGGTGGCGATCATCGACACGAGGCCGTTCGCACGGGTCGGCGAAAGGTTTTCCTTCAGGCCGATCTGCTCGATGAAGGCTTCGTCGGAAGCGAGGATATCGGCGGGCGTCTGGCCGTCGTAAACTCTGAGCAGCAGGGAGATGATGCCTTTGGTGATGATGGCGTCGCTGTCGGCGGCAAAGCGCAGCCGGCCGTCTTCAACCCGGCAGGAAAGCCATACCCGCGACTGGCAGCCGCGGATGAGCTTGTCTTCAGTCTTGTCTTTTTCGTCGATGAGGGGCATCTCCTTGCCCAGTTCGATCAGATATTCATATTTGTCCATCCAGTCGGTCAGGGCGGCGAAGTCCTGAACGATGTCGGCTTGTATTTCCTGTATCGTTTTCATCGTTTATCGCAGCATATCGACGGCCCGGCGAAGCGATTTGACGAACGTTTCGC
>JAEEOM010000035.1 GCA_016284265.1 Bacteroidales bacterium | reverse complement strand
CGACGATATGCAGGGTGATGTGTGTTTTTTCGAGATAGTCTTTGAGTTCGGGGGAGATGTGGCTGTCGGTCACGATGGTCGTGATCTTGTCGAGGTCGGCGATGTGGGCGAAGGTCCGGCGGCCGAACTTGCTGGAGTCGAAGACGGCGATCACTTCCCTTGCGGCGCCGATCATGGCCTGGTTGAGGCTCGCTTCTTCCAGGCTGGGCGTGGAGAGTCCCTCCTTGATGCTGATGCTGTCGACGCCCAGGAACAGCTTGTCGCAGAAAATGTTCTTGAGTGCGTATTCCGAGATCATACCGACCGTCGAATGCGAAACGGCGCGCATCGCCCCGCCGAGCACGATGACGTTGAAACGGCCGTAGTTGTTGAGCGTGATGGCGATATCGAGCGCATTGGTGATGATGGTCAGGTCTTTGAATGCGTCCAGGTTCTTGGCGATCTCCATGGTCGTGGTGCCGGAATCGAGGATGATCCGGTCGCCGTCGTGGATCATGGTTGTGGCAAATTTGCCGATGAGCTGCTTTTCGTGGGTATGGAGCCGCTGCTTGCTGCTGATCGACATGTCGTCGAAATCGCCTGCCTGATGGAGGGCGATGGCGCCGCCTTTCACCCGGACCAGAAGTTTCCGTTCTTCCAGTACGGCAAGGTCTTTCCGGATGGATACCTCAGAGACGTCGAAGGCCTCCACCAGCTTTTCCACGAAGACACGTCCCTCGGTGTGGAGCATATTCAGGATCTTGCTTCTTCTTTCTTCTATGGAATATTTTCTTTTCATCGTGCGGGCTTTAGGGCTTCAAAGCGAAAGTTAAGGTTTCGTTTTGAAACAAATGGTAATATTTTGTAAAATTTTCTGCAAGATAATAAATTTTAGTTTCAAAACAAAACTGCTTATTACGAAATTTTCAAAAAATAAGTGAAATCTTTCGTCACGTTCCAAAACCCTGATGCAAACTTACAAAAAATAAGAAAAAATCAAAAATAATTTGTCGAAAAATAAATTTCTTATTAGTTTTGCACAGGGTTATCCCTGTAATTGTCGAAAAACCAATCGTACTGTTATCATATGCTTACATTGGACTGTCATACAATTCGCGAAATCGAGCATCAGCCTCGGATGTGGATGGATACATTCCGGATCATCCGGGAGCGGAAAGCCGATGTCGAGCGCTTCCTCGCCGACAACCAGATCACCAAGCAGACCCGTACCGTGCTGACGGGCGCCGGTACTTCGGCCTTCGTGGCCGATACGGCCGCCTGCCTCTTCATGCAGGACGGCTATGGGCAGACCCGCTCGGTCGCCACGACCGACATCGTGTCTGCACCCTGCTCCTTCCTCAGTCCGGAAGACAAGCTCTTTGTCTCCTTCGCCCGTTCCGGCAACAGCCCGGAGAGCGTGGCGGCCTACCGGATTGCCCGCAAGTTCTGCAAGGATGCGCGACACCTTATTATTACGTGTAATCCGGACGGTTGCCTGGCCAAGGAAGCCGAACCCGGGAAAGACCTGGTCATCGTCCTCCCCGACGGGACGAACGACCGCAGCCTGGCCATGACCAGCAGTTTCACCTCGATGCTGATCGCCTGCCTGCTGTGTAAGAACATCCAGACGCTGGATGTCGAAGAGGCCCGGCTCGAGGCTGCAGCTGCCTTCGCCTCGCATTTCCTGGAAGATGCCGTGACCACGGCGCTGCGGGAGATGACGGCGAAGAACATCTATCGGGCCGTATTCCTCGGCTCCGGCCCGCTTAAGGGCATTGCCTGCGAGAGCCACCTCAAACTCCAGGAACTGACGGACGGCCAGATCATGTGCTCCTTCGATTCCTTCATGGGGCTCCGGCACGGCCCCAAGGCCGTTGTGAACGAACGCACGCTGGTCGTCTATCTGCTGAGCGACGATCCGTACACCCGCCGTTATGAACTCGACCTGATCGACCAGGTCGGCAAGGAAAACCGTCCCGCCGCACAGATCATCGTCTCCCTGACGCCCTCCGGAATCAAGGAAGACATCGACTTGGAGATTGACGCCCCTGCCTCGAAAGCCCTGCAGGAGGGTGAGTACAAATATGTGCCCTTCGTCCTGGCCGGCCAGCTGCTGGGCTATTTCTTCTCTCTCTCGAAAGGACTCAATCCCGACAAGCCGTCCGTGCGCGGCACGATCTCGCGCGTGGTCAACGGCGTTAAGATTTATGAATACTAAAAACGAAAACGATTATGAGTAAGATAACGCACATAGATGAAACTCCCAAATTGAG
>JAEEOM010000034.1 GCA_016284265.1 Bacteroidales bacterium | reverse complement strand
AGGGAAGCCGACGATCACCAGCCCCTGGTCCTTGTACTTCTGATAGAGGGCCTCCAGACCGTCGTACTGCGGCGTGAAGCCGCACTTGGAAGCGGTGTTGACAATCATGAGGACTTTGCCTTCGAACTGCGCGAAGTCTACCTCTGCGCCCTTGTTGCTGCGGGTCTTGAAATCATAGATCTTTGCCATAGCTGTGTGTATTTATAGTTTATTTATATCGTTCGCGATACAAATATACGACTTTCCTTTTATATCGCAAGCGATATTTTAGAAAAAGTGACAAAAAAGGCAAAAACAGGGGAGTAATCAGACAGTCTTGGCCCCGTAGACGCTTTGAGAGATGTTGATAATGAAATCCCCCATCTTCTCGATACAGTTCACCACATCCATATAGAAGGAGCCCGTTTCGTAGGGATAGGAAGACTTCTCGATGTTCGTGAGGTGTTCGTTGCGGAGGGTATCCCGATACGCATTGATGGCGGATTCTGCCTCCTCCGCATTGTGGATATCGGTGATTTCAACAAGTGGCGTGGAGAGATTATGGTCCATGGCGACATAGGCATCGTCCAACAGGTCCAGCAAGTGATTCAACTGCTGCAGCATGTGGTCCGTGAAATGGCATTTGTGCTCCCAGACACGCTGAAGGATCTTGCCGATGGTCTCGCCGCTGTCGCCCAGGGACTCCATCTCGCCGATCACCCGATAAAACTCACGGATGCGCGCAAGACCGCCGATACTCATCTCATTCTTGGAGACGTCCCGAAGGTAGGTCGCGATTTCGCGCTCGACATTGTCGGTGATCTCTTCATAGTGGACCAGCTTCTTGTCTGCCTCCTCGAATTCGGCCAATGTGCCGGCATTGATGGCATTCCGGATATAGCCGAGGTCACGGCGACAGAGACGGCCGAACTCCACGACTTCCATCTTGGCGCTGTTGAGCGCCAGGTCGCCCGTGGCGATGTTGCCGATGCCGATATACTTCAGCCGGTAGACTTCCTTTTCTTCGCCCTTGTTCGGAACCATCCAGGTCACCATCTTGACCAACTGCGGAATGAACCAGACCAGGATGAGCGTCGTAATGACGTTGAAAACCGTATGAAGGACGGCGACGCTGTAAGGCAGTGATGCGACCAGCGATTCCTGTGTGGCGGCGTCAGCGCTTGCAAAGTCGACCGCAACAGGGTTGGGGAAGCCCAGCGCTTCCACGGTCAAACCTACGAGTTTGATGAACGGTTTGAAGAAGATCAGCGTCAGGATGACACCGAACAGGTTGAACAGGAAGTGAGCCCGGGCCGTCCGTTTCGCGCTTTGGTTCGCCACGGCTGCGGCAATATTGGAAGTAACCGTCGTGCCCAGGTTGCTGCCCAGGACCATGGCGGTCGCCATGGTGAAGGGGATGTACCCCTGTGCTACAAGCACCATCGTGATGGCCGTGGCGGTGGCGGAACTCTGCAGCATGAGCGTGATGGCGGCGCCTGCCACCATGAACAGGAAGATACTCCAGATACCGTATCCGGACAGCGTGGAAAGGAAGGTGCGCACACCCTCGTTGTCCAGGAGCACCGTCGATGTCTCTTTCAGGGTGGAAAGGCCCAGGAACAGGAGGGCGAAGCCCATCAGGAACTCACCGAAATTCGCATATTTCTTGATGCTCATCGCGATGAAGGCGAAGAACATCAGCGGGACGGCAATCGTGGCGATGCTCCAGCTTCCGCCGCCGAAACTCAGGGCGAAGATCCAGGCGGTCACGGTCGTACCGATGTTGGCGCCCATGATCACGGCGATGGCACTGCCCAGCGCCAGCAGACCCGCATTGACGAAACTCACGATCAGGAGGGTCGTCGCCGTCGAACTCTGCACCATGGCGGTGACCACGATGCCGGTCAGGATGCACTTGAAGGTGTTGGATGTCATTTTGGCCATGAACACCCGCAAACGGTTTCCGGCCATTTTCTGCAGACCGCCGCTCATCAGGGACATGCCGTAGAGGAACATGGCCAGGGAGCCGAGTAGGGTCAGGATCTGTAACAACATCTGGATCTGGGTTTGGTTTCAGTTTATGCGTATTCTACTCTTTCCCGGAATAGCGGATGGCCAGCATCGTCAGGTCGTCGCTCTGCTCCGCAGGACCGACGAACCCATGGACGGGAAGGGAATATGAGCAGAGCATCACCTTGGCTCCGTCCTTGTCCAGATGGGGATCGAGCCAGACGTCGGTCCCTTTCGTGAGGGTCAAGTTGAACAGGGGCGAGTCGCTGTAGTTCTGCTCCGGGACACTAAGCTGGCGGCGTTCCATGCTTCCGTCTGCCCTGCGGCAGACAGAGGGCTCGAACCAAGGGCCTTCTGTCGGAAAAAAATCGGCAGCAAAGGCGATGGCGCAGCCCCCGAGATGGACATTCAGCCCCAATTCCCGTTCCAGGGAGGCATAGACGGCATCCGGACTGGAGAGATCCCGTTCCACGCCTTCTCGTACGTTGACGGCCGACACTTCGACCGAGCGCAGGATCCCCTGCACCTTCTCATTGGTCAAATCCAGGACGTCCGCGTAATGGGCATCGGAAAGCCCGGTCATCCCCGATTCGGCCTTGAGGTAGACGATGGCGGCCACGGCCGACATCATCAGGATCCACAGCAGGAGAATCCGTCGCGTCAGCCGGCCGGCAAAGGAGTGCATGGGCTTTTTCATGCCTCCCGCGGCGATTATTCCGTGAATTTCTTACCGGATCC
>JAEEOM010000033.1 GCA_016284265.1 Bacteroidales bacterium | reverse complement strand
AGACCTATGTTGTTGAGGCAGTTCGCATAGAGCGGATGCTGCTCGCCGAGGAATTCCCGGGCGAGATCTTTCGCCCGTGAGATCGGCACGATGGCGCTTTCGTAATCTCCCATAAACAGGAGATTGATACCCAAGCCGTTATAACTGCTCACAAGGGCAGCGTTCCGCTCCTGCAGGACTGTCTCCCGGATCTGGATGGCTTCCTGGAAAGCAGCTATCGCGGCCATGGGGTCACCATTCGCATAGTGTTCGGCACCCGCCTGATTCAACGAATCCGCCTTGGCGCGGAAGGCAAGGGTATCGAGAGGCTGTGCATGCGCCTGCAAGGCCAGGCAAAAGAAAAGGGCAATCAAGCAGGCACGGAAAAAACGGTAAAGAGACATATTTTTGAATATAGATTTATCCGCGTGTCGGGGTCCACTCAAAATGACAATACTTCTTCTCCCAGCGCTTCTTTTCCGGAGTCTCGCGACGATCGTATTCACTGATGATACATCCCGTGTAGAGATCATTGGCCATCTCTTCGATGACATTGCGTAGTTCCAACTTCTCCGTAAAGTAATCCGGAATTGCATTGCGTCCAAGAAGGCAGCCGACGATGTTGCCGCAGACAGCACCCGTGGAATCGCTGTCGCCGGAGTGGTTGACGGACGATACGATGGCATCTTCGAAGCTGTCTGCGTGTTTGACGGCACTGTACACTGCGATGGCCAAAGCTTCGTGGCCCGTCCATCCTCCGCCGATGGATTCTATGGCTTCCACATCGGGTTTGTCGGTATGGGCGAGATCCAGCGCTTGCGCGAGAATTTCCTGCTGCCTGGCGACATGCCCCGGCCAAAGTTCTGCGTAGGTCTTCTCGTCATCATACGATACGATGGATGGCAAACGTCCGGCCGCTTCCTGTACGACCTGACATAGGCTGGCAGAATCCACGGCCTTCCCGGCGAGTATCTGCATCAGGATATCGTTCAAGACGGCCGATGGCAGGAATCCCAACGGATGAAGATGCGTAATCCGCGCAACTTGCGCTGCAGCCCTGTCACAGTATTCCAAATTGCCGCCATGATAATCATGAAGATAGCAGATGAGCGCGATGGGCGCTGTACGCATCACACCGCCACAACCACAGCTGTCGTTATGAACTTCCTTCCCGGCATCAATGGCTCTTAAGGCGGCAATACAGGTATTTCCCGGCGCACGAAGGCTAAAGAGCTCCGGCACGTTCATCAGCCAGGAAACCACACGTTCCCCTCTCTTGCGGCCACGCCATTCCTGCGTATGAAGCCAATCAAGATAGGCGTGTCGACAGTATTCATCGAGACGGCCCATGATGCCGCGCATAGCCCCTCGTGTCATACCCAGCAGTACGCCGGCCGCCGTGAACAGTGTCATCTGGGTGTCGTCAGAAATAAGCGCAAGGTCATGTCGATCGAGTTCATAGCGGGTAATCCCCTGACGGCCATATTGCCCTGTGATCAACCGCCAGCTTTTAAATTCGATGGGATAACCCAACGCGTCACCCACAGCACCGCCAACCAAGCAACCCAAGGTGCGATCTTGAAGGGAAAGCCTTTCTTCATTCATAATGAAATCCTCTTATTACTTGTACACCATTACCATTCTTGTATCGTGTTGATGACATACTTGATGACAGCATTCATATGTCCGCCGTTGTCTCCTTCACTCGCGGTGTAACAGCCGGGAGCTGCCTGATCCAGGAAGGTTTTCATGGCCGTGAGGTTGGCATAAGGGACGGTATCGTCTTGTCTGGAATGATAGATGAAAATCTTCGTTCCGGCAGGCGGAATCCATCCAGACGTAAGCGAGTAGCTTCTGATAACGGATATAAGGGCATTATACGCAGCGCCTTGCCCGCTTATCAGATCCTCATGCAGGATATCAGCGATGGCTGCCGGGACTGCTGGGTTGGGACTGAGAAAACGGCTGATCTCCGAAGTCGTATACTTCTTGGACAAGATCCATTCCCGATAGTTGTCAAGCAGGCTTCCCTTGAAGATGTTGCCATAGTCGATATTCAGTTGCTTCGTCTCGTTGATGCTGACCAGCGTCATGGGAACAAAGGCAAGGGAATTGCGGAAAGTCCCATGGGTGTATTCATTCCAGGTCTGTTCGACATCGAACGGACTGCCGCCGCACATCACTTTCTCGAATTGAATGCCGAGCTCCGGATGCTGAGAAACGTACTTGAGATTAGCCATCGAATTGAACCCGCCCTGCGAATAGCCGAAGCTGTACAGCCTGTCCGGGATGGAAACAAGGCGGTCTTCCAGCATTTGGACGGCGGCTAGGTAGGCGTCAATGCTGTTGTGGGCCGTATTCTCTACGTCCAGATAGCCTTGCGGGCGGTCAGCACTGGCACCGAAGCCATAGTAGTCGGGCATCACGATGGCGTAGTTCTTCCAGGCAAAGGCTCCTTCGAATTGGGCTTTCTCCGTAGGGCATTGGACCTTGGAGGCGATGGTTCCGTGGTTGGTCAGGCACATGCCCGTCAAGGCTTTCATACCGCCCAAGGCGGCGTCGGGGACATAGAGGAGTGCCGACAACTTCACGGGAAGACCTTGCGGGTCTGTGGACCAATACGTATAGCTGATGGCTGAGACAGGGACATTTCTGCCGGGAAAATAACTGTTTATCAGCGATTGAGCCATGGAACCGACTGCGTTGAGGAGCCCCGTTTCATCCAGTAGGACTTGTAAGTTGGCATAATACTTCGTTGCGGTAATCTCGTACCAAAGAGCCAGCGAGGCCTCACCGTTCTTCCGGGATACCGTGAAATACGGATTATCCGAACGGAAGAACGTCACAGCGTCATCGGTTGCGTCATGGAAGGCAGAAAAACCGGAAGTGAAAACTCCGGCACCGCCGTCCCGTGTCACACCGATGCTGGCACCCTCCGTGAAAGCACCGTTCACCGTGATGACTTGACTGTCATCCAAATAAACATTGTTGCTGCTTTCACCGGCTACGTTGTTGTAAACTTTCGGATTCCCACTCATGGTAAGAGTGCCCTCCCGATGCTGGAAGATGCCGCCGCCGGAATCCGCAGCCCGATTGTTCTCCACTGAGCCGCCACGCAGGATAAGGGTCCCCTTGTTGCTGATGCCACCGCCTCGGGAGGCCGAAGAGTCGCTGATGGTCACATCCTCAATGACAAGAGATCCGGCATTGAGGATGGCACCGCCGTCATCCTCAGTGACTTTGCCCTGTGTGAGCATTCCGCCGCCGGTAAGGGTAAGTTCCCCGGTCGACGTCACGTTGAAGATACGGCCCTTGTTGGAGCCGTTGATGCTTTTGCCGTTCAGATCGAGGGTATAAAGATACTTGACCGTGAGTTCTCCTTTGCTGAGAGAGATGTCATTCTCCAGACAGAGCATGTGACCTGCGTATTTGAGGTGTCCCTCCTCCGACAAGGCGGTTCGGAGTTTTTCTTCGGTCCGGATTCTGACAAGATCCGACATCTTGACATCCAGCTCATAGTAGTGCCCACGGCTGAAGGTGACGTCAGTCTTTTCATAAAACAGATAGTCGAATTGGGGTTTTGCCGCTTCCAGACTGAGGACGCCGTCGTTGATGGCAGGAAGGGCTACATAAACGACGCCTGCCCCGTTCGAAGACCAGGTGGAAGCAGGAATACTGGAGAGTTCGATGCTGCCCTCGCCATAATCGATGGTCAGGCTCTGCGGACTGAAAGGCGCGTAACGATCCTGACCGTCAGGCTCCGTGAGCAGGATCCTCACGAAGGCTTGCTGGTTGATGAAACGGGCCGGGTCAGTAGATATGTTTGACCCGCTCACCTCGGTGACGGTCACATTTGCCGTGGCATAGTCGCAGTGGGCGGCAATATAATCCAGCGTGCCATCCTGCGTGTTGTAGGACGGGCTCAGGAACTTTAAAGTAAGTTTATCGTTTTTATCGATGGTAACACCCTTGAGTTCACCCTTCAGCGTCGTGCTGGTTCCGGCGCTCTGGGCTTTGAGGGTACCGGTGAGGGCCGCACCTTTTGTCTCATTGAAAACCGAAACTTCTTCATTGACCGCCCAGACCGCATGGAGCGTGCCGCCCTCAAGGCTGAGCGCTTTGGTGCCAACCGCTTCCTTCCCGGCAACGATGGTCACGGTGTACGTGCCTGCCTGCGGTTTTGGCTCGACAGGCTTGTCTTCCGGGTCATTGTTCTCGGCGCATGAGAAAACGGCCAGAAGTGAGATTGCCGTGATTACATAGAATAAGATTCTCGTTTTCACCACTTTACCTCCTATGGGTTTACAAATTTATTAAAAATAGTTGAAAACCCATCGCTTTCGCCGTCAAAAACAGATGGCGGAAACAGAACCCTCAGAACCTACTTAAAAGTGTCCCGTTTCTTGTATCGGTATCCTGCTTGCGTCCAAGCGGGCATTTCTTTCTTGACCAAGATGCTGTAGAAGCGGTTGAAATCGGCGGCGAAGGCTTCGTCGGTCGGCCAGTCGGGAGCGGCATTCCAGGCCCGTTCCCAGATGCCGACGGCTTTGGGAAGCATCTGATAGGTTACGTCGTCGATGCTCCGGTTGTTTTCTGACCAGAGCAGGGCCTCGGCGCCAACGATATTATCCGGATGCATCAGTGCGGGACGCCCGGCAGCGTTGGCTTTCCAATCAACGGGTGTATCAATGTCTGTCCAACGCACCGATTCGTAAATCTTCCACGGCTGGAGGGCGAAACTCTTCCGCTCATCCACGAAGCCACCCCAGGTGAGCCCGATTTCATCGGGACCGTCTCCATATGCCAGGTCCACATAGCAGTTCTGCACATTGGAAAGCAGGACGGGAATGCCTTCGTTGGCCAGCGTATAGCTCAGTTCGATGTTGTCGCCCTGAGTGCTCCAGGCATTCACGAACAGGAGTTGCTGCTTGAGCGCCTCCAATGTCTCCGGATGGATGCCCTGGACCATCTCCTGCCAGCCGGCCAGCTTGATCCCCCGTTCACGGGCCAGAGAAACGATCTCCCGGGTGAACAGGTCTTTCATCTCCCGGCGGTCACGGCCGGCCCAGGCACCGCCCGGAACTTCGTCGCCGCCGATATGGATGCCCAGCAACGGAACGTCCGTTTCGCGATACATCCGGATCACCTCGTCGAATACGACGCCGTAGAACGCATAGACGCCCGGCAGATCCGGATCCAGCACATTGTCGGTGAAATCCTGTGCCGACCAGTAGCGGGACGTGTCGGCAGGGTTCTGCAGTCGGTACGAGGCATCGCCCGTCCGGCGCTCATACGCTTCCATCGCCCGGATGGAGGCCCGGGAGTGACCGGGAGCGTCAAATTCGGGAACCACGGCGATGCGGCGGTCCCAGGCATAGCGGAGAATCTCCTTGAACTCCGCTTCGGAATAATACGTGTCCACGCCGATCCGGCCGCCGGCCTGTGGTTTCAGGCCGCGCGTTTCTTTCAGATCCCAGTCCGGGAGTTCGTGATGGGCGCCGAAAGCGGTCAGATCCGGCAGTGCCGGGATCTCCAGACACCACGATTCGTCATCGCCCAAATGAAAATGCAGCAGATTGAGCTTATAGGAAGCCAGGATGTCGAGCACTTTGAAAACTTCATCCTTGCTGCGGAAATCGCGCACGACATCGAGCATGAATCCGCGCAGACGCAGGTCGGGCCAGTCTTCAATGACCACGTCCTTCGTGCCGGCAGGCAACTTGCCTTGCGTCACCTGAGCGTAAAACGCGCCGTCTTCGTCGTTCGCCTCAACAGTCGCAACACCGTCGGAATCGATGCGCAGCCGGTACCAGCCCTGCGGCTGCACACCGCACGTGCTCTCCGTACCGACCGACTTCACGGCCGGAATGATATCTGTCGCCACGGGCTCATACGAAGCGGCAAACCAGGAAGCGTCTGGTTCCGTACTATCGTGTGGCAGAAACTGATAATTGACTTGTAAAGGCCTGTCCTTCTTCCCTTTCACCTGCAGTACGAAACCTTCCGGCGCCCAGGAATGCCGGGGCAGCGGCCGGCCCGAATATGCGATGGTGAACTCCTTTCCGGCCTTTTCCGGCACATCGAAATAGAACGAAGTTCCCTGAAAGTGTTTGATCTCTGCAATCGGCCCCGCCGTGATTGCATGGTTGTCAAAGAGTTCCTGAAACCAGATGCGGCTTCCGGCCGGTATGTTCTTAAACACAAAAACGTGCGGTGCACGACCATCTTCCCCGGCCGGACCTTCCTGCCACTCTACGGAAGGGGCGCACGACGCGACGGCCAGCGCTACAAGCACCAGCCAGGCAGTAACGAATCTTCTCATGTCGGTATTGCGTCTAAATCTTGTGAATCTGCTTGAAAAGCGGTTTCATGCTCACGCGCTCTTCCACAATGTCGCGCAGGCGCTCAATCGGAATGCGCTCCTGGACCATCGTGTCGCGGTCGCGCAGCGTCACGCAGCCGTCTTCCAGGGTATCGTGGTCAATCGTGATGCAGTACGGGGTGCCGATGGCATCCTGGCGGCGATAACGCTTGCCGATCGAATCTTTCTCGTCGTACTGGCAGTTGAAGTCGAAGCGCAAGCCGTCGAGAATCTCACGGGCCTTCTCCGGCAGACCGTCTTTCTTGACAAGCGGCAGCACGGCCAGTTTCACGGGCGCCAGGCAAGCAGGCAGGCGCAGCACCACGCGGGTCTCGCCACCCTCCAGCGTCTCTTCGCAGTACGAAGACGACAGCACGGCCAGGAAGGTCCGGTCCAGGCCAATCGAGGTCTCAATGACGTACGGCGTGTAGCTTTCGTTGGTTTCGGGATCGAAATACTGGATCTTGCGGCCGCTGAACTTTTGATGCTGCGAGAGGTCGAAGTCCGTGCGGCTGTGGATGCCTTCGAGTTCCTTGAAGCCGAACGGGAATTCAAACTCGATGTCCGTGGCGGCATTGGCGTAGTGCGCCAGTTTCTCGTGGTCGTGGAAACGGTACTTCTCGTCGCCCAGGCCGAGCGCCTTGTGCCAGGCCAGACGCGTCTGCTTCCACTGGTTGAACCATTTCATCTCTTCTCCCGGACGGACGAAGAACTGCATTTCCATCTGCTCGAACTCGCGCATGCGGAAGATAAACTGCCGCGCCACGATCTCGTTGCGGAACGCTTTGCCGATCTGTGCGATGCCGAACGGAACCTTCATGCGCCCGGTCTTCTGCACATTGAGGAAGTTGACAAAGATGCCCTG
>JAEEOM010000032.1 GCA_016284265.1 Bacteroidales bacterium | reverse complement strand
ATCTGGGTACGGCCTACTCGATGATTTACTGGATCCAGAATATGGGCATGCTGCTCGTCCCGATCTTCGTGGGCCGCATCATGAAGAACTATGCCGACAAGAAGGAAGGCCTCGACGCCTCAACGGCTGAGATTCTGGACAAAGCAGCCGCCGTCCACTCCGAGTTCATTTTCGTCTCCCTGGGCATCGTCGCCATCACCGTCGCGGTCTGCCTCTTCTTCAACTCGAAGAAGCACCCCGAACTCAAGATCGACCGGCCTTCGAAGGAGGTCGCGTAGCAAGCTGTTTGTAAACAAGAAGAAAGCCGCCCATCCGGACGGCTTTCTTCTTGTTTTGACAGCAAGATCAGAACGGCAGGTCGTCAGGGCCGTCGTCGGTCAGGTCGGCAGGGTTGACGATCGGGGTTGTGGGCTGATGGGGCTGGAACTGTTGCTGCGGCGGTTGCTGCTGCGGCTGGGCAGGGGCGTTGTAGCCGCCGCCATAGTTCGGTTGACCATAGGCGGGTTGACCATAGTTCTGCGGCTGAGCCTGCTGTTGGTTCGCGGCCGGGTTGTCGCTGCGGCGGCCGAGGAGTTGGATCGCGTCGGCCTGGATTTCGGTCACATAACGTTTCTGGCCGTTCTGGTCGTCCCAGCTGCGGCTGCGGATTTTGCCTTCCACGTAGATCTGGCTGCCCTTGCGGATGTAGTTTTCCGCCAGATCGGCCAGTTGGCGCCAGGCAATGATGGTGTGCCACTCCGTCAATTCCCGCGATTCTCCGTTCCGGTCCCTGTATCGTTCGCTGGTGGCCAGCGTGATGGTGGCGACCGATGCGCCGCCCTGCAGATGTCTGATTTCAGGATCTTTCCCTACATTTCCAATGAGTAAAACTTTATTCAGTGCCATAGTACCTAATTTTCGCTAAATGTACGGAGTTTCTCCAAGATTCGCAAATAAAAAATGAAACAGGGGAACCCTTCCGCCGCGCCCGGTGTGCCAGGGGTCCTGCCGGTGCGGTTCGTGACCGGTCGGACACGGCGGAAGCGGTGCCCCTCAGAATCAGTACTTTTGCTTCAGATGGCGGAAGTACAGGTCGTTTTTCAGTTTCAGTTGTGATACTTGCCCGCTGAGAAATCCTTCGAGCGATTCATCCTGGTCAAGATGCAGTTTCTTGCGGATGACCGTCCGCTTGTTGTAGAACGTCTGGACATGTTCATAGCCGAGAATCCGGCTGATACAGGCAGGCTCGAGATCGAGCATGATCATGCCGCACAATCCGATCTCACCCCGGTTCAATTCGGGATACAATTGCGCCAGATGGGTCAGCAGGCCGGACTCGTAGAGGTCGGCCACGTTCAGGAAATGATCTTTGATGGTGCGCCCCTCGCCGCGCGTGGAAGAGAGGATGAGGTCGAGCCGCTTGGCCAGCAGGTACTCGCTGTCTCCGCTGCGGGCCGCCGCATTGGCAATCTCCGACAACAGTTCCACCAGGCTGTGGATGGCCGGAGCCATGCGCTCGCGGTCGAACGAGATCAGTTCGAGTAATTCGTTTATTTCATTTTTTTGACGCAGCAGCCGCCAGCCCAGAAATGCGGACAGGACTGCCATGAAAAAAAAGCAGGATACTGAAAGTAGTGATCATAGATTGATGTATGCTTATTGGGCACCGCAGGCCCTGACACGCGCTTCGTCAGGATCCAGGCCGGTCATCAGCCGGTATCCGGAGAGCGCCTGCTCCCGGAGCCAGTCCATGCCCGAGAGGTAGGTGGCACCTGCTTCGGTGCACCTTTGATCCAGGCAGGGATCCTTGTAGTTGGCTTCCACGACTACGCGGCCTTCCAAGGGAAGATTGTCAACCAGGTCGATACGGACGGGCAGACCATAGATGAGAATGTCTGCTCCGGCTGCCTGTGCGGCAGCCTGTTCCAGTTTGAGCGGAATCATCCCGCCGCCGGTAAAGCAGAACTCCCGCGCCTTCCTGAAGTCGCGGTTGGCTACCATGACTGCCATGCGCAGCTTGAGCGCTGCCAGCGCGGCTGCCTTGGCGGCTCCGCCGCAGCCGATTACCAGGACCCGCGGCCGTCGTTCCCGGCTCACATAGGGAGCCAGCAGTTTCTGCAGCGCCCAGAAGTCGGAATTGTATCCGTAAATCTTGCCGTCTTTCTTCTTGAGGATGTTGACAGCCCGCAATTCCCGCGCAATCGTGTCGGTCACGTCCACTTTTCGGAAAGCCTCACCCTTGAAAGGTGCTGTCACGTTGACGGCGTCGTAGTGCGCCAGGAATCGGGCATAGGCCCGTTCAAAATCTTCTTCTTCGATCAAGTCGTAGGTCAGGTCGGGCCTGTCGGGGTAGGCGGCCCGGAACAGGCTGGGACTGGAACTGTGGGAAATCGGGAAACCGATCAGACCGTATTTCATCGTTGCAGGTTTTTCAGGTTGCGCTGGCGGACAGCCTCGAAGGCGAGGACGGCCGCGGAAACGGAAACATTGAGGGAATCCATCATGCCGGCCATGGGAATGCGGATATGGGCGTCGGCCTGCTCCCGCCAGAAATCGGAAAGCCCCTTGTCCTCGGTGCCGAAGACGAGGGCCGTCGGGCGGACCATGTCGGTTTCATAATAGCGTTCCGAGTCTTGCAGCTGGGCCGTCAGGATGGCGATGCCATGGGCTTTCAGCCAGGCGCAGGCCGCTTCCGACGTGCAGGCGACGACCGGCACCGAAAAGACGGCGCCGAGACTGGCCCGGACCAGGTTGGGATTGTAGAGGTCGGTCAGCGGATCGCAGACGAGGACGGCATCGACACCCGCAGCGTCGGCGCTGCGGAGTACGGCGCCCAGGTTACCGGGTTTTTCCACACTTTCCAGGACCAGGATGAGCGGCGTCGGGGAAAGATGCAGCTGCGCGAGGCTTGTTTTCCGGGCTTTCAGGATGGCTACGATGCCTTCTGTGCCGCCGCGATAGGCGATTTTCTCATAGAGGCGGCTGGTGACCACGAAATCCGCCGAAGCCGCTTCCGCCTCGCCTTCGCGGACGAAAACGGTCACGGGTTCGAATCCCGCCGCTACGGCGCGCTCGAATTCGCGCCGCCCCTCCACGACAAAGAGCCCGCGGGCTTTCCGCTCGCGGGATTCTTTCTCAAGGGCCAGGAGCTCCTTGATCTTGGGATTCTGCGGGGAGGAGAGGATCTCCGCCATGGACTTATTCAGGCTTTTCCTCCTTCGGGGCACTCTTTTCGGGCCGCATCTGCGGGAAGAAGAGGACGTCCTGGATGGTGGAGGAATTGGTCATCATCATCGTCAGGCGGTCGATGCCCATGCCCAGACCGGACGTTGGCGGCATGCCGTATTCGAGTGCCCGCACGAAGTCCATGTCAATGTACATGGCTTCGTCGTCGCCGGCGTCTTTCAGGCGCACCTGGTCGTTGAAACGTTCCAGCTGGTCGATCGGGTCGTTGAGCTCGCTGTAGGCATTGGCCAGCTCCTTGCCGTTGACGAAGAGTTCAAAACGTTCCGTGAGGTCGGGATTCGTGCGGTGACGCTTGGTCAGCGGACTCATCTCCACCGGATAGTCGATGATGAAGGTAGGCTGGACCAGATTCTTCTCGCAATATTCGCCGAAGATGGCGTCGATCAACTTGCCCTTGCCCATTTCGGGCTTGATCGGGACGTTGAGTTTCTGGCAGGTTTCGCGCAGTTGGGCTTCGTCCATGCCGGCGATGTCCACGCCAGCGTATTCCTTGATGGCGTCGAGCATCGGGAGCTTGCGGTACGGGGCTTTGAACTCGATTTCGTTGCCCCAGACTTCGAATTTCGTCTTGCCGTTGATGGCCAGGGCGATCCGCTCGATCATCGTCTCGACGAATTTCATCATCCACTTGTAGTCCTTGTAGGCCACGTAGATCTCCATGCAGGTGAACTCGGGGTTGTGGGTGCGGTCCATGCCTTCGTTGCGGAAGTCCTTGGCGAATTCATACACGCCCTTGAAGCCGCCCACGATAAGCCGTTTCAGGTAGAGTTCGTTGGCGATGCGCATGTAGAGCGGGATGTCGAGGGTATTGTGGTGGGTGATGAACGGACGGGCCGTCGCGCCGCCGGGAATCGACTGGAGGATCGGGGTCTCCACTTCGAGATAGCCGTGTTCGTTGAAGTATTCACGCATCGTGCCGATGATCTTCGTCCGTTTCTCGAAGATCTCTTTCACTTGCGGATTGACGATCAGGTCGACGTAGCGCATCCGGTAGCGGAGTTCGGGATCGGAGAAACCGTCGTGGACGGTGCCGTCGGCGTCCGTCTTGACGATCGGGAGCACGCGGAGCGATTTGCTGAGCACGGTCAGCTTCCGGGCATGGATGGAGAGAGCGCCCGTCTGCGTGATGAACGCATAGCCTTCGATGCCGATGATGTCGCCGATGTCGAGCAGTTTCTTGAAGACGGTGTTGTACATCGTCTTGTCTTCACCGGGGCAGATCTCGTCACGCTTGACATAGACCTGGATGCGCCCGCAGTCATCCTGCAGTTCGATGAAGGAGGCGGCGCCCATGATGCGGCGGCTCATCATGCGGCCGGCGATCGTGATATCGTTGAAGTTCCCTTTCTCAGGATCGTAACCTGCCTTGATTTCCTGCGTCGTGGCATTGACGGGAAACTCGGCTGCCGGGTAGGGGTTGATGCCCAGTTCCTGGATTTTCTGCAGCGAGGCGCGGCGGTTCAGTTCCTGTTCGTTGAGATCTGTTATTTCCATTTTGCACAAATTTTCGTTGAATTTACAAAGATAGCATTTTTTTTGCGGAAACCCCGACATTTTTGTTATCTTTGCAAACTGAGCAAGTGTTTTTATGGGTATCGAGAAGAAATGGGTCGTCAAGGAGCAGGGAAATCCCGCATCCGTCCGCCAGCTCGCACAGGAGCTGGGGATCGACCAGGTGTTGGCCAACTTGCTCGTCCAGCGCGGCATCGATACTTTTGCCAAAGCCCGTGAATTCTTCCGTCCCGACCTGAGCATGCTGCACGATCCGTTCCTGATGAAAGATATGGACAAAGCGGTCGAGCGCATGGACCAGGCAATCCGTGACAAGGAGCGGATTTTGGTATACGGCGATTACGACGTCGACGGAACCACGGCGGTATCGCTTGTCTATTCGTTCTTCCGGCAGTTCAATCCCAACATAGAATATTATATACCCGACCGCTACGACGAGGGGTATGGCGTTTCCTACAAGGGAATTGATACGGCCAAAGCGCACGGATGCACGCTGCTGATCACGCTCGACTGCGGCATCAAGGCCGTCGAGAAAGTCAAATATGCCAAGAAGGCAGGGATTGACACCATCATCTGCGACCACCACCTGCCCGATGTAGAGCTTCCGCCCGCCGTGGCGGTGCTCGATCCCAAGCGGGAAGACTGCACCTACCCATTCGATGACCTGTCGGGCTGTGGTGTGGGATTCAAGTTGGTCCAGGCCTATGCTTCGCGGCACGGAATTCCGTTCGAGCAGTATCAGTCACTGCTCGACCTGCTGGTCGTGAGCATCGCCTCCGACCTGGTATCCGTGACGGGCGAGAACCGCGTCCTGGCTTACTATGGCCTCAAGCAGCTCAACGAGAATCCGCGCAAGGGACTGGTACCCATCATCAAACTCTCCGGCCTGGAGAAGCACCGCATCACCATCGACGAGATTGTCTTCAAGATCGGCCCGCGCATCAATGCGGCCGGGCGCATGGAAAGCGGCCGGACGGCCGTGGACATGCTTACGG
>JAEEOM010000031.1 GCA_016284265.1 Bacteroidales bacterium | reverse complement strand
ACCACGTTACCCACGGGGCCCGTGTATCCGTAGGGACGCCTTGCATTGATATTGAAGAGCGGTGCGATGAATTTCTGGTCCGTGGGCTGGAACTTGGTCACGTGCTTGATAACGTCCCTTTCGCTGAAATCAGTAGAATAACCACCATAGAAAGAGAGATATTTGCCCCGGTCGTTGGTGGCGTTGCCGAACTGTCCCACCTGGATATAGCCGCGGTCCATGCTGCCGAGATAGTTACCCTCGGCCACGAGGATGATATCGTTGTCCTCAGCGGTATCGATGGCCTTCTGCAAGTCTTTCATTGCGGTGGAGGGCGTCAGGCCGTCGGCCCGGGCCGAGCCGGTCGATACGCTCACATAATACGTTTTGCCCTTGCCGGCCGGGATGGAAGAACCGACCTTGTTGACGGCATTAGAAATGGCGGACGAGCCGGAATTGGTCGTTCCGCTCTTGCCAACATTGCCCTTGACAGCCTTTTCGGCTTTCTCCTTGAGCCCCTTCAAGACATTCTGGGCCTCCAGCTGCACGCCGCACGACAGCAGTGCCACCAGCGTGACAGTCATGAATTTGACGAAAATGTTCTTCATAATGTGGTGTTTTTAAGAATTTGCACGCATAATCTTTGGCAAGTTACCGAAAAAAACGCAATTTTACAATTATGAATAAGAAAAGGATAATCGCATTATTCGCTGCAGTCCTGCTTCCGCTCTCGCTCATGGGGCAGGACGACAAGGTTTTTCGGGTGGGAATCGATGCCAGCGTGGACTGTTTTGATTTCTCGGGCACATCCGGCGGAGACCGGATACTGATACGTCCCAGTTTCGGCATTGGCGCGCGCGCCCGGTTGGGCGGGTACGACCAATGGCTCAACCTCGTGTGCGGAGTCCGGTACATCTATGGGCCGCGCCTGTCCGGATTTCAGGTTCCCATTCTTCTGAACGTAAACCTGCTGAAAGGCAGAAAAGTCTCCGGCTATCTGGGTGGAGGTTATGAGTTCGATTTCATCGGGACATATTGGGGCTGCATGAAAGCCCAGGTCGGCCTGGCCGGCAAGCATATGGATTTCCGTGTCTTTTACAAGCCCTATCAGGGAGATCTGGGGGCCGGTTTCACGTATTATTTTTAAAAACGATAAAAGATGAAAAAAATCATCAGGATTGTTCTGGTCTTGGCGGTCGTCTTGCTGGCCGTGAAGTTTTGTTCCGACAAGTTCGGCAGTGTGATTTCTCTCCCGGGAAGCACTGGCGAAGAAACCACCGATGATTCGGGAGGCTGGTTCCGCCAAAAAGAAAAAACCGAAGAAAAGACGATCCGGAAGCCCGAAAACGAAACCGTTTCGAGCGACGAGATCAAAGAGTTGGAGCGGGAACTTGGAATCGGCACCGATAAGGGTCAGACGACTACCCCCAAGATTCCTTCCACAACAACTACCACTACCACTACGTCTGCCGCTACGCCGTTATCCTTCAAGGGAATCCCCATGACGGGATCTCTTTCGTCGTTCAGCAAGGAACTGGTCAAGGCCGGGTTCCGGAATGCCGGAGACGGCACGTATATCGGCACGTTCGCCGGATACAACGGGTGTACGATAACGCCCTCCGGAAGCAATCCGGTCCAGGAAGTCCGCGTGGATTTCCCGGTCATCTCGGATTGGGACGCGCTGGAGAAGGCTTATGATTCCCTCCAGGCATCCCTGACCCAAAAGTATGGCGTGGACCCGAAAACATCGTCCAACAGCAATCTCGCCGTTTACGAACTTCCCAATGGCTCCATTTCCCTGGATGCCGACGTGAATGACCGTTCCTCCTGGCACGTAATCCTGACCTACGCAAACGCTCCTTCGAGTACGCCGGCTCCCTCAGCCCGGAATCCCTTCGATGACCTTTAAGTCATCTGTGCCTTGTTGGCAAGGTCCTTTTCATGATAATCCACGATTCCCGTCAACTATCGAAATACCGCAGCGAGGCAAGTTTGTCGAAGATCATGTCCACATAGGCGCTGGAGGTCTCGTCCCAGCGGAAGCCGAGCCGGTGAAGCACTTGCATGGTGAATGAAGTCGATGCCGGGTTCATCACCATTTTGGCGCCGCCGGGCGTTGTGGTGTAGGCCAGGATGCTGGAAAGCATCTGCGCCTTTTCCGGATCAGCCTTGGCTGCCTCCATGTGCGCAACGAAGGTCTCGTACTCTACATATTGGATCGGGCTTCCGTCCTGGAGCCGGATACGGGACAGGATGTCATCCATCGGGATCAGGTGGTCGTTCGACACGTGGAAGACGCAGTTGGCCCGCGGCGTGCCGGAGAGGAGAACGATAGCCCTGGCCGTCTCGTCGATGGGGGAGAACTCCATCCGGGTGTCGAGCAAGGGGAAAGGACAGACGCCAAGCATCCTGTAGGCCCGGATACGTCCCATCGTGGTATTGGCATTAAGGTTCACCTGGAACTCTCCGTCCGATGCGCGCGGGGAAAGGTTGCCGGCGCGCATGATCTTGGCGTCGAGCCGGCCGTCAGCCATGTGTTCCAGCACATACCGTTCGGCCAGGAATTTCGAGCGGACATACTGGTTGTCCGTCAGCTGTCCGAACCAAAGCTGCTGCTCAGTCATGAAGTGCGGGGTGTCATCGGTCGTCATGCCGGCGACGCTTTCGGTGGAAACCTGGATAAGCCGTGCCCCGGCTTTCTCGCAGAAATCGACCAGGTTCCGGACGCCGCCGTAGTTGATCTTCTCAATGTCGTCGCCCTTTGAGAAGTGCTTCACATTGGCGGCGCAGTTGATGACCAGGTCGTACGGCGTGCCGGAGGCAAGCAGGGCATCGAAGTCTTCCGGACGGGTGATGTCTCCCTCGACCACGCGGATGCGTTTGCCGATCTGCAGGCGGTATTTCTTCTCGAAATAATAGACTAGCATCTCGGCGAGACGGCGTTCGGCGGTCAGCGGGCCCTTGCCTCGCAACAGGCACCAGATTGTCGTCCCGCGGCCGGTATGCTCGAGGAGTTCACGCAGCACGTGTATGCCGAGGAAACCGTTGGCGCCTGTCAGCAAGATGTTCTTGCCCAGCGGCTGCGGTTTGTCGGCGAGCGCCTCCAGCGTGTTGCAGGAAAGCAGGACGTCGATGGGCGTATAATCGTAGTGCTCCACATCTTCTTCGGGCGCGGTGTTTTCCGGTGTTTCGGCCGGTCCGCCGTTGAGGTGGGCGGCCAAGGCGCGTGCCGTCGGGTAGATGAATACTTCGCCGTAACTGAATTTCAGGCCGCGCTTCTCGGCTTCGACCAGGACGTTGGTCACCATCAGCGACGTCCCGCCCAGGTCGAAGAAATTGTCGAGCGCACCGACACGTTCCGCGTCGAGTACACCGGCAAACACCTCGCAAAGGATACGCTCGGTCTCATTGGCGGGCTCCACGTAGTTCTCGCTCGAGCAGACAACAGGAGCCGGAAGTGCCTTGCGGTCGACTTTCTGGTTCACGTTGAGCGGAATCTTGTCGATCTTCGTGAAGGCGGCAGGCACCATGTAAGGCGGCTTGCGTTCCTGGATGAAGGCCGACAGCGCTTTGGTGTCCAGCGCTCCGTCCGAAACAATGTAGGCGGCAATGAACTTGCCTCCGGAAGGCGCATCGAAGGCTTGTACGGTGACGTCTTCTACGCCCGGAAATTCCCGGATGACCGCTTCAACTTCCTTGGTTTCCACGCGGAAACCGCGGATCTTCACCTGTCCGTCGTTGCGGCCGACGAACTCGATATTGCCGTCGGCCCGCCAGCGGACAATGTCGCCGGTCCGATAGACGCGGTCGTACGGCGCTTTGTCGTCGTATGGATTGGAGATATAGGTTTCCTGGGTCTTTTCAGGGCGGTTGAGGTAGCCACGGCCGACCTGTGGACCGCAAATCCACAACTCACCGGCCGCACCGACCGGCAGGCGCCGGCCGCAGTCGTCGACCACGTAGAGCCGCAGGTTGTCGAGCGGATGTCCGATGGGAATGTTTGCTTCCCGTTGTTTCACGTCGAAGATGGTCGAGAAGATCGTGCACTCCGTCGGTCCGTATCCGTTGTGGAAGCCATAAGCAGGCGGATTGATCGAAACGAGTTTCTCGCCGCCGACCGACAGATGCTTCAAGGCCGGATTGCCCGGGTAATTTCGCGCGAACATCACGCCCACCTGCGTGGTCATGAAGCTGTGTGTCACTTTGTTGTCGGTGATGAAAGCGCTTAGGGCGGACATGTCGTGCCGGGTCTCTTCCGGGATGATGTAAACGCAGGCGCCGTTGGTCAGGGCGGGGTAGAGATCCATCATGCAGGCGTCGAAACCGAAACTGGCATAGGCCGCCACACGGCTTTCCGGTTTCAGGTCATAGTACTGCCGGTACCAGGAGCAGAAGTTTACCAGGTTGCGGTGCTCCAGCATGCAGCCTTTCGGGACGCCGGTGGAGCCGGAGGTGTAGAGGAGGATGAAGAGGCTTTCCGGTGCCGGCCCTTCCGGAACGGGACCGTCTTCAAGGGCGGCTATGCTGTCGGTCAGAATCACAGGCCCTTGATAATCAGTTAGGAGCGGCACAAGGTCCTTTTCTGCGATCAACAATTTGGCCGCAGCATCCTGGATCATGAAATTGAGGCGCTCCGGGGGATACGACGGGTCGAGGGGCTGATAGGCGCAGCCGGCCTTCAAGGCGCCAAGCGCGGTGACGGCCATCATCTCGCTGCGGCCGATGAGGATCGAGACCACGTCTTCGCGTCCCAACCCCTTGGCTGCGATGGCGGCTGCGAGGCGGTCGGTCATGAGGTCGAGTTCCTTGTAAGTAAGGGTCGTATTCTCGAAAGAGACGGCGGGTGCATCGGGAGAGGACGCGGCCTGGCGTTTGAACAGCGACACGATGGTCTGCGTGGTATCGACATCCTGCTGGTAGTTGTTAAAGCTGTCGAGCAACTTGGTCCGTTCGCCGTCGGTCAGGGCCAAACTGTCGATCGGGCCGTCGGCCAGCATGCCGCGCAGGAGTGTCTCCATCGTATCGGCGAACGATTGCATAAGCGCAGGGGAGAAGCGCGTTTCGTCATACTCCAAGGCAATGTATTCCCCGTCCTCCCTGCCGTCGATGAAGATGCTCAGCGGGAATTTCGGCGTGCCGATCTCGAGGTTCTCGCTCCGGAGTTCCTGGCCATTCACGGTGTACTTTGTCAGGACACCGGCCTGGTAAGCGAGCATTACCTGTGGCTGGAACCCGTAGTCGGCCGCCACCTGTGAGAAGGGATAGTATTCATGCTGCAGCGTGCTGCTGAACGTCTTGTCGGTCTCTTTGAGGTATTCGTCCACGGAGCCATGCCCGATTTCGCTGGCAAGGGCCAGCGTGTTGACAAACATGCCTGCCGTGTCAGCCGTGCGCATGTCGCTGCGGCCATTGCTGACAGTGCACAGATAGACCTTGCGGTTGCCACAGAAGGCACCGACAGTCAGGAAAGCGGCAGCCAGATAGTAGCTGGCGTGGGAAATGCCCAGGTCGAGGCAGCGCTGCGCGATGTCGGCACCGACCTTCTTGGTGAGTAACGCTTCCTTGCCCGGACCCTCGGATTCCTTATCGGGCAGGATGCCGCTGGCGCCTTCGCAACCGGCCATCTGTCTGTTGAAGAACTCGCGTGCGGCGGCAAAAGCCTCTCCTTCGCGGGCTTCCGACTGGTCCAGCGCATAATCGAAATACGTATAATTCTCCGGAACGGGGGCCCGTCCTTCGAGTGCTTCGGTCAGTTGGTTGATGAAAATGTCGTACGACCGGCCGTCGAAGACCAAGTGATGGAAGTCCGTAAACAGATAAAGCCCTTCGCCGCTGCGGACCACGGATACACGGTAAAGCGGCCCTTCCGACAGATTGAACGGCTGTTTGAAATGATTCTTGTATTCTTCGAACTGTTCCGGGTCGATTGTCTCGCAAGCAACAAGCGGAGCGGCATCGGATGGCACCTGTACGACCTGACTGCCGTTCATTTCGAAGTGTGCATTCAGCAGCGGATGGCAGCGGATGGTCTGCTCAGCCGCTTCCTTGACTTTCTCCGCATCGAGCGAGGCGGGCAAGGTCCACATCATCGGGATGTTGTAAATGGTCTCTTGCGGAGCCTTCATGCAGTCGAAATACACACCCGACTGCTGGAAGGTCAGCGGTTGCGGCGCATCTTCGCGGTGCGTGGCGCCCGTCTGGCCACCGGGTTGCCCCGAAATCAGGGCCTTGAGCACTTCGTTCTCGATGCTCTGCAAGGAGGCGGTCTTGACGAAGCTGTCCATGTTCATCTGGACGCCGTATTTCTTGTACAGTTCTGTGGCCAGGCGCAGGGCGGACAGGGAAGTGAGCCCGTAGTAGATCAGCGGTTCGGTGAGCGAGAAGCCTTGGATGTGGACGGTTTCGCTGATCAGGTCGGCAATTTCCTCTTCGAGGATATTGAACGGGGCGTCGACGGTCTTGTGCTCCTGTTGCTGCGGCTGGGGTTTGGGGAGCGCCTTGCGGTCCACCTTCTGGTTCACGTTGAGCGGAATCTTGTCGATCTGCATCGTGACGGCCGGCACCATGTACGGCGGTTTGCGTTCCAGGATGAAGGCATTCAGTTTCTCGATCTCGACGGGCTGTTCTGCCACGATGTAGGCGGCCAGGTACTTGCCGCCACCGGCGCTCTCTTCGTCGAAAGCCTGTACGGTGGCATCGGTGATGCCGGGATATTCAAGGATGACGGTCTCGACCTCTTTAAGCTCGATACGGAAACCGCGGATCTTGACTTGTGAGTCTTTGCGGCCGACGAATTCAATGTCACCGTCAGCACGCCAGCGGACAATGTCGCCGGTGCGGTAGATGTGCCTGACAGACGGATCTTTCTCGAACGGATTGTCAATAAAGACTTCCGCAGTTTTTTCTGGCAGCCCCAGATATCCGGCGCCGACCTGCGGTCCGGAAACGAGCAGTTCACCGGAAGCGCCCTCCGGCAGCAGCTGTCCCGTCTTCGTGGCTACATAGCAGTGGACGCCCGGGAGCGGACGCCCGATGGGAATGTTCTCTTCTTGCTTTTCAACGAGCTTGGAAACCACATAACAAGTGCTTTCGGTAGGGCCGTAGCAATTGTACATCTTGTAACCCGGGGGCGTGATGCTGGCCATCTTTTCGCCGCCGGTGGTCAGGACTTTGAGCCCCTTGCACCGCGGGAAGTTGAGGGCGAACTGGGTGGCCACCTGCGTGGTCATGAAGGCATGGGTCAATCCGTTCTTTTCGTAATAGTCGTGGAGGGCCACCAGGTCGAGGCGGATTTCCTCGGGGATGATATGCAGCGTAGCTCCGGCGCAAAGGGCGTTCCACAGGTCGCCCATGAAGGCATCGAAGCCGAAACTGGCGTATGCGGTCGTGCTGGACTGCGGGCCAAGGCCGGTACGGTCCGCCGCATTGCGGACGAAGGCAGCGATGTTGCTGTGCAGCAACATGCAACCCTTTGGCGTGCCGGTGGTGCCGCTGGTATAGAGCAGGATGAAAAGGTCTTCAGGTTTCGGGGCGCCTTTCGGCTTCGCGGCGGGCAAGCCTGCGATCTGGTCGGTAAAGAAGACGGGTCCCTCATAACCGTTGATCAGTTTCTCCAGGCCGGGATCGGCAATCAACAAGGCAGCCTTGGCGTCGCTTACCATGAAACTCAGGCGTTCGGACGGGTAGGAGGGATCGAGTGGCTGGTAGGCGCAGCCGGCTTTGGAGGCGGCCAGGGGTGCAACCATCATGTGTTCGTTGCGCCCGAGAATGATGGACACTACACTGCCGGGCTTGACCTGTTTCTGGATAAGGGCGGCCAGGTTGTCGGACAAACGATCTACTTCGGCATAGGTCAGTCGCTTGTCGCCGAAGACGACGGCTGTCTGTTGCGGGTTGTCTGTCACATGGGAGCGGAACAGGTCCACGACCGTCAGGTTCGGGTCGAACTTCGGAGCTGCGGGCTGGAAGCCGTCGGTCTCCTTGCGCAGTTTGTTTGTAACAAACTGCAAGTCGGCCAGGGTCTGCGCCTTTTCGAGGGCGTTGAGTACGGCGGCCAGGCTCTCTGCGAAATTGCGCAGGATGTGTTCCGAATAAAGGTCGGGGCGGTACCAGAATCTGAGTTCCTGCGTTTTGTCGGGCAGGTTGAACATTTCGCACGAAAGGCCGAGGCCCGGCGGATTGGTGCGCAGATCCTCGGCGGGAATCACGGTGTCGCCCAGACGTATCGACAGGGTCTCTGTCACGAAGTTGCCCTGATATCCGAAGTTGATGGCGGGGTTGAAGTCCAGGTCGCGCACGCAGTCCGCGAAGGAGTAGAAGGCACGGCTGCGGGAACCGGCTGTCTGCTGCCGCAGGTTGTCGAAAAGTTGCTCGGGGGTGAGCGACGGGTCGGCATTCACCAGCACGGGCATGGTATGGACGCTCATCGTTACGGCGTCCAGTGCCGGACCCTTGCGTCCGTTCCAGATTGTCGTGAAGGCGGCACGGGTTTCGGCGCTCCAGGCGGCGAGCGTAGCACCGAAGGCAGCGGTCATCAGTACGCTGTCGGCACAGCGGTAGCGCTCCAGCAACGCTTTTACGGTAGCCCCTTTGGTACTCAGTTTGACCACCAGCTCCTTATAGGGTTGCCGCTCTTTCCCGAAGACATCGGGCAGGATACGGGAATCGAGTTGGGCGCCGTCGCCGAAAGTGGCGGCATACCACTGCTTTGCCTCTTCGTATTCCGGTCCCTGCCGCTGTGCATCTTCTTTGACGGTGATGTCAAAGCCGCTCATCCGCTCGGCAGGCAACGCTTCTCCGGCATAGGCTTTTGAAACTTGTTCCGTGAGGAGCATGGCCGAGGCACCGTCAAAGATGATATGGTGGAAATCAAGGTATGCGTAGTTGCCGTCGGGCGTGCGGTAGATTTCCAAGCGGAAGAGCGGGTCTTTCAGCAGGTCCATTACGCGGCAGAAGCCGGGGCGTACTTCGTCGATGGAAGCTACGTCCTGAATGAGCGGATGCCATTCCTCTTCCGAATGATCTTCGATACGGGGCATCCCTTCCTCCAGCACGATGCGGGAAAGGACAAAGGGGTGGGCGTGTACCACGGCCTCGAAGGCGGCGGCAAGTTTTTCCGTATCGACGGAAGCGGGGAGTTTGTACAGGGAGGCCTGCTGGTAGTTGCCTCCGTCAGCGTCAAGACCCTGGCAGGCAAGATAGATGCTCAGCTGGGATTGGGATAACGGATAAGTCATGTCTTCGGCATTGGTCATTAAACAAAAATAAAGAATAATCTTGTAGTAGTCAAGAATTCTCTTTATTTTTAAATGATGAAAACTCCTATCTCTGCCCGTTGGGGTATTTTGATCCTGCTGGCCTTCTTCGGCCTGCTGATCGCAGCATCCACTGTGCTGGCGGTCCGCATATCCCGGGAGGTGAGCCTTGTGAAGGAGTATGACAGCTTCATGGACGACCTGCAAATCATCGCTGGCGTCGTTTCCGATTATCTGGACAAGAATGACCCGAACAGCTTTGAATTCATTGAGGTGGCAGCCCGGATCCAGGAAAACGAAGAGAACTTCTCCTATGTCCTGCGTGATACCAGCGGTATCGTTCTGGCGCCCTCTTTTGCAAGCGGGAAGCCGCTGAAGATGAAAAATGTACGTATGCTGCGCGATGACGGAACGGCCTTCATGGCCGACATTTGGGGTGCCAGATGCTTTATTGTCCGTTATGCCTTTCCCGACCGTCCGTTGGAACTGGTTGGCATCTATGATGACCAGTATGTGTTCAGTGACCTGCGGCATACAGTCAGGATGTTCATCGGCATTATCTCTGCGGTATTCCTGGTGCTGTTGGCTGCCGCCTGGTTCTGGATCATTCCCGCGCTGGAGCGCGTGTTGTTCCGCAAGCGGCAGGCTGAGAGCGAACTGCAGATAGCCTACGACCTGCAGCAGAAAGCGGTGACGAAAGTCTTTCCCGATGACAACCGATGCCAGGTGCATGCTGTCCTTCAGCCTGCACGGCTGGTGGGGGGCGATATCTACCGTTGTCGCTTGGTTGGCAACAAACTGTATTTTGCAATCGGTGACGTATCAGACAAGGGCATGGCGGCCGCTTACGTGATGTTCATGCTGAGCAGTGTCATCCAGTCACGTGCCGGCCACGGCGATTCCTTGTGCGCATTGATGCGGGAAGTCAACGAACTGTTGCTGGACAATGCCGAATACGAAATGTTATGCACAGTCTTTCTGGGTATTATTGACTTGGATACCCTGGAAATGGAATACTGCAACGCCGGCCATACGAAAACCATCCTGAACGGATCCTTCCTCGATCAGGACCCGCAGTTGGTCGCCGGCGTCGTAAAGGAGTATCCCTATCATACACAGAAACTTCGACTTTCGCCCGGTTCCCGTCTGCTGCTCTATACCGACGGCGTGACGGAAGCCCGCGACGAAGCCCGCGCCTTCTTTGGAGAGAACCGCCTGCTCGATTGGATGCGGGCGCAGGACCCTGCCGACAGTTGTGAGAAGACTTGTAACGAGTTGCGCGACACTTTAGTGGCATTCCGAGGCAAGGCGGAACAAAACGACGACATAGCAATCATGTGCATCAAGATATGAAAACGAGCATTCAAGAAATAGACGGCAAGACCCGGGTCACCGTCCAGGGTGAACTCGATACGATTTCGAGTGCGGCTTTCCAGAAAGAGATCACCCCCCTGATGGAGAAGGAAGGCGTGAATGTAGAACTGAACCTGGGAGCATTGGAATACATCTCATCCAAGGCCCTGCGGGTTATCGTATCATTCCAGCAGGCCGTCGTGGCCAACCACGGATCCATCTGCATCACCGAAGTCTCGGATCCCGTCCGCGAAGTATTGGACATGACCGGGCTGTCCAAAAGTTTCCTGAAACTCAGCTGAGCCCGCTGGCAATCCTCCAAATGATATGATTTCTATGAAAAAGTTATTCTTTCCCATCCTTTTACTCTTTGTTTTCCTTGGCCTCTTTGTGTCTTGTGGCGCGCCGAAGGCGCAGGAACCGGAGCCGAAGTACATCGTACAGGTTTCCATCGGCCACTGGAAAGCGCCCGCCTTTTCCGCAGAACAGATCATTGCCCGGCTCGACACTGTCAGCCGCCTGATTCCCATTGAGAAGGTCATCATCGGCTGGAGCCTCGACAAAGAGGTTTACCGGAAAGTGGGCGCGTATCTGCACCAGAACAATATCCATATGCTCCTGTGGCTTCCGGTCTTTGCCGAAACGGAAGACGTTCTCGACAACTCGCCGGCCGTGGACCTCTGGGGCCGGCTTCCCGCCGAATATGCCGCAGGCGGCTTCCGCTTCAACTGCCCCACGGATCCGCAGAACTTGGCCCATGTCGTGGCCCTATACGACGACTGCTTCAGCGACTGCGGCTTTGACGGTGTCTTCCTTGACCGCGTCCGCACGCAATCGTTCGTGAGCGGGGTCGGCGGCGTGCTGAATTGCGGCTGCCCGATCTGCGCCGAGCATTACGCCGCCGAAGGCGTCGATCTGGAAGAAGTGCGCAAGGCCTGGGAGAAAAAAGGCGATGATTTCCTGTCTGTTTCAAGTTACGATCCGGTCGCCGGTTTCGAATTCGCCGATCCCCTGGCGGCCGCCTTCTTCCGGGCAAAGGGCCACATCGTGAGCAACTCCGTGGCCGCAGTCGCTGACAGCCTCCACCAGCGCGGTCTTGAAGTCGGCCTCGACCTGTATGCGCCGTTCATGGCACCTTTTGTCGGACAGGATTATGCGATTCTCTCGCAGCACGCCGATTTCATCAAGCCGATGCTCTACCGGATGACCTTCGCTCCCGCCGGCATGGGCTACGAATACGATCTCCTGCGGAAAGCGATTCCCGGCGCGAAGGGTTACCCCGACATCAAGATGGACGTGGCATTCCTGGAATCCCAGTTGGAAGCGATGGCCGATTGCCCTTGTGCCAAATATCCCGGCATCGAGATCAATTACCGGGCGGACATCGTTCCTACTTCACCGGAATATGTAGCAGAATCACTCGCAGCAGTCATGCACCACCATTTCGACGGCCTTGACCTCTCCTGGAACATCATGGAAGCCCCAGACGCGCACATTGCCTGTCTGGGGAAATAATCACGAACTGATTCTTTCCTGTATGCTGAACAAGAAACCCCGGAAGCATGTGAGCTTCCGGGGTTTTGTTGACTGTCAGTCAGTCTGACTACAAATAAATAATCTTGGTTTCGTCGGATCGGACGCGTACCGATTCATTGAAGACGGTCCTGCCGTGATCACGGACATGAACTTGGTGATAACCGGGAGAAACATAGATCATGTTGTCCGCGGCACGTTTCAGGTTCCGTCTCCGGTCGAGCTCCCGCTCCCTGACGGTTTCGACTTCGTAATGCTGCTCATCGACTCTCACATCGACGGTATACCGGGTTCTGTCGACGAAGACAATGACTCCATCCTCCTCTACGGTAGCCAATGCGGCTGCCAGGAGAGTCATACAACTGGTTGCCATCAGTGCGATAACGGCTACCAAAAGAATAGGCAATACTTTTTTCATTGCTATAATAATTAAGATAATTAATGATCAGACTGTTGCTACGAGCAAAGGTAGATAAAAGCCTTTTATGTTGCAAAAAAAAACCTTGTGACAAAGGACGGGAACCGGGACGCTGTAGTCACCGGATTTCTACAGCCGTGGTTTTTGAATCACGCAGACGACAAGAGATACAAGGTAGATGATAATCCCGTAGATTGAAGTGATGAGGTTCACTTTCAAACCGGCGCAGATGACTTCCTGAGGGATTGGGCCTCCGCTGAGGGCGTCAAACATTTGCAACAATCCGAGTATCGTTCCGAAGAAACCGAATGCGAGTGCAAACGAACCGATTTCCTTAACCCAACGCGGGGCTTTCCATGCTGCGAAAAAAATGGCTGCGAGAAGGACGGTAAGAACCGTCATGAAGGTCCAGCCTCCGTCAATAAAAAACTTAAACATAATGATTGGTTTTATTGGTTAAACATCTGTTGCAAAGTTAGGCGAACGCTATGTTTCAACCAATGTTAAAACCCCATTTACGCCGGTAGAATCCCAACCCGGCACCTGCCGGACAGCCATGGAACAGGAAAAAGTGCTATTTTCGCATGGTATTTTGGAAGAAGCATGAAAAAGACACTGATCATATCTTACTGGGCAATGTCCATCCTTCTGCTGGCCTTTGTGCTGGTCAGCCTGGGGTACCGGTTCATGGAATCAGTATTCATCGCGTCGCTTTTCCTTCCAGGCGCCCTGGCCGTAAAGTACCTGTTTCCGAAAGTTTCTTACACGGACAGAACAAAAGGAATCATCAATACCCTTTATATAACGGTCGGAATCATCATTGTGGAAATACTCCTTTTCCTTGTCGCCCACTGGTGCATATCCCAGATCAGGACAGGGACGTTTTCCACTTATGAATATGACTGGCCGGAGTTGCCCGTGATCATACTCAATCCCGTGTTCATCGCCATCATGATCGCGGTATTGTCTGTCGGCAATTATTACTTCGAAAAATGGCTTGACAAAAGATTCCCGTCTGAAGAAAAGCCGGTAACTTTTCTATCAGACAGGAAACAGGTCAGCCTGAAGCGCGATGAGATACTTTACATCGAATCCAATGATTCCATAACCACGGTCTATGCGACCCAAAACCGTTCTTTCAAGAACAAGACCCCCATTTCGCAGTGGGAAAACTATCTTGGTGAAGGATTTATCCGAATCCATCGTTCATATCTTGTAAATGCCGGACATCTCACCGGTCACGACAATGGTTCCGTCACTGTCGATGATACGGAATTGCCCGTATCGCGCAAATACAAGGATGCCGTAAAGTCACTTTAGACATCCTTGGACAAGGTGCCGGGGGGCCTACCTCTCGAATAGCTTCAACAGTTTCATTTTTGTCTCGCCCGCTTTACCGTTGTAGGGGTGTTCCCTTAACGGCAGGTTGAAACGGGTGCGGCCCTTCAGGACGGTCTGGGGATGGGTGAACTCCCGGAAGCCCCATTCGCCGTGGTATGCGCCCATGCCGGAATGGCCAGTGCCATTGAATGGAACCCCCTTCACCATCATGTGGATGCAAACCTCATTGATGCAGCCGCCGCCGTACTGCTGCGTCTGCATGACGCGGTTCGCCCACCGCATATCCCGGGTGAACAAGTACATGGCCAGGGGATGTTCGCGGTCGGCGACGGTTTCCATCAGCGCGTCCACCTCCGCGTCCTTGAACGGGACGATGAGCAGCAGGGGGCAGAACAGTTCGTGCTGGACGATATGCTCGTCGGTGCCCACGGGGTAGATCATCGTGGGGGCGTAGCGACGGGTTTCCTTGTTGCCGACACCGCCGAAGACGATACGTTCGCGGTACTCTTCGGCCAGGCGGGCGCATTTGTCGTAGGCACTGTCCGTGATGAGTTTGGGATACTCGGGATTCTCTTCGGCGTGCTCTCCGATCTGGGAGATGAAAGCCTGTTTGAGCGCTGCGAGGAATGGTTCTGCCACCTCTTCGGCCACGGCAATCTGGTTGATGTTGATGCAGATCTGCCCTGCGTTGGTGAGCTTGAAGAAAGCAATCTTCCGGGCGGCGTCCTTCAGGTCGGCGTCCTTGCGGACCACGCACCAGTTGCCGGTTTCGCCGCCTAGCTCCAGGGCCACGGGGGTGAGGTTTTTGGCCGCCTCGGTAAGGACGTGCTTGCCCACGGCCGGAGAGCCGGTGTAGAAGATCTTGTCGAAGCGCTGGGCCAGGCACAGGTCGGCCACGTCGTGCCCGCCGTCGATAAGGGTGACGTATTCCGGCGGGAAGACCTCGGCGAAGAACTTCTTGAGAGCCGCTGTCGAGGCCGCGGACTTGCTGCTGGACTTGATGACCACGGTGTTTCCACCCGCCATCGCCGCCGCCACCACGCCGATGGTGAGGAGGATGGGGAAGTTGAAGGGGCTGATGACCAGGGAGACGCCATAAGGCATCTTATAAACCTTCGTGACCGTGCTGGGGAAGCACATCAGTCCGCTGAAATGGCACTCCGGACGCGCCCAGCGGCGCAGGCCGGCGAGCATTTCGTTGATTTCGACGATGATGGGGCCGATGTCGCAGAGGTATGCCTCCACGGTGCTGCGGCCGAGGTCCTCGGCCAGGGCATCCTCGAACTCCTTCTCATGGGCGAGGACGGCGGCCTTCAGCCGCTTGAGCTGCTTGATGCGCCAGCGGATGGGGAGCGTCTCCCCGCTGCGGAAGAACCGCCGCTGGGCCGCCACAATCTCCCGGATACGGCCTTCGGTGTATCCGTCTGTCGCCGACTGCGTAGCTGTGACCGTGTCGAGTACCTGCTTAATCTGGTCGTTGCTCAGGGTAACGGGCGAGGAATAGTTGATGGAATCGGCGGCAATCATCGGGATGAGCTCCTCATGGTCGCACAGGCGCACGGGTGAGGCGATGTTATCGAGGCCGCATTGCGCCTGCAGTTGCCGGACGGCATCCAGGAAGCGCTCTGCAGCGTCCGCATCGGCCGTGTCTTCGCCCGCCAGGGCGCAGTAACGCGCGATCTTCGCATATTTTCCAAGGCAGGCCGCTTTCTGGAATTCCAGCACGGGCAGGAGCATCAGGGAAATCGCCTTCCCGTGGGGCAGGTGGTATTTCGCGCCGATGCTGTGGGCGAAGGCATGGACATACCCCGCCAGCTGGGTATTGATGGCATTGCCGCCATACATCGCTGCCCGGCACATGCCCAGCCGCGCATCGACGTCCTCCGGGGTCTCCATCACCGTGGGCAGGTGCTGCAGGATCAGCCGGATGCCTTCCAGGGAGAGTTTCATGTCCTCCTCATCCACCTCCGTGTCGCTGACGGCTCCTTCGATGCAATGGCTGAGGGCGTCCATGCCGCAGGCAGCTGTCACCTCCCTGGGCGCGTTCACGGTGAGCTCACTATCGAGAACGACGTGGGGCACTTTCAGGCCGATCAGCACGGTGCTTCCTTTCACGCCGCGCTCGTCCAGAACCACGGCGCCCACGGTCACTTCGGCACCGGTGCCGGCCGTCGAAGGCACCATAATCAGGGGCAACGTACCACCCCGGACAGGCAGGAACTTCAGGAGCAGGGCCTTGACCGGCAGATGGGACATCTTCACGCCGGCGGCCACCATTTTGCAGGTGTCCATTACCGAGCCGCCGCCGAGGGCGACGATGCAGTCAGCGCCGCATTCCAGAGCTTGCTTCCTTCCCGCCTCGATCGTGGGTATGGTGGGCTCGGAATGGATGTCGTCAAATACGGTGCAGCCCACTCCTGCCGCCTCCAGCGAAGCGACGATGGGCGTCTCGAAACCCAGCGCATGGAGTGTCCGGTCGGTAACCAGGAGCACCTGTTTGTATCCGTTTTTGCGGCAGATTTCGCCGATCTGCCCGCGGGCGCCAGGACCTTCCGTCACGTCCGGTTCCGGCAGCGGAATCGCGTGGATGACTTTTCCGGGCAACTTGTGTATCTGTTTCCTGAAGCGATAGGTATCCATAATTCTCGACCTCAAAAGAAAAGCACCTACGTTTCCGTAAGTGCTTGATTTAGAGGAGCTCCTCAAGTAGGACTTGAACCTACGACCCCCTGATTAACAGTAATCCCGCCAAAGGGGTTGGGTATAGTTCAAAAACCCTCTTGTAAGCCACTCAATCAAGCATTCTGCTTCATGAAACGTGTTGATGCCTCTTTCCGGTTTACATCTCGGTTTACAAAACGAGTAAACTAGGATAAGGTTAATAATATGTCAAATATCTATTATTATGTAAAGATAGCCTTCTTTTCTGAAAATGCCTCACTAAAACCGTATTGATTCCAATTTCAGCTTGTTTTACAACCAGTTTATTTGCGTATATACTGGATTCTTGCTGGAGATGAAAGGATATAAAAAGGTTTTGTATTCCTTTCTGCTCGGAATTATTTACCTGTTGTCCAAACAAAAACAATGCGCTTACCCACTGAGTTAGTAAATCCTCGCCTTGAAAACTAGAGAAGGCTCTCGATGCTCACTTAACATCGGAAGACAATCAAGCCGAAATCGGTATAAAAAAATATCCGGTACACATAATTATCTAATCCGTGACAGGGCGGATGGAAAGACCCTCATATCGATAGTTAGTATTGCGCTCAACAGTAGAACCAACGTCTTTCTTAAAAACAAGACCGCTGATATACCCACCTATGAGAGCTATTCATTATTGTCCACTAAAAATATGGCCGGGATTGTTGTGATATAAAAGGAGTTTATATCGCAGCGTAGAGTTAGCCGCAAATGTAATCCAAAAGGACTTCAGACAGGATATAAGCCTATATGGTTACCTTGAAGCCGTAGATTTTACCATTTTCAAGCGAGAGCTTGCTCGTGAT
>JAEEOM010000030.1 GCA_016284265.1 Bacteroidales bacterium | reverse complement strand
TTACAGAAGTGGTACTGATGCTTTGCATCGCAATGATGTGTACTACCTCCTTTGAGGCACAAGGCCAGAATCGTCGTCAAGGCGGTGGATCTTCCCACGCGCCAAGGACGGAACACCGCGCCCCCTCCGGGCACAGCGGGCCGAGTACGAAGATGTCGGCGCCCCGCAGCAATAATCATGGCGGCTCCCAAATCAGCCGCAGTCATAGTACGCCTCAGGTCAGCCATAGCCAAAGGGCCCCGCAAGTCAGCCGCAGCCAGGCCGCACCTCGCGTAAACCGCAGCCAGAGTGCTCCCCAGATGAGCCGTAACCACGGAACGCCTGCCAATCGCAGCGCTCAGATCAACCGGGCTCCTCGCACCAACAACGGTAACATCGCCCGGGCTCCCCGTGCCAACAACGGCAGCGTGACCCGTACGCCTCGCGCCAACAATGGCGGCATTGCGGCTCGACCCAATACGGGTCGCGGACCGGCTGTCACCCCTAATTCGCGTCCGAACCACGGCTCCTCGATCACCCGCAGCCCCCGTCCGAACCACGGCTCTTCGATCAACCGCGGGCCCCGTCCGAACCACAGCTCCGCGATTGCGCACAGCCCTCGTCCCGGCCATGCTCCGGCGGCCGTGCATCATCACGCTCCGGTGCATCGCGGACCGGCCTACGCCCGCCCGTATCTGGAACCGCGCCACAGGCCGATCCCGTACCATCACTATGGCTACCATTACTTCGGCCACCGGCTCCGCACCCTGCCGATCGGCTATTCGGTGATCCGTGTCGGCTATCGTGACTACTACTATTACGACGGCATCTATTACCGCCCGTACTGGGACGGAGGCTACTACATCTGCCGTCCCCCGCTGGGAACCCGCATTGCCTCGACGCTGTTCGACGTGGCCATGACCACCATCGCCATCAACACCATCCGCAACGAAATCGAACGGGCGCGTCTTGCAGCGGAACTCTCGGGCTACTACGCCGCCCGCAACGCGAACTACACAATCCGAACCAGCGACGATTACTACAACACGAACCTGGTCAGCCAGGCCGGTCAGGACTACTACTACCAGGACGGCGTGTTCTATACCCTCCAGAACGGTGAATACCGCGTGATCGAAGCGCCGATCGGTGCCCTGGTCGAAGAAATCCCCGAAGACTACGACGAAATCGAACTTGGCGGCAAGATCTACTATCAGGTGGAAGACACGCTTTTCAAGCCCACCATCATCAACGGCAAGCTCAACTTCGAAGTTGCCTGCAACCTGTAAACAGTCTCCCGTCCGGACAATTCCGCCAAACTGGCGCAACAATATCGGCCTCTCATGCATTGAGGGGCCGATTGCTTTGCGCCTGGGGCCGTAATCGGGAGTTGGCGCAAGGACATCCCCACTCAATGCGTCTGGAACGCCGTCACTTTTGCGCCTATTTGGCGAAACTGCTCACAGAGAGCTCCAAATGAGGAGGGCTCGATCGAAGGCCGCTGCCCGACAAACAAAGAAGCCGACCCATCTGGGGCCGGCCTCTTTGTTTTCGTCATGCCCGGCGCAACCGGGCATCTTTCTTTACTTCTTCTTTACTTCTTCGACGGGCTCGACGTGCGGTTTGACCGAGATGAGTTCCACCTTGAAGGTCAGGGCTTCGTGCGGGTGGATGTCACCGCCGGCGCCGCGCTCGCCATAAGCGAGGTCAGCGGGGATGTAGAGCATGATTTCACCACCTTCGCCCACATACTGCAGACCTTCCGTCCAACCGCGGATCACGCCGTTCAACGGGAACGTGGCAGTCTGTTCGCGTTCGTAAGAAGAATCGAACACATGACCGTCGAGGTTGGTACCCTCATAGTTGACTTCCACCGTGTCGGCTGCGGCCGGCTTGACGCCATTACCTTCACGGACAATCTTGTAGAGGAGGCCCGATTCGGTCTTGACCACACCGTCTTCCTTCGCCTTGGCGGCGAGCATGTCTTCGCTGCGTTTCTTCATCTCCTCGCCGATCGCCTGGGAACGTTTTTCCATAAAACCGTTCACGATCTGCTGGAACTGCATGTAGTCGATTTCGACACCGGAGGTTGCGGCCTGGATGCCTTTGATGATCTGCTTGGCGCTAAGCGGACCGAAATCACTCTGCTTGAGCGACATACCCGTGGAGTACCCAATCATGAAACTGACGGAGTCCACATCCGTTTTCGTAATGTTGGCAGGCTGTTTGCCGTCCGACGTCTTCTGGTCGCAGGAAGTCAGCGAAAGAGCTCCCAACGCACAGATAGCAACGATAGTAAGAATCTTTTTCATGTACTTATATTTATTGACGTTTCTTTCGCGCCGCAAATATAGCAAAAGTTCGAAAAAAATCTCTGAAACTGCTGGGAATCCGTTTTTTTTTCATAACTTAGTGCTATGAACATCACTTCGGACGACCTTCACGACAAATTAAAAGAGTTTTTTGGTTGGGATGCCTTCAAGGGCAACCAGGAAGAAATCATCATGCACCTGGTCGGAGGCGGAAATGCCTTCGTCCTGATGCCCACAGGCGGCGGCAAGTCGCTTTGCTATCAGCTTCCGGCGCTCTGCCTGCCCGGGACGGCCATTGTCATCTCACCGCTGATCGCGCTGATGAAAAACCAGGTTGATGCCATCCGCGGTTTCATCCAGAACAAAGAAGGCATCGCCCACTTCCTCAATTCGTCGCTCAACAAGGCGCAGATCGCCGAAGTGAAAGCCGACCTCCTGTCGGGCATCACCAAACTCCTTTACGTCGCGCCAGAGTCTCTGACCAAGGAAGAGAACATCCAGTTGCTCAAGCAGCTTACCATCTCGTTCTACGCCATCGATGAAGCCCACTGCATCTCCGAGTGGGGCCACGACTTCCGTCCCGAGTACCGCCGTATCCGGGACATCATCGGCCAGATCCAGAAAGCGCCCATCATCGCGCTGACCGCCACTGCTACGCCCAAGGTCCAGTCTGATATCCAGAAAAACCTCGGCATGCTCGACGCCCGGGTATTCAAGGATTCCTTCAATCGTGAAAACCTCTACTATGAGATCCGCGACAAGTCGAACCCCAAGCGCGACATCATCAAATTCATCAAGGAGAACGCCGGCAAGAGCGGGATCATCTACTGTCTCAGCCGTAAAAAGGTGGAGGAAATCGCCCAGCTTTTGACCGTCAACGGCATAAAGGCACTGCCCTACCATGCCGGCATGGACGCCGCCACGCGGGCCCACAACCAGGACGCCTTCCTGATGGAAGAAGTGGACGTGATTGTCGCCACCATCGCCTTCGGCATGGGCATCGACAAGCCGGACGTACGCTTTGTCATCCACTACGACATCCCGAAGAGTCTGGAAGGCTACTATCAGGAAACCGGGCGGGCTGGACGCGACGGCCGCGAGGGCCAGTGCATCGCGTTCTACAGTTACAAGGACATCCAGCGCCTCGAAAAATTCATGCAGGGCAAGCCCGTTTCCGAACAGGAAATCGGGAAGCAGCTGCTCATGGAGACAGTCTCCTATGCCGAGTCCAACCAATGCCGGCGCAAAATCCTGCTCAACTATTTCGGAGAAGACTATCCGCAGGACAACTGCGGTATGTGCGACAATTGCCTCTATCCCAAGAAGCAGTTTGACGGCCGTGAGGAGATGAGCTTGGTCATCGAATTGATCCTCTCCCTGAAAGAGGCTTTCAAGGCCGACCATCTGGCCGCCATCCTGGCCGGTGTGAGCAACTCCATCATCAAATCATACAACCACCATCACCACCCGCTCTTCGGTTTCGGCCGTGACCGCGGCGTCCGCTTCTGGAGCGCAGTGATCCGGCAAGGCCTGGTTCTCCATCTGCTCGACAAGGACATTGACCGCTACGGCCTGATCTCCGTCACGCCGGCGGGACAGCGTTTCTACGAACAGCCTTATCAGTTGATGCTTACGGAAGACCGCGAGTTCGTCGAAGGCGAAGACGATGATGACGACGAGATGCCGGTGGGCGCCGGCAAGCACAGCCAGAATGCCGGCGGCGGAGGCGACCAGCAACTGCTGGCCATGCTCAAAGATGTGCGGAAAGATCTGTCCCGGAAACAGAACCTGCCTGCCTGGGTCATCTTTTCAGACCCGAGCCTTGAGGACATGTCGATCCAGTATCCCATGACGATCGAGGAGCTCAAGAACTGTCAGGGCGTAGGCGAAGGCAAGGCCCGCAAGTTCGGCAAGCCGTTCATTGAACTGATCGCCAAATATGTAGAGGAAAACGAAATCATCCGTCCCGACGATTTCGTAGTCAAGTCGGTCGTCAACCGCTCGGCCAACAAAGTCTATATCATCCAGAGCATCGACCGTAAGCTGCCGTTCGAGGATATCGCCCGCACAAAAGACATGGATCTCGACGAACTGCTCGACGAGATCGAATCGATTGTCAGCGCCGGAACCCGCCTCAATATCGACTATTACATCCGGCAGACCATCGACGACGACAAAGTCGATGACATCTATTACTATTTCCGCGATGAAGCCGACACCGACTCCGTAACCGACGCCATGAAAGAACTGGGCGCGGACTATACCGAAGAAGAGGTCCGGCTGGTCCGCATCAAGTTCTTGTCGGAGGTGGGGAACTAAAAAAGATACCCGGTCGCGCCGAGCATGACGACGGCTGGAGATCATCTCGCTGATTATTAGCTGCAAACAACAATCCTACCTGCCCGGAAACGAGCAGGTAGGATTCATTTAATGCGGTATTTATCAGCGAGTTAAGCTCCAGTCGGGCCGTGGTTGTTATCCGCAGTAGTAGTATTTCCGGACGAGCTCGGCCATCTTCTTGGGGTCGTTGGCGGCGTCGTGGCGGATGTGCTGGTCTTTGTAGCTCTTGAGTTTGGCGATGGTACCGTCGATCAGGCTGGGGGAGAAGATGCCGTCCTTTTCGTAGAGGGCGCGGTTCTTCTCGAGGCAGAGGGCGGATTCGTGGCAGGAGGCAGGGAGCTGCTCGAGGGAGTTGAGCAGGGCTTCGTTCTTCTTGTCGTGAATATTCACGTCCACGTAGGTCTGCCGGGCCACGTCGAGGGCGTCGGGCATCTCGAAGCCGGTGCGGGCGGCAGTTACCAGTCCGGCCAGCATGTTGTAGATGTCGGCACTTCCGTCACCGGAGCGCATCTCCACGGTCTGCTTGTCGGGGATGACGAAGTCGTTGGGATCTTCGAGGGGATTGGCCAGGGCGCACATGCTGCGGTTCACGCTCCAGCCCAGCGGCACGCGGACGAGCACCGAACGGTTGCGGTCGCCCCAGCAGACGCTGGTCGGCGCTTCCTGATGCGGCACGAGGCGGAAGTACGAAGTGGGATTGGTGTTGCCGAAAGCGGTCAGCGACGAAGCAAACTTCATGTAGCCGGCGATGGCGCGGCGGGCGTCGTCGGAGAGGGAGCCGTCCTTGATCATGACGGAATGGTCGCCTTTCATCATCCGGGTGTGGAAATGGAGGCCGCTGCCGGCTTTTCCGGTGGTGATCTTCGGAGCGAAAGTAATGTCGAGGCCGTATTCATACGCCAGGGAGCGAAGAATCCACTTGGCCATCAGCAACTGGTCGGCCGCCGATTCCACGGGGTTGACCAGGAACTCGATTTCGTTCTGTTCGTAGATTTTGCCGCCGAGGGTAAAGTTTCCTACCTCACAGTGACCGTACTTGATCTGGCCGCCTACTTGGGCGATGCAGCGGATGGCCTCGGCACGGAAGGATTCAAACTTGGCGAACGGGGTGGATTCATGATAGCCGTGCTGGTCTTCGGCCGGAAAACGCTCGTCGTCTTCAGCCACGATGTAGAACTCGAGTTCGCCCATGGCCTCGAATGTGTAGCCGGTCCGCTCCCGGAAAGCCTGGTGAGCCTTGCGGAGGGTGAATTCCGGTGCGCTCTCAAGGGGTAGGCCGTCTTTGGTGAAATAGCTGCAAAGGAACCCGATGGTCGGGATCTCCTGGAACGGGTCGAGATAGGCCGTGCTGAAGCGCGGGATCACGTAGAGGTCGCTGCTGTCGGCGGCGATATAGGGGAAAAGGCTGGAACCGTCCACCCGCTCGCCGTAAGAGAGGATGGTCTCCAGGTATGAACGGTTGGTGACCGGGAAGTTCAGCGTCTTGAGGCGGCCGTCGGCGGCGACGTAGCGGAAGTTGACGATGCGGATCTCGTGACCGATGATGTAGTCGATCAGGTCCTTTTTCGTAAACGCGGCGGGTTCCTTGCCGATCGCGGCTACCAGTGGATTGATGTTATATTCGCAGAAAGTGCTCATAATGACGTTTAAATTGATATATACGGACACAAAGGTAATTAAAATTCGTATATTTGTGCCAGCACTATGGATACATTCAAGCGCGTCCTGTCGTATGCCCGGCCCTTCGGCCGGCGCTTGCCCGCGTACCTGCTGCTGTCGGTCTTTTCCGTCATCTTCGGGGTGGTGAACTATGGCCTGCTCGGCCCGCTGTTGACGGTTCTGTTTGAGAACGAGACAGCCTCCGCAGAACTGGTGAGGCCCGAGTTTGCGTGGAGCATCGACTACGTCACTGAATGGTTCCGGTGGCTGCTTTCTTCGGTTCTGCGCGGCAGGGGCGTGGTGGCTGGCCTGATGCTGGTGTCCGGTGCTATCGTGGTATCGTGCCTGTTGGCCAACCTCTGCCGGTACCTGTCACAGCGCATCCTCGTAGTGTTGGAAACCCGGCTGATGAAGAACCTCCGGCAGGCGTTGTTTGCCAAGATCGTCTCCCTGCCGGTGGGGTGGTTCACCGAGCGTCGCAAAGGCGATGTGCTCTCGAGTATCTCCAATGACGTATCCGAAGTCCAGAACACGATAGCCGGCAGTTTCCATGTCTTTTTCCGGGAGCCGATCCTGGTGCTCGGCTTTCTGGCGATGCTGCTCTACATGTCGCCGCAGTTGACGCTGGTCTCGCTGATCGCCCTGCCGATTTCGGCCCTGATCGTATCCCGTATCACCCGGAAACTCCGGGCAGGCTCTGTGGAAACGCAGCATCTGATGGGCCGGATCCTGAGTCATTTTGAAGAAGCCATTGCCGGTTCGCGCATCATCAAGGCATTCAATGCCCGTGACTATGCAGCCCAGCGCTTCGATGCGGTGAACGACCGGCACCGCCGCGTCCTGCGACAGGTCCGGAACCGACAGGAACTGGCGTCTCCCGTATCGGAATTCCTGGGAGTCAGCATCGCAGCCGCCGTACTCTTTTATGGTGGCTGGCTCAATCTCCATGGCAATCTGGGCATGACCTGGCCGCAGTTCATCGTCTATATCATGTTCTACTGGCGGGTACTGGAACCGGCCAAGACGATTGCCAAGCAGTATGCGCTGGTGCAGAAGGGACTGGTTTCGGCCGACAGGATCTTTGCCATCCTTGACACGCCGGAAGTCGTCTCCGATGGAAAACAGAGGATCTCCGGATTCCGGGAAGCCGTCACGTTCGACCACGTCGATTTCTCTTATGGTGGCGAGCCGGTGCTCCGGGACGTTTGTCTGACGATCCCCAAAGGCCGGACAGTTGCCGTAGTGGGCCCGTCAGGCGCCGGTAAAACGACGATGGCCGACCTGCTGCCGCGATTCTACGACGTGACCGGAGGCGCTGTCCGCATCGACGGAACGGACATCCGTACCTTCTCGCTTGAAAGCCTGACGGCCCTGATGGGCATCGTGCCGCAGGAGCCGTTCCTGTTCAACGGCACTGTTCATGAGAACATTGCTTTTGCGATGCCGGACGCCTCTCGCGAGGCCGTCGTCGCGGCAGCCCGCGTGGCCAACGCAGATGAGTTCATCGCCCAGCTTCCGCAAGGATACGACACCAACATCGGCGACCGCGGCGCGAAGTTGTCGGGCGGCCAGCGGCAGCGCATTGCCATCGCGCGGGCCGTGCTCAAGAATCCTCCGATCCTGATCCTCGACGAAGCCACATCCGCACTCGACACCGAAAGCGAGCGGCTGGTTCAGGATGCGCTCACGCACCTGATGGGCGGCCGGACTTCGCTGGTCATCGCCCATCGTCTTTCGACCATCCGGCACGCCGACGAGATCTTCGTCGTGCAGGACGGACGCATCGTGGAACATGGAACCCACGAAAATTTGGTTGCAAATCACGGTCTTTATTCGCATCTTTGCAACTTGCAGGATTTTTCATAGAACACTGACATGTCAAAGAAACCCTCTCGTAAAAGATCTCTCAACGTGCTGCTGGAGCAAAGTTTCCAGAAAAACTGGGACCGTCCGGCCCTTTCCAATTATAATCAGCAGACGTTCTATTATAAAGATGTGGCCCGCAAGATTGCGGAGCTGCACCTTTTCTTCGAAGCATGCGGGCTCAAGCCCGGTGACAAGGTGGCTGTCTGTTCCCGCAACCAGGTCAACTGGGCCATCGCCTATCTGGCCGGGATGACCTACGGTGCGGTCGTCGTGCCGATTCTCCATGAGTTCCAACCCACCAACCTCCGGCATCTGGTAGCACATTCCGACGCACGGATCTTCTTCGTGGGCGACAACATCTGGAAAAATATGGAAGAATTGGACTTGCCCGGCGTTGAGGTCGTGGTCCGGCTGACGGATTTCCAGGTGGTCCGGACAGTCAACCCCGTGGCTGCAGCTGTCATGGAGGAGCTGGACAAGCGGATGGCGCAGCGCTACGAAAAAGGGTTCGGTCCGAACGACCTGCACTACTATGTGGATCAGCCGGAAGAACTGGCACTGATCAGTTATACTTCCGGTACCTCGGGCTTCTCGAAAGGCGTGATGATTCCGTACCGGGCCCTGCTCTCCAATGTACAGTTCGCCTGCGAAGCGGAGCCGCACATGGACTGCAACTCCCGGATGGTTTCGATGCTGCCCACTGCCCACATGTACGGTATGGTCTTCGAGTTCCTGTTCGAGATGACCATCGGCGCCCATGTCTTTTTCCTGACGCGGCTGCCCAGTCCCAAGATCATCCTGGAAGCGATGAACTCGGTCAAACCCGACACAATCATCGCCGTCCCGCTGGTCATCGAGAAGATTTACAAGAACATGCTGGTTCCTTTCATCAGCAAGGCACGCATCAAGCTGATGCTCAACCTGCCGGTGCTCGACAAGATGGTCAAGAACAAGTTCCGCGACAACCTGATCCAGGCATTCGGCGGCAAGTTCGGTGAAGTCATCATCGGCGGTGCGCCGTTCAACCGCGAGGCGGAGGCGTTCTTCAAGCGCATCAACTTCCCCTTTACGATCGGCTACGGCATGACGGAATGCGCACCCATCATCACTTATGTACATTGGGACAAAACCAAGCTTTACTCCTGTGGCAAAGCGGCGCCCCGCATGAAGATCAAGATCGATTCCGACAATCCGAAGAAAATCCCCGGCGAGGTGCTGGTCAAAGGCGACAATGTGTTTCTGGGTTACTACAAGAATGAACTGGCTACCAAGGACGCTTTCGTGGACGGCTGGTTCCGCACCGGAGACATGGGCATTATCGACGGCGACGGTTACCTTTATCTGAAAGGTCGTTGCAAGAGCATGATCCTCGGACCTTCCGGCCAGAACATCTATCCCGAGGAGATTGAGAGTATCCTCAACAACATGCCTTATGTGGTGGAATCGCTGGTCATTGAGGACGACTTCAAACTGGTCGGACTGATCTATCCGGATTTCGAGCAGGCGCAGGAAGACGGCCTGGACCGCGAACAGTTGCATGCCAAGCTCACTGAGGGAATGCAAGTGGCCAATCTGGAACTCGACCAGTACTGCAAGCTGAACCGGATAGAGATTGTGGACCAGGAGTTCGAGAAGACGCCCAAACGCAGCATCAAACGCTACCTCTACCAGCGTGGCGTAAATGGACAGTAACATGGACAAGGAAAAGAAATTCGACAGGAGCTATCTGGAGATGGCCTCGGTGTGGGCGAAGAATTCGTACTGCGCCCGCCGCCAGGTCGGCGCCATCCTGGTCAAGGACCGGATGATCATTTCGGACGGCTACAACGGGACGCCTTCCGGATTCGAGAATGTGTGTGAAGACGAGAACGGTGTGACCAAGCCCTACGTGCTGCATGCCGAGGCCAACGCCATTACCAAGGTGGCCAAGAGCAGCAACAGCAGCCTGGGCGCTACGCTTTATGTGACGGCCTCGCCCTGTATGGAGTGCGCCAAACTGATTATCCAGGCCGGTATCAGCCGGGTGGTCTATCTGGAAGAATACAGGATTACGGACGGTGTGGACCTGTTGCGCCGGGCCGGCATCCAGGTGGAAAAATTCGAATAGCCCATGGATCCCAAGAACTTGAACCGGCTGCTGACCATCGGATGGGTAGTAGCCCTGACACTCCTGCTGGTCCTGGCGTGCCGCGTCTGGCCGAACGCCCGGAAAAATGAAGTGAAGATTCCCGAATCGGATTGGGCGAAACTGATGCTTGTACTCCGAAGCGTGGACCGTGACTATGTGGATCCCATCGACCAGAAGGCCGTGACGGAGCAGATCCTGCCCGATATCCTGGCCAAGCTCGATCCCCATTCGCTCTACCTGCCGCCCGTTGAAATGGAAGAGGCGGAGCAGGATCTCCAAGGTGGCTTCGACGGCATCGGCATCCAGTTCAATGTGCCCAATGACACCGCTGTGGTGACGCATGTCATTGCGGGCGGCCCTTCCGAGAAGGCAGGCCTGCTTTCGGGTGACCGCATCCTCCAGGTGGACGACCGGGTGATTGCGGGCACGAAGACCCCGCAGGATACGATGGTCCGCCTGATGAAGGGCAAGCGCGGCACGCAAGTCATGATTCACGTGAAGCGGGAAGGAGTAAAAGATCCGATCCAGTTTCCCATCACACGCGGTGTGATCCCGGTCAACAGTGTGGACGTAGCCTTCATGCTTGACGATACCACGGGCTATATCAAGCTCTCCAAGTTCGCCAAGAGCACCTATCTGGAATTCCTCAAGGCGGCGCTTGGCCTGCGGGAGAAGGGAATGCGCCGGCTGGTCTTCGACCTGCGCGACAATACGGGCGGCTATCTCGACCAGGCGCTGATGCTTTCCAATGAGTTCCTTGAGAAAGGCGACCTCATCGTTTACATGGAAGGACGCAACCGTCCCCGCAGTGACGTCTTTGCCGACGGGAAAGGAAGTTGCCGCGACATCGAGCTGGCCGTGCTGATCAATGAGGGATCGGCTTCTTCCAGCGAAATCTTTGCCGGGGCGATGCAGGACAACGACCGCGCGACACTCTATGGACTGCGCTCCTTCGGCAAAGGACTGGTGCAGGAGCCGCTCTTTTTCAGTGACGGTTCAGGAATCCGGCTCACCGTGGCCCGCTATCATACTCCTTCGGGGCGGTGCATCCAGAAACCTTATGGTGAAGACTACGGATACGACATTTATGAGCGGTATCTGCACGGAGAAATGACGAGCGTGGACAGCATCAAGGTCAACGATACCCTGAAATTCGAGACACGTGCCGGACGGACGGTCTATGGCGGCGGCGGGATCATCCCTGACGTCTTCGTCCCCCTCGACACCACCCATTATACAGAGTTTCTGGGCAAATGCAACCGGCAGAGCCTGCAGGTGAAGTTCGCCAACCAGGTGGCCGACCGTCACCGCAGTACTTTGCGGGAGATCCGCGACCTGCCTGCGCTCAACCGTTTCCTCGACGGACTGGATCTCAAACGCGACTTCCTTGCCTATGCCGCTACACAGGGTGTCGTGCCGGGACCGGGCGACTGGAATGTCTCCGGCGACGTGATTCTGGTCCAGGTCCGGGCGCTGGTCGGGCGCAATACGCCCATGAACGACGAGGCGTTTTATCCGATCTATCTGACGATTGACAACGTGATTGATGCGGTGATGAAAAAAGAGTGAAGTGAAACTTTTTTGGATTTTATCCGTATAAATATTGTTTTCTCGCATAAAATCTAAAAAATAATGAAACTGTCACAGTTTGGATTTGAACTTCCGCCGGATCTGATCGCCAAGTATCCCTCCCCGGAACGGGATGAGTGCCGCCTGATGGTGGTACACAAGGATACGGGCGCCATCGAGCACCGGATTTTCAAGGATATCATTGAGTATGCGGCTCCGCACGACTTGTTCGTGTTCAACGACGCCAAAGTGTTCCCGGCCCGGATGAGCGGCAACAAGGAAAAGACCGGCGCCGAGATCGACGTGTTCCTATTGCGTGAGCTCAACCGCGACCAGCGGCTGTGGGACGTCCTGGTGGACCCCGCCCGCAAGATCCGGATCGGCAACAAACTCTATTTCGGAGAGAATGACAGCCTGGTGGCCGAAGTAATTGACAATACCACCTCGCGTGGCCGTACGCTCCGTTTCCTGTTTGACGGAACCTACGAGGAGTTTCGGGAAACGCTTTATCAAATGGGCTCCCTGCCGGTTCCCCGGTGGATCCGTCAGCACGCGGAAGAGATTGATAAAGAACGCTTCCAGACAATCTTCGCCAGTAAAGAGGGCGCCGTGGCCTGCCCTGCCGCCGGCCTGCATTTCGGCCGTATCCTCTTCAAGAAGATGGAGATCCGCGACATCGACCGCACCTTCCTGACGCTCTACATGGGCAATGCGCATTTCCACAACGTGGATGTGGAGGACCTCTCGAAACACAAGATGGACTCCGAGCAGTATTCCATCTCGGAAGAAACAGCCGCGGCGGTCAACGCCGCCCGCGGACGCGGCAACAAAGTGTTCGCAGTGGGCATTACGGTCGTCCGGGCATTGGAGACCTATGTCACGACCAAGAAGGAAATCCGGGCCTTCGACGGCTGGACCAACAAGTTCATTTTCCCGCCGTATCAGTTCTCGATTCCTGATGCCATGGTCACCAACTTCCACCTGCCCTACAGTACGATGCTGATGACCACCGCTGCTTTCGGCGGCTACCAGCACATCATGGACGCCTACAAAGTCGCCATCGAGCAGGGCTATCAGTTCGGTACCTATGGCGACGCGATGCTGATCATCTGAAACTTTTTTAACAATCTTCTGCAGGCGGATATTGCTTTTCTGTCGGCGGTAACCGGGTCGGACTCCGTATCTTCGTGAGAAAAAGAGATGGAGTCCGATCTTTCTGTTTATTATTGTGCGCTGAGCCGGGTCTTTGCGTACAAGTGTGCCGCCGGCCGGAGGCTGGTGGAGGTTTTTGGTGGCGCTTCGGGCGTCTTCCGCGCTCGTCGTGATGAATTGTCCGCCGTGATGCGTGGTGGAGAGGATTTTGTGGCGCAGTTGTTTGATCCGGCTTTGTTGGAATGGGCCGGCCGTGAGGTGGCGTGGGCACAGAGCCATGGCGTCCGCCTGTTGGCTTTGGGCTGTCCCGGTTATCCACGGCGGCTGGCAGAGTGTGACGATGCTCCATTGATGCTCTATTGCTGCGGTGCGGCTGATTTGGACGCAGAACGTGTGCTGGCTGTCGTAGGAACACGCAAGGCTACCTGGCAAGGACGGGAGGCTTGCCGGCGTTTGATTGCCGCATTGGGCGGATTGGATCCGAAGCCGCTGATTGTCAGTGGGCTGGCTTTGGGCATCGACGGCTGCGCCCATGCGGCTGCTTTAGAAAATGGCCTGCCTACGGCCGGCGTGCTGCCCTGTGGCCCCGATGAAATCTATCCCCGGCAGCACCGCGAACTGGCCTTGCGGATGATGGAGCATGGTGCGTTGGTGACCGATTTCGCCCGTGGCACGGCACCCGCCGCTTTCACTTTCCTGCGGCGGAACCGTATCATCGCCGGCCTGGCCGATGCGACGCTGCTGGCCGAGTCTTTCCGCAAAGGCGGAGGACTGATCACGGTTTCGCTCGCCAGTTCCTACAACCGGGAGACGTTTGCGGTGCCGGGCCGGATTTCAGATGCCTCGTTTGAGGGTTGTAACCGGCTCCTGGCCAGGCAGGAAGCTTCCGCGGTGGTGGACGAGGAGACCATTCCGGATGCATTGGGCTGGGCCTCTGTACTCCGCCGGACACAGCGTCGTTCTCTTTTCCGTCCCGACGATACGCCGTTGCGCCGCGAAGCCATCCGCCTGCTGCAGGAACGGGCTCCACTCTCGGCCGACGAACTGGCCGCCTTGCTGCAGATCGAGGGACGCGACGCTGCCGTCTTGCTGCTGGAACTCGAAATGGAGGGCCGTGCAGTAGCCGACGGCAACAAATTTTTCTTAACTTTGTAAGTCATGTTGATCGATACCCACTGCCATCTGTATGACGAAGCGTTCCGCGACGACTTCGAGGCGGTGCTGACGCGCGCCCGGGAAGCAGGAATCGAAGCTTGTGTGATGCCCGGTATTGACCGTTCCTGCCACGACGCTTTGCTTGCCGTGGCTGATGCACTGCCCGGTTTCGCTTATCCTTGTATCGGCCTGCATCCGACTTCAGTGGGGGAAGATTGGCAGGAGGAACTTGATTTCGTCAGGAAACATCTGGCCGACCGTCCCTGGCGTGCTGTCGGTGAGATCGGCCTCGACGAGTATTGGTCCAAAGAGTTTGTGGAGGACCAGATCCGTGTGCTGGAGGAACAGGTTGTCCTGGCTGCAGAAGCGGACCTGCCGGTCATTATTCATCTGCGCGAGGCGACTGATGATTTCTTCCGGGTACTGGAAGATCTGCGAGGCGTTTCGTTCCGGGGCGTGCTGCACGCTTATACTGGAAGTTACGAGTTGTACCGCCGCCTGCTGACCCTTGGCGATTTCCATTTCGGCATCGGCGGCGTGGTGACCTACAAGAATGCCGGCATCGCTTCGGCAGTGGAAAAGATGTCGCTGCAGGATATCCTGCTGGAGACCGACTGCCCCTGGCTCACGCCGGTTCCTTTCCGGGGGAAGCGCAACGAACCGGCGCATGTGCGGCTCGTCGCCGAAAAAATCGCTCAGATCAAGCAAGTCCCGTTGGAGGAAGTGGCCGCCGCGACCACATCCAACGCCAGGGCTTTCTTTAAACTATAGTTTTATGGACAGGAAGATACTTCTCATCTACACAGGCGGTACGATCGGCATGAAAGAGAATCCCGATACGCTGCTGCTCGAACCGTTTGATTTCAACCAGATTCTCCAGGAAGTGCCGGAGCTGCGCAAGTTCGGTTTCCAGATCGATTCGCTCTCGTTCGATCCGGTCATCGATTCTTCGGACGCACGCCCCGAATTCTGGGTGTCCCTGGCCGAGATCATCCGCGACCGGTACGACGATTATTGCGGCTTCGTCATCCTGCACGGCACCGATACGATGGCTTATTCCGCGTCGGCGCTCAGTTTCATGCTGGAGAATCTTGAAAAACCGGTCATCTTCACAGGCAGCCAGTTACCGATCGGCATGCTCCGTACCGACGGGAAGGAAAATCTCATCGACTCTCTCGAACTGGCCGCGGCCCGCGACAAGGATGGCCATCCCTATGTGAGCGAGGTTTGCATTTATTTTGAGACCGAACTCTTCCGCGGAAACCGTACGACGAAGTACAGCGCCGAGAATTTCAGCGCCTTCTGCTCGCCCAACTATCCCTCACTGGCGCAAGTGGGTACGCATATCAAGTACAATACCCAGGCGCTCTATCATCCGGCGGAGTGGGGGAAGCCCCTGCTCCTGCACACGCGGCTCGATCCGCGCGTGGCCGTGCTCAAACTCTTTCCCGGCATCACCGAGACTTTCGTCCGGGCTGTCCTCTCGACGGAAGGGCTGCGGGCCGTGGTACTCGAAACCTTCGGTTCCGGGAACGCACCCTCCGCGCCCTGGTTCCTCAAGGTCCTGTCGGAGTTCACGGCCAGCGGCGGCATTGTCGTCAACATCACCCAGTGCCAGACGGGAACCGTGGACATGGGAACTTACGCCAACGGGGACACGCTCCGTCAGGCCGGCGTCGTATGCGGAAAAGACATGACGACCGAAGCTGCCGTAACAAAATTATTTGTGCTTTTGGGTCAATATAGTGATAATAAGACAGTTGGTATAAAAATGGAAATTGGGGTCAGTGGAGAAATTTCTAAGAAATAGTGATACTTTCCGAAAAAATTGTTAAATTGCAAAGAATTTTGGGGCGGAAACCCGCCGACTGAAACTATAACTATTTAAATACAGTGTTTAATAATTAATCAAAAAACCTATGAAAAAAATTTTCATGTTTTTGGCAGTGATCGGTCTCCTGACCCTTTCTGCTGAGTACCAGAAGACTTTTGCGCAGGACAATCAGGCTGCCGAGCAGACTGAGGCTGTGGCTCAAGCCAACGATGAGGTTGTCGATCCGTTCGCGGCCGCGCCGAACGACAAACCGATTCACCAGCAGCTCAAGAAGCTCTTCATCGATGGTGGTGCAACCTTCATGTCCCTCGTGTTGTTGTGCCTCATCCTCGGTCTGGCCATCGCCATTTCGAAGATCATTACACTGAGCATCGCCCAGAAGAACAACACCAAACTCCTGAACAAGATTGAGGACTGCCTCCAGAACGAAGGTGTCGACAAGGCTTACGAACTCTGCCGCAACACGCCGGGTCCGGTGGCCCGTATCTTCACGCAGGGTCTCCTCCGCGTCAAGGACGGCCAGGGCATCGAGAAGGCTGAGAAATCGGTCATCGAATACGGCTCCGTCGAAATGGGTAAACTTGAGAAAGGCCTCTCCTGGATCGGTCTGTTCATCGGCATCGCTCCGCAGTTGGGCTTCATGGGTACCGTTCTCGGTCTGATCCAGGCCTTCGACGCCATCGAGGTCGCTGGTGATATCAGCCCGGCTCTGGTTGCTGGTGGTATGAAAGTGGCTCTGATCACCACCGTCGGCGGTCTGGTCGTCGCCATCATCCTGCAGCTGTTCTACAACTATATCATTTCCAAGATCGACACCATCGTCGTGGACATGGAAGATTCTTCCATCTCGCTCGTCGACATGCTGGTCAAGTACAGCAAATAGCAAATATTTAGTAACAACCTTCATTCACTGAATTTGTTATGAAAGAAGCTAACGAAAAAAGAGAAAACAGGCCCTGGAGAATTCTGGAGTTGATCCTGTTCGTGGTCTCGTTGGTGTTCTTCGGCATCGTCTTCGCGCAGAATCCGCAGACGGTCGAAGCATCATCGCTCAACCCGTTCCTCTATTGGATCTACGCTCTGGTGCTTCTTGCGATCTGCGTGACCCTGCTCTTCCCGCTGGTCGCGTCGTTCAAGGACAAGAAGAAACTCCTGCGTCTGATCATTCTCATCGTGGCGGTCGTCGTCATTGTCGGCGGCGCCTGGCTGCTGGCTCCCGGCAAACCGATCGAGACCAACGCCATTACCAAACCCAGCGACTTCAAGCTTGCTGATGCGGTGCTTTATGTTTCCTACCTGGCCATTATCGGTGCTGTGGTAGCCCTTTGCTGGAGCGCCCTCCGTAACGCATTCAAAAAATAGAAATTTAGTATGGCTAAGAAAAAGGTTCCTGAAATCAACGGCTCATCAATGGCGGATATCGCGTTCATCGCGCTGATTTTCTTCCTGATGGTGACGACGATGGACAAGGAGGAGGGTATCGCCCGCCAGCTCCCGCCGATTCCGCCTGAGGATCAGAAGGTGGAAAACCAGGAGGTCAACCGTCGTAACATCATCCAGGTCAAGATCAATGCGAACGACCGCCTCTTGGCCGGCAGTCAACCGATGGATGTCAGCCAGCTGAAAGATAAGATCAAAGAATTCATGACCAACCCTTACGATGACCCGAACCTCCCTGAAAAAGAAGTCAAGGACGTGAAGGGCGTCGGACCGGTTCCCGTTTCCAAGGGTGTTATTTCGTTGCAGAACGACCGTGGTACTACGTATCAGGCCTACATCACCGTCCAGAACGAGTTGGTGAAGGCCATCAACGAGCTCCGCGACGACTTCGCGATGAAGACCTTCGGAAAGAAGTATTCCAAACTGACCGAAGAGCAGCAGGAGTCCGTCCGTGAGGCGGTTCCCCAGCGTATCTCCGAGGCGGAACCGAAGGATGTCAGAAAGAAATAGGAGGATTCAGTATGGCTAAATTCATCAAAGAGAATAAAGGTGAACTTCCGCAGATGAATACTTCGTCCCTGCCGGACATCGTGTTCATCATCCTGATGTTCTTCATGGTGTGTACCTCCATGCGCCAGACGGAGACGAAGGTGCGCGTCCGTACGCCGCAGGCGTCCGAGATTGCGAAGCTCGACCGGAAGGACCTGGCTACCTATATCTATATTGGTACGCCCTCCCAGCAGTATCAGAAGGAATACGGAACGGATTCCCGTATCCAGCTGAATGATGTCATTTGCAAGGACAACAACGACTTGAGCTCGATCCGCGACTTCATCGCCGCTGAGCGCGAGAAGATTTCCGAGGCTGACCGCCCGTTCATGCAGGTCAACATCAAGGCAGACCAGGATACCCGCATGGGTATCATCACTGATGTGAAGCAGGAGCTTCGCCGGTGCTCCGCCCTGAAGATCATGTATGGCGCAAGGAAAGGCGGAGTCCAGAAATGACGAATGCCTGAATCAAGGAAAGGGTGGCTTCGTCCACCCTTTCTTTTATTTGAAATGACGATGAAGAAGATTTTTGTTTGGATGGCAGCTGCCGCCCTGCTGTGTCTGGCGGTTTCCTGCGGAAGGCAGGAGAAAGACGCGAAATACGTTTTTTATTTCATTGGCGATGGCATGGGTGCCACCCACGTAGCCGCCGCGGAGGCCTATCTGGCCCAGGAACGCGGTGTGATCGGGATGGATCCACTTTGCTTCACCCAGTTTCCGGTGATGGGCGAGGCAGTTTCCTGCTCGGCCAACAACATCATCACCGATTCCTCGGCAGCCGGGACCGCCCTTTCTACGGGCGAGAAGACCAATAACGGCATGCTTTGCATCGCCCCCGACTCCACCACGATTCTGAAAAGTATTGCCTACAAGATACACGATGCCGGCTATAGCGTGGGCGTGATGTCCACGACGCCCATCAACCATGCCACGCCGGCCTCCTTCTTCGGCCACAACATCAAGCGCGGCAATTATTATGAAATCGGCAAAGAACTGCCCGAAACAGGTTTTGAATTCTTTGCCGGCGGCGGCCTTTACCATCCCAAAGGCAAGGAGGGAGACCAGGAAGTGTCGCTATGGGACATGATCACCGAGGGCGGCTACACGCTGGCCTACGGCTATGAAGACTTCAAGACCAAGCAGGATGCCGACCATATTGTGCTTATCCAGAGCGAGGGCTCCGAAGAGATCTGCCCGTATGCCCTGGGCCGGCCCGAAGGTGCTCTCACGCTCTCCCAAATCGTGGAAGCTGCGATTACCGTTTTGGAACGCAACCCCAAGGGGTTCTTCATGATGGCCGAAGGCGGCCTCATCGATTGGACGGCCCACAGCCAGGACCTGGCGGGTACCATCTTCGAGACGCTCGATTTCGACCAGGCCATCGCCGTAGCTTACGCTTTCTACGAGCGTCATCCCAAGGAGACGCTGATTGTGGTGACGGCCGATCATGAGACGGGCGGTCTCGCCCTGGGACGCAAGGGATACAACTATGACCTGACGGTCATCGACAAGATCAAGAACGCTTCCGCTTCGACCGATGTGGAGCAGTATATGAACAACCCCCAGTCGATCGACAGCGTGAACGAGGAAGCCCGGGTCGGTTGGACCACGTATTCGCACTGTGGTGGCCCTGTGCCCGTCTGGGCGGTGGGTGCGCATGCCGGCTTGTTCGCTGCCCGGCAGGACAATACCGATATCCCGAAGAAGATCTGTGCGGCGATGGGAGTCGCTTTTTAATCTGTAACGATGAGGCGAAAATTTTCCGTCCTGTTGCTTGTCTTGCTTTCGGTGGTTTCTGCCTACGCGCAGGAACTGCCGAAGCGCGAATTCCGGGGTGCCTGGCTCCACATCGTCGGCAACCAGCGTATGAAAACGATGTCGCAGGAGCAGATCCGGCAATGGTTCGTCACGTCGCTCGACCAGTTGCAGGCGCAAGGTTGCAATGCCGTGATTTTCCAGGTCCGTCCGCAGGCTGATGCTTTTTATGTGTCGGAACTGGAACCCTGGACCCGGTTTCTGACCGGTGAGCAGGGTGTGGCGCCCGAACCACTGTGGGATCCGCTGCAGTTCATGGTGGAGCAGTGTCATGCCCGCGGTATGGAGTTTCATGCCTGGCTCAACCCTTACCGTGTCACCTCGAACGACCAGGAGCAACTCAGCCCGGAGCATCTCTATTTCCGGAAACCCGAAATCTTCAAACGGTACGGGAAACAGCTCTATTTCGATCCGGGAGAGCCGGAATCGGTGGCTCATACGGTCCGGGTAATTGCCGACATCGTGTCGCGCTATGATGTGGACGCCATCCATTTCGACGACTATTTCTATCCCTATCCGGAGAAGTTCGAGGAGTTTCACGACGACGATTCGTTCGTCAAGTATAGCGAAGCCCAGGGATTTGAATATTGGCAGAAGGGGGACTGGCGCCGCCAAAACGTAGAGACGCTCATCCATGCCGTGAACGACACCATCAAGGCCCTCAAGCCGTGGGTTCGTTTCGGTATCTCTCCGTTCGGCATCCATCGCAACAAGAAAGATACGCCCGACGGCAGCGGCAGCGAGACCAACGGCCTGTCGAACTATGAGCAATTGTTCGCCGATGTGCCGGACTGGGCCGACAAGGGTTACATCGATTACGTCGTGCCCCAACTCTATTGGCGCATCGGTCATCCGCTGGCTGACTATGATGTGCTGATTCACTGGTGGAACGACCGTACGCAGCGGGGCCATCTATACATCGGCCAAAGCATCGGCACTTTCAACGAACCGGATCTGGAGAATCCCGCCGTCACGCAGACAGCCCGCAAATTCCAGTTGGTCCGCGATCTGCCGAACGTGGACGGGAACGTGTGGTGGCCGGGCTGGACGCTGACCGAACACCGCCCGTTTTCCGATACCTTGCAACAGGGCTACCAACGCACGCCGGCCTTGATTCCGGCCTATACCGAGTTGGATTCCATAGCTCCGGACCCCGTTGCTTCATTGCACGTTTCGGGCCGTGGCCTCTCATGGAAGGGCCCTGAGACCGATGATGTGCTGCAGCAGCCGCATTTCTATGTGGTCTATCGGTTCGAAGCTGACGAGCCGGATGACTTCGAACGCAGCAGCGCCATTGTCGCGGTGACTCGCGATACGCATTTCAAGCCTGCAGAAAAACATAACGGCCGGCACCGCTATGCCGTGACGGTCGTAGACAAATGTTGGAACGAAAGTGCACCTTCGAAGGTCATCAAATGGTAACACTTTCATTTTGAACGAAGTGAAGCATCAAACGATATGAAAAGAATCAAGGATTATCTGAGCGGACAGCCGCAGGAAGACATTGTGGTCAGGGGTTGGGTCCGCACCAAACGGGGAAACAAGAACGTGGCGTTCATCGCTTTGAACGACGGTTCCACCATCAACAATATCCAAGTGGTCTGCGACTTGTCGAAATTTGACGAGGCGCTGATGAAACAGATTACTACGGGTGCCTGCCTGTGTGTGCGGGGCGATCTCGTTCCTTCGCTGGGCAGTGGCCAGGCCGTGGAGGTTCAGGCCCACTCCATCGATATCTATGGGACGGCCGACGCCGAGACCTATCCGCTTCAGAAGAAAGGACACAGCATGGAGTTCCTGCGCGAGATTGCGCACCTCCGCCCGCGTACCAATACCTTCGGTGCCGTGCTCCGCATCCGCCATGCCATGGCGTTCGCCATTCACAAGTTTTTCAACGACAAGGGATTCTTCTATCTTCATACCCCGTTGATCACGGCCAGTGACTGCGAAGGGGCCGGTGAGATGTTCCAGGTTACCACGCTTGATCTCGACAATCTTCCGCGCACCGAAGACGGGAAGATCGACTATGCCCAGGATTTCTTCGGCCGGCAGACCTCGTTGACCGTGAGCGGCCAGCTCGAAGGCGAGCTTGGGGCCACGGCGCTGGGCAGCATCTATACGTTCGGTCCGACTTTCCGTGCGGAGAACTCCAATACGCCGCGCCATCTGGCCGAGTTCTGGATGGTGGAGCCTGAGATGGCCTTCTATGATGTGAATGACCTGATGGATCTCGAAGAGGAATTCATCAAGTATCTGGTGCAGTATGCGCTTGACAACTGCCAGGACGATCTGGCTTTTCTCAACAAGATGATCGACCCCGAGTTGATTGCCCGCCTGAAGAGCGTCGTCTCGACAGAGTTTGTACGCCTTACTTATACCGAGGGTATCAAAATCCTCGAAGCAAGCGGCCAGAAGTTCGAGTTCCCGGTTTCCTGGGGCGTGGACTTGCAGAGCGAGCATGAGCGTTACCTGGTGGAGAAGCATTTCGGCAAGCCGGTCATCCTGACCGACTATCCGAAAGACATCAAGGCTTTCTATATGAAGCAGAACGACGACGGCAAGACGGTTCGCGGTACGGATGTTCTCTTCCCGAAGATCGGCGAGATCATCGGCGGCTCCGAGCGTGAGTCGTCGCTCGAGAAACTCAACCGCCGTATCGAGGAACTGCACATGGATACCACCAACCTGTGGTGGTACCTCGACACCCGTCGATACGGTACCTGCCCGCACAGCGGTTTCGGCCTCGGCTTTGAGCGTCTGCTGCTCTTCGTCACCGGTATGAGCAACATCCGTGACGTGATTCCGTTCCCGCGTACTCCCAAAACGGCAGAATTCTAAAAGATAACTATATGTTGATCATCGGCATCGCAGGGGGCTCCGGCTCCGGCAAGACTACGGTTGTGCGGGAAATCGCCCGCCGGATGCATCCGCAGGAGCGGGTGACGGTCATCCCGCAAGACTCCTATTATAAGGATCAGGGACATCTCTCAATGGCGGAGCGTCAGGCTTTGAATTTCGACCATCCCGAATCCATTGACTGGGACTTGCTCGTGCAGCATCTCCGTGCGTTGAAAGCGGGCCGGGCCATCGACCAGCCTACCTATTCCTATATTACTTGCACCAGACAGCCCGAAACCGTGCATGTGGAGCCTTCCGACATCATCATTGTCGAAGGCATCCTGATCTTCACTTGCAAGGAACTGATGGACGAACTCGACATCAAGGTATTCGTCGATGCCGACGATGACGACCGGCTGATGCGCGTCATCACGCGCGATATCGTGGAGCGCGGCAAAAACGTGGAGTGGGTCATTGACCGCTACACCAAGACGGTCAAACCGATGTATCTGCAGTTCATCGCCCCGAGCAAGCGCTACGCCGATATCATCGTGCCGCAGGGCGGACACAACAAGGTGGCAATCAACGTGCTGCTTTCCGGTATCCGGAAAATGGCCAAGGAGAAGGAGCAGGATTAGCATGAAATGGTGGGGCGGACGAGGCAAGGAGGACCGGGTCGGGTTTTACACGACCCTGGTCTTTCATTTGTCCGTCCTGATCATTCTGCTGCTGGTTTCCATCGGCCATGTTGCTACTTCCGAGACTTCTTTCGTACTCGACTTCACCAAGCAGGAGGAGCTTGAAAAGTTGCAGAAAGAGATTGAACTGAAAGAGGAAGTCAACAAGAACCTCGAGGATATGCTGGCCCGTCAGCCACGCGAGCGCATTCGTAACGTAGCCGTCGATGCCGGCAGCAAACTCAGGGACGACCGTTTCAAGAATCCGTCGGAGGTTTATGATGAAGCCCGCGAACTGCAGCGGAAACTCGATGCCTCCCGGCGCGATGCACTGGCCCAGCAGGCCAAGGAGGAGGCCGTCGATCTGACTCCGCAGAAAGGGGAGCCTTCTTCTGAACCGGCCCAGGCCTATCACGGGCCGTCCGTCATATCCTATGAACTGGAAGGCCGCAAGGCACTCAGCCTGCCTGTGCCGGCTTACAAAGGCTACGGCGCGGGCGATGTGCTGGTGGATATCGAGGTCAATCCTGCCGGTCGCGTGACGGCGGCCCGGGTGCGGGCCGACGGCTCGTCGGCCGACGCTTCGCTCCATTCCTTCGCCATCGACGCCGCCAAACGTTCTCGTTTTTCCGCCTCGGCCGACGCTGCCAAGACGCAGCAAGGCTGGATCCTATACCGATTTATCGCACAATAGTTCTTTACTAAAACCTTTACCATGAAACCCGGAATCGAAGCCGCCATCGACAGCATCAACGTGACGATGAATGCCGGAGGCATGAACACCATCAACATCGTCCTCGCTTTTGTGATGTATGGCGTGGCACTCGGCATCAAGCCGCACACCTTCGTCGAAGTTTTTGAAAAACCTAAATCCGTCATCCTGGGCGTGTGCTGCCAGTTGATCCTGTTGCCACTGCTCACCTTCCTGCTGGCCCTGCTGATGGACAGCGTGGGTTGGATTTCCTGGACGATGGCGCTGGGTATGATCCTCGTGGCCTCCTGTCCGGGTGGGAACATCTCCAACTTCATGAGTTCGCTTGCCAAGGCGAATATCGAATTGTCGGTATGCCTGACGGCTATCAGTACGGCACTGGCCGTCCTGATGACCCCGTTCAATTTCTGGCTTTACGGTAATATGTTCCTAAAATTCGCTTCGGTCCATGGGGAAGTTCCGTATTTGACCATTCCGCTTTGGGATGTGTTCAAGACCATCTTTATCCTGCTGGGTATTCCCTTGACGCTGGGTATCCTGACCTCTCACTTCCTGCCGAAAGCGGCCGAAAAAATGAAGAAGCCCTTCCAGTGGGTGAGCATCATTTTCTTCCTGGTGATGGTCGTGCTGTCCTTCGTGGGCAATATGGACGCCTTCCTCAAGTGTATCAAGTATATCTTCGTGATTGTGCTGGTTCATAACCTGCTGGCCCTGGGTACCGGTTTCGGTGTGGGCTCGATCTTCAAGGTACCGCGCCGTGACCGTCGCACGCTGACTATCGAGACGGGCATCCAGAACTCAGGCCTTGGCCTGGTACTGTTGCTCGGCACGTCGATTTTCGCAGGCCTTCCGCCGCACGGGGGCATGTTGGTCATCACCGCCTGGTGGGGCGTCTGGCACATTGTTTCAGGCCTGACTGTCGCCGCGCTCTTCAATCGGTCGAAGAAGCCGCTGGAGTAGGGCAGGGAACCCTCTTTTTACTCTTCTGCTGCAATCACATCCTTGAAGGTCCGGAAACCATAACCGCGGGCCTTGAGGGTGTCGATGATATCGCCCAGGTGGTTGTAAGGCCGTTCGTAGTCCTGCTTGTCTGGATAGTTCATCGCGTGGATCAGCAGGATGATGCCGTTGAGGCCTTCGGTTTCTTCCAGTTCCCACAGTCGCGCCAGCATTTGGTCGATGGTCTTGTAGTCCGTCATGTCGGGCGTCGTCCAGTCGAGGTCGAAAATCGGGCCCTCTGAAGGGTTCAGCAGGCTGTAACCCAGGGCTTCCATGTTTTCCCGCGATTCGATGTTGCAACTCTCATAGGGTGGAATCAGCCAGCGGTACTGTTTCTTTTCCAGACCGAACCGCTTGAGCTGGGCCTCCATTTTCGCAAAATCCCGGGCGAGGGAATCGGCACTGACCAGCGTCTTTCCCTGTTCGCAGAGCACCAGGTGCGCGTACGAATGAGAAGAGAGGTAATGTCCTTCATCCACGATCCGCTGGATTGCTTCCTGATACTGTGGTTGGACGAAGCAGACACCGGTGGGGAAGAACGAGCCCTTCACGTCTTTTTCCTTGAGGGTATTCAAGACAGGGATGACCCCGTCGAAGTTCTCGAAATAGCCTTTGTCGTTCTCACTGTAATGTGCCGTAAATACCAGATAGACATTCTTTTCGTCAGGATTTACGCGGCGTACGATGCCAGTTTCGTCTTTGACGAAAACCGGTGCGGCTGTCCGGTTTGGCTTGTCGCAGCCCGTCAGCAGGGCCAATGCAACTGCTACGCAGGCAGTCATGAAGATTCCTTTTCTATGAAGCATGGTATAGAAGATATATAGGTCATGCCCGACAAAGGCCGGACATTCAAAGTTAGTGTTTTTCCGGCCAATTGACGCATTTTTCGTTATATTTGACCGTATGAATCTCCTTCCTATGAAACACTTTGTCTATTTGCTTTCCTGGCTGCTCCTCGCCGGTGTCGCCAGTTGCGCAAATCCGGTCCGTGGTGCCATAGAGCGCCAATTGAATGACTATCCCGAAAGCCGTGTACAAGATATTTACAAGAGTTTCTGCCAGGACAATCTGGGGCCTGAACATCTGATACCGAATCCTGATGCCGCAAGAAACTACTTGTTGACAGAATTGGAGCAGTACCGGGCGGATGTGGCTTCCGGCATTTATGGCATCCCTCCCAGTCGTTTCTTCCCGACAGGCGATAACGGGAACTTTATTCGTGTTGATCTGTCGGTAGTGCTGGATTCGCTTCTCACGGCGGAGGAATTGTTGGGCGCCTTCGTGGAAAGTGCCAATGCGGGCCAAAAAATGACCGGAGATCAGTGGAAAGCGAAATGGGCATCGGTGGCATCCGTTCTCCGTCGGGACTTCCCGGACATTCCGGATTTGGAACCGGACTTGAACACCCTGGATTCCCTGATGGCGGAAGGGCATTTCATCGTCCATCACAGCCGCGCGTTCAATGCCGCGTATCATCCGCATTATCGGATCATAGACCAGCAGATTGTCGACAGATTATTCCCGGAATATTAAAAAAAGCATCGCTTTGTGCGATGCTTTTTTCGTGGAGCATAGGGGATTCGAAAATCTTGTAAAACCTGCCACAGGGGACTGTGGAAATCATTATTGTACTGCGCTATATTGTGGGTGTAGGTGTTGGAATTTACAGAAAATTGTCACATTTTTGTGACACGAAACGGTTAAATCGTGTGACAAAATGATTCTGAAATACCAGATTGCCTTCAAACTCCGTCCCTATGGAAAGGAAAAGAGCCTTTTCCAAATCCAGCAACATGCTACTTTCAATGGTCAGCGACTGATAACCTCTACGGGCTGTCAGGTGAACAGCCTTGATGCCTGGGATGCGGAGAATCAGTGTGTGAAGGAAGGATATAAGGG
>JAEEOM010000029.1 GCA_016284265.1 Bacteroidales bacterium | reverse complement strand
CCAGCGACGCAAGCGTTGCCACGGTTGCCAACGGCACTGCCACCGGCGTCGCCGAAGGTACCGTGACCATCACGGCCAAGTACACCCCGGAAGGATCCGCGGAAGAATTGACCGTGACCGCGCAACTGACGGTCAACAAAGTTCCCAACCACGCCGGTGATCCGGTCGAGATTGAAGAAGGCGGTAATTTATAACAATATGACTGTATCGATATGAAAAAGTATATTACCTATTTGCTGGCTACCGCCCTGGTTGGATCCGCTTTCGTATCCTGTTCCGAACGGCTTCAGGAGGGGGAAATGCGGATCTCCACGCACAAGGTCCATTTCTCCGCTTCCGATGTGGAAACCAGGACCGGCCTCTCGATCGACGGAACGACGGTGACACCGGACTGGAACAAGACGGCGTTGGAGAGCATCCACCTGTTCGAGATAGATGCCAATGATGCTGTCGCCTATGGTGAGACAATCGCCATCACGCCGAGCGAAGACAATACTACCGCTCATTTCGAAGCGGATTTCCCGACGGACATGAGCATCATTGTCGATCCTTCCGACCCCGAGGAAGACAGCGGCGCCAAGGGTGCTTCCAATGGTGCTATCAAGGGTACAAGAGTTTCTCCCTACCGGTATGCCGCCATCATCGCGCAGAAGCCGGACAAGAACAACCTCACCTTCGTCGTTCCCAGCGAGCAGCATCCGGACGCGGAGACCCTCAAGGATCCCGACGCCGACTTCCTGATCGGTTACAGCCGCAAGGCCTATGACACGGAACATTTCTTTGACGAGCCGGTGGTCGATCTGTACTTTGACCGTGCCGCCGCTCTCGGCCGGCTGGCCATCTCCAACTTCGCAGAAGGGGAAAAGGTCCAGTCCGTCACGATCAATGCCCAGAACGGCTTGACCGGCAGCGCCTCCTATGCCGACATCGACTTCGAGAACGGCTCGGTGAGTTTCGTCCGCGAAGAAGGCCCCGGCATCCTCACCCTGGTCTATGACGGCGGAATGGACATTCCCGCCGACGGCCCCTTCTACGCTTATTTCGTCGCGATCCCCGGATCGGCGACGCTCACCAGCGTCGAGGTGGTGACGGACCAGTACCGTTACACGAAAACCATCGAGGGCGGGAAGGAACTCACCTTCTCCGAAAAGGCCTTCAAGAGCATGAACCTTGACCTTTCGACCGCGACTCGCGAAGAAGTCGCCCCCAGCGGTCTTACCTGGTACAAGGCTTCCATGTTCGAGGATGGTATCGACTATCTGATTGTCTCTGAGGGCATGGCGCTGAATAACGGAGCCGATGGCTTGACGGGAATTGCAGTAACGGACAACGATGGCGTCATCGAGTTTGAAGAGGCTCCGAACGTCGCCCTGATTTGGACTGCCGAAGCAAAGGTAATCAATGCTGATGATAACCTTATCGCCGGACATTTTGTCCTCATCAATAATGGTGAGTATCTTCAGCGCGTATCAGTTGGCAACCATGAATATGAGATGGGCGTTGGCGGTGTACCCGAGACCGTCAAATATTATGCATGGGATTATGATAGCGAAAAACAATTTCTCTTCCATGTTTCTAACGAAAGCGCTACTTTCTATTGCTACTATGACGATGGTTGGAAAGCAGGTTACCAGAATCAAAAGTCTGTAGCCATCTACACCAGCCGTGCTCCTCAAGAACTCGTTTTCACTCCTGCGGCAAGTGCGGAATATGACCTCGCCACAAGCGAATGGATCGTGGCTGTTCCTACTCTGAGCGGAGCTCAGACCTCGGTCACATACGCCCTTTCCGAGGATTCCAACCCGGCAGTGGCTACCGTCGATGCGGATGGCACTGTACACCCGCTTTCGAAGGGTGCTGTAACGATTGTCGCCACTGCAGCAGGCAATGATCAGTATCAGGCGGCTTCCGCCAGCTACACTTTAAGAGTTGTCGACAGCAGTGTTACGACCAATACCTACATAAAGGTCACCTCTACCAGCGATCTCTCCATTGGCGACAAGTACCTGCTGGTCTTCGAAGGCCTGGCCGGAGATACGGATGGAGATGGCAATCCTAAGGTCTTCAAGCCTATCCTCGACGGGAACACCTTCTCCAAGGCTACGGGCAATGCACTTGACGTCGAAA
>JAEEOM010000028.1 GCA_016284265.1 Bacteroidales bacterium | reverse complement strand
GCTTTCCGAGGCCGTAGTAGTCGTCGGGGAGCAACAGAGTGTGAATGAGAAGCCACACATAGTATTGCCCGCTAACTCTGATATGACCATTTAAGGTCATTTTTCTGACGCGAAACGGATGATTCATCTGTCTCGTCCGTGTCGCGGACGGAAAACCAGGGGAAAGACATAGATTTCGTCTGCGAAACGGACAAAGTGGCGCCGTCATCCGCGTCGCGTCCCGACAGGCGGCGCAAAACCCAGGCGGTGAAAAAAGCAGTGGCACTTATGTGATTGTAAATCAGTATATTCCTAAAAATCGCTTGCGTAAAAGTGCGCAAGCGATTTTTAGGAAGTGGCTGATTATCAGAGAGGTGGGTGCCACAGAAAAAGTCGGAACTATCAGAGCTTCGCACCGTGGCTCCCGGAAAGTTATTTCACACGGAGTTTGCGGCCGACCTTGAGGATGGTTGTAGAGGTGATGCCGTTGAGCTGGCAAAGTTTGTTGACCGTCGTGTGATGCTGCTTGGCAATCTTCGAGAGGGTATCGCCTTTCTTGATGGTGTAATAGACTTTTTCGGGCTGTGCTGGCTGAGACGCCGGCTGCTGTGCCGTCGAGTCGCTCACGGAAGGTTCTGTGGGGCTGACTTTCGGGGTCGCCGGTTTGGTTGCCGCAGGCTTTGGCTCTTCCTTGGCGGTTTCCTTCGGATCAGGCGTGAGCGAAGAACTCGGTACGTGTACCGTGGCTTCCCGGACCGGTGCCCAGTTGCCGTCGCCCGAGAGAATGAGGCGGCCGCCTTTTTCAGGGATGGCCAGGGTGCCGTCCTCGGCTACATAGGCCCATTTTCCGTTCTCGAAAAGGACAATCCTCCGGTCGTTTTCTGCCAGGACTAAACTGTCTGGAGCAATATGAACTCCTACTTCAGGTTCAAAGGCGTAGGTGGCTGTTGAATCAAATTTTACATCGTAATCTTCGAAATCTGGCAGGATGCGCCGTGCGCCCAGGATCCGGTTGGCATAGTAGCTCTCGGTCAGCATTGAACTGTATCGGACGCCGTGGACAGAGGCGTGGATGAAACGTGGGTCGCGTCCAGTGCTGTCGAGTTCGACGAAGATGGCGGCATGGCCGACCACCTTGGGGTTGCGCCGGCTGCCAATGGCCAGGATGTCGCCTTTCTGGAGGTTGTGGAAATCGGAGATGTCCACTTCCCGTCCATCCTTGGCCTGGTCCTTTGCCGAACGGCTCAGGTTATGATAGCCGAAATGTCCATATACGTACCGGGTGTATCCTGTGCAGTCGAAACGTTTCGGGCCGTTTGCCCCGTAGCGGTAGGGGGTTCCCAAAAAGGTTTCTGCATATTCCACCAGCCGGTCGGCCAGCTCGCGTGCCGTAATCTCCACTTCGCCTGTATCGCGCTGGGAAGCGACTTGCGACCGCGCCGGTACCGCTGCGCCCAGCGACAGCAGTCCCCCCAAGAATCCTATCAGTAAATACTTCTTCATCGTTACATAGTTTGGGAAAAACAAAACCCTATTTCCCCGAATAGAACCCGAAGCCATGCTTGATACCGGCCACGACGGCATCCCAGCGGATGAGGATGCCGATGATGGCGATCAGGCCGATCCAGATCAGGGCCTTGGTGGTGTCGGTCTGCGCGGCGTACCAGGTTTTGATTTTTTGGAACATTGTCTGCTTGTTTGCTACAAAGATACCCCGATTCTTGGAATATTACAGTTTTTTTGTTAAAATTGCTCAAATAACTGTAATAGTATGGACAGCAGAGTCAAGAAAATCCGCGAAGCGGCCGGTTTCATTCGGGAACGCATTGAAGGGCAGACCCCGGCGGTCGGCATCGTGCTGGGCAGCGGTTTGGGCAAACTGGGCGATGCCATCGAGGCTGAAGCCGTCATCCCGTATGCCGATATTCCGCATTTCGTGAAATCGACGGCCATCGGCCACAAAGGCAATTTCATCTACGGAAAACTGGCTGGAAAACAAGTCTGCGCCATGCAGGGACGCTTCCATTACTATGAAGGCTATCCGATGGAGCAGGTGACCCTGCCGATTCGAGTGATGGCAGCGCTGGGTATCAAGACCTTGTTCGTTTCCAATGCGGCCGGCGGCTTGAACCAGGATTTCTCCGTGGGCGACCTGATGATCATCCGCGACCACATCAACCTGCTGCCCAATCCGCTCATCGGGCCGAATTTCGCCGATTTCGGCGAGCGTTTCCCCGACATGACGGCAGCGTACGACCTGGATCTGATTGCGAAAGCCGAAAAGATCGCCAAACGGGCGAAGATTCCCGTACGGAAAGGCGTTTATCTGGGCAATACGGGCCCTTCGTACGAAACGCCGGCCGAGGTGCGCTTCTACCGTGCTATTGGTGCGGATGCCGTGGGTATGTCCACCGTACCGGAAGTGTTGGTGGCCCGCCATTGCGGCATTCCGGTGTTTGGCATGTCTGTGATTACGAATGTCTCGAACATCGACAATGCCAGCACCGTGCTTAATGACGGTGACGACGTGGTTCGTGCGGCTGATGCAGCTGCCGACCGGATGTGTACCCTGTTCCGGAAACTGATAGAAGCCATCTGACCGTGAAGAGCGTTTTTCCCTACGATTCCGTCGAATTGAGCACCAATGGACGAGAGGTGGTCATCCTCGACCAGACCCAGTTGCCGACGCAGGAAAAGTTCCTGCACCTGACGACCGCGGAGCAGATTTTCTATTCCATCACCCGGCTCAAGGTCCGCGGCGCGCCGGCCATCGGCATTGCGGCGGCTTTCGGTCTGGCCATGTGCGTCAACCGCTTCCGCACCCGGTCGCTGCAGGCGCTCGAGAAAGAGTTTTTGCGCGTCAAACATTATCTGTATATCTCCCGGCCGACGGCCGTCAACCTGATGTGGGCGCTCGACCGCATGGAACGCTGTTTCTACGCTACGAAGCAGGGGCTGGAATCGGCCGACGAGAAACACGCTATCGAAGTGATCCGCAACGCCCTGACCGCAGAAGCCCGTGCCATCAAGGCGGAAGACGTGAAGATGTGCGAAGTGATCAGCGAATACGGCTTTTCCCTGCTTCATCCGGGCTGTGGCATTCTCACGCACTGCAATGCGGGCCATCTGGCCGTCTCGAAGTTCGGTACGGCACTCGGCCCGATCTATATGGCCCAGCAGCAGGGCTTCTCGCCCCGCGTGTATTGCGACGAGACCCGTCCGTTGCTCCAGGGCGCGCGCCTGACGGCCTATGAGCTGACCAAGGCGGGCATTGACGTGACCCTGATCTGCGACAATATGGCGGCGGCCCTCATGGCGCAGGGCAAGGTGGACTTCGTGTTCGTGGGCTGCGACCGTGTAGCAGCCAATGGCGACGTGGCCAACAAGATCGGCACATGCGGAGTAGCCATTCTGGCCAAATACTACAAAGTGCCGCTCTATGTGTTCGCCCCGACCAGTACGATCGACCTCAGTTGCAAGAGCGGCGATGATATCGTCATCGAGGAGCGTCCCGCTTTCGAAGTGACCGACATGTACTACAGCAAGCCAATGGCTCCCAAGGGGGTCAACGTGTACAATCCGGCTTTCGACGTCACCCCGGCCGCCCTGATTGCCGGCATTGTCACTGAAAAAGGAATCATCAAGCCCCGCGAGATCAAGAACCTCGGGAAAGTCCGTTGAGAGATGGTGCGGTTCGTGAGTCTGTCGAGCGGCAGCAATGGCAACTGTTACTTTTTCGGGAACGACCGGACCGCCTTTCTCATCGACATCGGCATCGGAACCCGTACTATCAAGAAGCGTCTTGCCGAACGGGGGCTGTCCCTCGATTCCGTCGAGGCCGTCTTTGTGACACACGACCATTTCGACCATATCAAGAGCCTGGGTACCTTTACGGAACGGATGCAGAAGCCGGTCTATCTGACCCACACGCTGGAACAGGCCCTCCGCCACAATTTCTGTACGGCCGGCCGGCTGAAAGGCTGTGTGCGATACCTCGAAGAGGGCCGTGAGACTAGGGTGGGGGATTCGCTCAGGATAACGCCGTTTGTCGTTCCCCATGATGCCGCGCAGACGGTCGGCTATCACTTTACCTTCGACGACGAGCGTTTTACGGTCATGACCGATCTGGGCGAAGTGACCGATGAGGCCGTGCGCTACGCCGCACTGGCCGATCATCTGATCGTCGAGTCAAATTACGATGTGGACATGCTGATGACGGGAAACTATCCGCCCGAACTCAAGCGCCGCATTCTCCTGCAGCATGGCCACCTCTCCAACGAGCAGACTGCCTCGCTGCTTCGGCGCGCCAGCCACGAATCCTTGCGTGACGTGTATCTGTGTCACCTGAGCGCCAACAACAACACGCCAGACCTGGCCTTCGCGTCGGCACAAAAAACGCTCGGAAGCGTGGGCTCCCGAGCGTCTCTTCATTGTCTTCCGCGCAGCAGCGCGTCGGAATTATTCACCTTTTAAGTAGGCTTCGTACTTCTTCGAGAGAGCCTCGTATTCAGGGTTCTTGTCGCGGAGACGGAAGTAGATGTTCTTCAGGTACTCGGCGATGGCGCCCTTGATTTCTTTGTCCTCAGTCTTGGCGAAAGCGGCCTCAAAAGGATTGATGGCTTTCTCGAGGGTCTCGTCCAGCTCTTTCACGAGGGCGAAGTACTTGTTGTCGTCGAGTTCTTCGCTGGCTTTGTTCTGGATTTCGATGGCCTTGTCATAGTAGAGGGCACCCAGTCCGAGGGGAGCGAACACGTAGGTCGGATCGACTTCGGAGGATTTCTCGTACAGTTTGGCCGCGTTCTCCACGTCACCGAGCTGCTTGTAGACATTGCCTTCCACATAGAAGAGGCTGGCGTTCTTCGGGTCGATGGCCTGGGCGGAGTGCAGCAGGTCGAAGAGTTTGCCGGTGTCTTCCTGGTTGTCAATATAGTGGTTGATCAGGCCGATGAGGATGTTGCTGTTCTCAGGGAACTTCACGAAACCTTCTTCGAGGACGGCCTTGCAGGCGTCCTTGTCACCCATGCCGCGATAAACCTCGGCGAGGTTGGCGAAGGCGAAGCCGTTCTGGTAGTAGCCCATGTCGAGGCATTTCTTGTAGAACTCGATCGCCTGCTCTTTGTTGCCGGCCATGTTCGACACAAGGGCGGTGTAGTAGGTGTTGGTGGAGTCGACCTTGCCGAGCAGCGGGTTGGCTGCACATTCGCTGGCACCCTTGAAGAGCTTGGCAGCTTTTTCGAAGTTGCCGGCCAGATACTCGGAGAGGGCTTCATTGGCGATTTTGCCGTGGATATCGTTCATCATTTCATTGATGTCCTTGGCCTTGGAACCCTTGGGATCGACATCCTTGGCTTTCTGGAGAGCCTCGATGGCCTTGCCCAGCACGTCACCTTCGACAGCCGGCTTGGTGACGAGGAAGAATTCCAGGATACCATCGGCATTGTAATAGAGGTCCTTGTCAGCGTAGGAGTCCACGGAGTAGACACCTTCAGCACCCTTCTTTTCGGAAGTGCCGAGGATCTGCTGCTCCTTGAGGAAGAGCTTGACTTCCTGCTGGGGCGTTCCGGTCAGGATATTTCTCGAAGGCTGGTCGTAAGCTTCAATGTAGGCCTTCGCGAGGGAAATCCAGGTGGCCGGTTTGGCAGCCTTCTTGGCATCGGCAGCGGCGTTCTCAGCCTTGGTGACGGCCTTGAGGGCGTCGGCAGCATTTTTGGGCTGGGCACTGACCATCGTCAGCGAGAGGATGAGCGACAGTGCGATGAGAATTCTTTTCATAACTTGTGTGTGTTTAGATTATTGATTGTTTTCTTGATTGTTGTCTGTGGGTGTTTCCGTTTCCTGCGGCGTTTCCGCTTCTTCTTCCTTGTTGACGACGCAGACGGCTGCGATGCTGTCGCCTTCGCGGATGCTGATGAGTTTCACGCCCTGGGTTGCCCTTCCTGCTACGCGGATGCTGTCGGCCGGCATCCGGATGGTGACACCCGATTTGTTGATGATCATCAGGTCGTTGTCGTCGCTGACAGCCTTCAATGCAATTAGCTTGCCAGTTTTTTCGGTGATGGCGATGGTCTTGACACCCTTGCTGCCGCGGTTGGTCTTGCGGTATTCGTCAAGCTCGGAACGCTTGCCGAAACCGTTCTCGCTGACCACCAGAATGTCGAGCGGTTTGACGGCTTGCTCGTCGGGTTCGATGCAGACCATGCCGACCACGAAGTCGTCCTCGTCGAGGTTGATGCCGCGTACACCGGTGGAGTTGCGGCCGATGGCCCGGGCGTCTTCCTCGTCGAAGCGGCAGCACTTGCCCTGGTTGCCCGCCAGCAGGATTTCGCATTGTCCGCTGGTCAGCGCCGCACCGATCAGCGCATCGCCCTCGCGCAGGTTCACGGCGATGATGCCGCCCATGCGCGGACGGGAATAGGCTTCAAGCAGCGTCTTCTTGATGGTACCGTTCGCCGTGGCCAGGACCACGTAGTGGCTGTTCGTGAACTCCTTGTCGTCCAGATCCTGGACGTTGAGATAAGCCTGGATGCGGTCTTCCACCGTGAGCGGCAGAATGTTCTGGATGGCGCGGCCCTTGGATGCCTTGGCGCCTTCCGGAATATCATAGACCTTGAGCCAGAAGCACTTGCCACTTTGCGTGAAGAGCATCAGCGTGCTGTGCATGTTGGCTACGTAGATATGCTCGATGAAGTCTTCGTCGCGCGTGGTGCTGCCTTTGGCACCTACGCCGCCGCGGCTCTGCGAGCGGTATTCAGAGAGGCTGGTGCGCTTGATGTATCCGAAGTGGGAAATCGTGATGACCACATCTTCGTTCGGATAGAAGTCTTCCGGATTGAAATCTTCCGCCGTGGCGGCGATTTCGGTGCGGCGCGGGTCGCCGTATTTCTCCTTGAGTTCGCGCAGTTCATCCTTGATAATGCCCATCTGCAGCTCCTCGCTGCCCAGCACCTGCTGGTACCATGCAATCAGTTTTTCGAGCTCGTCGTACTCAGCCTGGAGCTTGTCGCGTTCCAGACCGGTGAGCTGGCGGAGGCGCATCTCCACGATGGCGTCGGCCTGCTCCACGGTGAAGCCGAACTGGCTGACCAGTCCGTCGCGGGCGTCAGCCACGCTGCGGGAGGCGCGGATCAGGGCGATGATCTCGTCGATGATGTCGAGGGCCTTGAGCAAGCCTTCGAGGATATGGGCGCGCTTGAGCGCCTTGTTGAGTTCGAACTGGGTGCGGCGGACCACCACCTCGTGGCGGTGACGCACGAAGTATTTGATGAGCTGCTTGAGGTTGAGCTGCTTCGGCCGACCGTCCACCAGGGCGATATTGTTGACCGAGAAGCTCGACTGCAGCGGGGTATACTTGAACAGGTTGTTGAGCACCACGTTCGACGGGGCGCCTTGCTTGAGCTTGATGACGATACGCATGCCTTCACGGTCGCTCTCGTCGTTGATGTAGGAGATGCCGTCCAGTTTCTTGCTTTCTACCAACTCGGCGATACGCTCGATGAGCTCGCGCTTGTTGATGGTGTAGGGAATCTCAGTCACCACGATCGTTTCGCGGCCCGAGGACGACACTTCGATGTTGGTCTTCGAACGGATGACGATGCGGCCGCGGCCGGTCTCGAAGGCGTCGCGGATGCCGCGCAGGCCCTGGATGATGCCGCCGGTGGGGAAGTCCGGACCTTTGATGTACTGCATCAGGCCGTCCACGTCAATCTCGGGGTTGTCGATATAGGCGCAGATGGCGTCGCAACACTCCGTCAGGTTGTGCGGGGCCATGTTGGTGGCCATGCCAACAGCGATGCCGTTGGAGCCGTTCATCAGCAGGAGCGGCGCCTTGGCGGGGAGCACGGTCGGCTCCTGGAGCGATTCGTCGAAGTTGGGCTTGAAATCGACCGTGTCCTTGTCCAGGTCGGCCAGCACCTCTTCGGCCAGCTTCTGCAGCTTGGCCTCGGTGTATCGCATGGCGGCCACGGGGTCACCGTCAATCGATCCGAAGTTGCCCTGTCCGTGGACCAGCAGGTAACGCAGGTTCCAGGGCTGGGCGAGACGCGCCATGGCGTCGTAAACGCTGGCGTCGCCGTGCGGGTGGTATTTACCGAGGACGTCGCCCACGATACGCGCCGACTTCTTGACGCCGCCGCTGTAGGTGACGCCCAGGTTGCTCATGCCGAACAGCACGCGCCGGTGTACGGGCTTAAGTCCGTCTCTCACATCAGGTAAGGCTCGGGCCACGATCACAGACATCGAGTAGTCTATGTAGGCCGACTTCATCTCGTTTTCTATATTGATAGGAATAATCCTACCGCCAGTCTCTTCAAAATCCATTTTTTTCTCTACGGTTTCTATCAAAATATCGTGTAAAAATACGAATTTTCGAGGAAGATAACAAATTATTTATTTACATACTTTTTTGCTAACTTGCCGCCCCAAAACCTTGATTGGTACCCATGGAAAAAGGATATTCAAACGAAATCAAAATCGTGCTCAACTATGCGCTGGAAGAAGCGGCACGGCTGGGCAGTTACATAGCCACGCCCGACCATCTTTTCCTCGGGATTCTCCGTTTTCGCGAGTCGGATGCCGTCCGGATCCTCGAGAGCCTGGGCGTGGACGTAAAGAAAGTGAAGAAGGAGATTGAAGACAAGATTGCCGCACCGGCCCCGATTCCGTACGGCCAGCGCGGATCCATCTCGCTGAGCGACAAGTCGCAGGAAATCCTGCTCTCGTGCCAGCGGATGCACGGCAATGCCGCCACGCCGGCCCATCTGATGGCCGAAATCTTCATGCAGTGGCACGGTGCCTGCACCACGGCGCTCGAGAACAGCAGCATCCCCCTCGACAAGCTGCCTGAGAAACTCCGCGAAGTCATGGAGCAGGCCATGATGTCGGCTGCTGACGGTGCTCCCGAGGACAGCAGTGATTCAACTGCACCCGATGCGCCCGCAGGTCGGGGCGGCGAAAAAAAGTCCCTCGTCGAATCCTATGGCTTCGACCTGACTCGCGCCGCCGTCAGCGGCGAACTCGACCCTGTGGTGGGCCGTGAGGCGGAAATCGAGCGGCTGGCCCAGATCCTGAGCCGTCGCAAGAAGAACAATCCCGTACTTATCGGCGAGTCGGGTTCCGGCAAGTCGGCCGTCGTAGAGGGTCTGGCTCTGCGCATCGCTTCGAAAAACGTCCCTCGCGCCTTGCTTTCGAAGCGGATCCTTTCGCTCGACATGGGCTCCCTGGTAGCCGGTACGAAGTACCGCGGCCAGTTCGAGGAACGCGTGAAAGCCATCCTGAACGAAATCAAGAAGAATCCCGACCTGATCCTCTTCATCGATGAGCTCCATACCATCGTAGGCGCGGGCAGCTCGCCCGGATCGCTCGATGCGGCCAACCTCCTGAAACCTGCGCTGGCGCGCGGTCAGATCCAGTGCATCGGCGCGACCACGCTCGACGAGTATCGCGAGTACATCGAGAAGGATGCCGCGCTGGAGCGCCGTTTCCAGAAAATCTTGGTGGAACCCACCGACTACGCCCAGACCCTGGCGATTCTCGAAGGCATCAAAGGCCGCTATGAAGAATATCACCACGTCCGTTATACCGATGCAGCCATCAAAGCCTGCATCTCCCTGTCGCAACGTTACATCTCCGACCGCTGCCTGCCCGACAAAGCCATCGACGTGCTTGACGAGGCCGGGGCCCGCGTGCATATAGGCGACATGAAAGGCTCTGACGAAGCGGTCCGGCTTGAGCAGTCGCTCGAACCGATCCGCGCGGAGAAACGCAGTGCTGCCAAGGCAGGCGACTTCAAGCGAGCGGCCGAACTGCACCGGCTCGAGCAGGAGAAAGAAAAGGCTGTGGCCGAAGCAGTCCAGGCGGCTTCTTCCGGTGAGGAAGAGTATCGGACGGTCGATGAGGAGACCGTCGCGCGCGTCGTCTCGGTGATGACCAACATTCCGGTCCATCGGGTGGCTGAGAGCGAAGGGACGCGTCTCTTGAAAATGGAAGAGGTGCTGCGCGGCGTGGTCGTCGGGCAGGATGAGGCTCTCTCAAAGGTCGTAAAGGCCATCCGGCGCAACCGTGCCGGCCTCAAAGATCCGAACAAGCCCATCGGCTCCTTCCTTTTCCTGGGACCGACGGGTGTGGGCAAGACCCATCTGGCCAAAAAAATCGCCGAGTATCTGTTCGATTCGGCCGACAATATCATCCGGATCGACATGAGCGAGTATGGCGAGAAGTTCTCCTCCAGTCGTCTTATCGGAGCGCCTCCGGGCTATGTGGGCTACAACGAAGGCGGTCAGCTCAGCGAGCAGGTGCGCCGCAAGCCGTATTCTGTGGTGCTGCTCGACGAAGTGGAGAAGGCGCATCCCGACATTTTCAACCTGCTGCTGCAGGTGCTTGACGAAGGCCGCCTGACCGACAGTGCCGGCCGTTACATCGATTTCAAAAACACCATCCTCATCCTGACTTCGAACGTGGGCAGCCGTGAGTTGAAGGATTTCGGCCGTGGCATCGGTTTTTCCACCGGTGGCGAAGATCGTTCGGCCTCACAGAACGCGCTGATCGACAAGGCGCTCGGCAAGGTTTTCACGCCGGAGTTCCTCAACCGGCTCGACGAGCAGATCTATTTCAACGCCTTGACGCAGGAAAATATCTACCAGATCATCGACATCGAACTTCGCGAGCTCCACGGCCGGATGAAGGAACTGGGCTTCACGCTCTCCATCGACAAGGCTGCCAAGAAGTTCATCGCTGATGTCGGTTACGACCCCAAGTTCGGCGCCCGTCCGCTCAAGCGTGCCATCCAGCGCTACGTCGAAGACCCCGTCTCCGAAGTCATCATCGAAGGGGTCCCCGCAGGCGCCAAACTGAAAGTCAAGTTGGGCAAGGACAAGAACTCAACCACGGTCGTAGTGGCTTGATTCCTTGCCTATGAAGCCCCTTCACATCCGCTACGGCTATCCGCACAAGCCACCGCGCAAAAACTCCGTGAAGGGGCTTCATAGGCAAGAAGGAGTTGCTGCGTGGCAGATAGGTATCTGATTATTAGTATTTTATAATAAATCGCTTGCGTCAAAATGCGCAATCGAAAATGAGCAAAGTCATGAATATCAAAGGTTTATGTGCCACGCTTCTTGTGGCGTTCGAGTTGGTTTCGGCCACCTGTTTTTCTTATGCGCAGGATTGGGGCGGACTGCAGCGGTTTGCGGCTGCAAATACGGAGCTGGCGGAGCCGGCGGCCGGACAGCCGCGGGTTGTGCTGATGGGCGACTCCATTACGGAGGAGTGGCTGCGGCTGCGTCCGGAGTTCTTCTCGTCCAACGGTTATGTCGGCCGCGGTATCAGCGGCCAGGTATCGGCGCAGATGTTGGTCCGTTTCCGGCAGGATGTCATTGATTTGCATCCGGCTGCCGTGGTCATCAATGCCGGGACCAACGATGTCGCTGAAAACCAGGGCCCTTACAGCGAAGACTTCGCTTTCGGCAACATCGTCTCGATGACCGAACTGGCGCAGGCCAACGGCATCGCCGTTGTCCTGACGTCGGTGCTTCCCGCCGCCGCATTCCGCTGGCGTCCTGCCATCACCGACGCCGCCGACAAGATCGCCGCGCTCAATGTCCGCATCAAGGCCTACGCCACCGCGAAGGGGATTCCCTATGTCGATTATTACACTCCGATGGTCGTCTCCGATCCCTCCCGCGCCCTCAATCCCGCCTATTCCAACGACGGTGTCCATCCCGTCCCGGCCGGCTACAAAGTGATGGAACCCCTGGTGATGGAAGCCATTGCCGCTGCCCTCGCCGCCGCCAGCCAAGACGCCGCCTGCCAATCATCCTCCGCCTGCGGCTGCTGCCGCTAAATACTGATTATTCCGCTGCAATGTACGCATCAGATTATCAGGATATTACGAAAATTGATCCCCCTGTGAATGAAGGGGGTCGACTTTCGCAACTAGCTGACTGTCAATTGCGTCCGTTGCAGCGCAAAAATTGGCTGCTTGATACAATGCTCCAGAAAGCCGACCCCTCCCAGGTGGCCGGCCTTTCCCGCTTTTTCAAGACGGGTCCCGGACAGTATGGGG
>JAEEOM010000027.1 GCA_016284265.1 Bacteroidales bacterium | reverse complement strand
GTTGAGAAGGACGCAAGCCGATTGTTACGAAACCTATCTATCGTCAATCGGCACATCGCTGGGCTTGCGGATTGTTTATTATCGTTGCCGTCGTCGGTGGCGTAGTGCGGTTATCTCCTGCCAGCGCGCTGGGTCCCGTGGAGTCCATGGGGCCCGGTCCAGCGCTGTCAAGGATAACCGCGTAATCTGTCAGTGTTTGTTTGCGGGGGTGATTTGCTGGTCAGACTGTTCATGGCTGAGGCGGTTATCACCCGTCTGTGCTGCAGTGAGCTCTTGAGGGGGTTCCCTGCGCCCAGACGAGGATAACCGTTCGGCCGAAAGGGGTTCTATAAACCACGATCCAGGGAGAGGCCCATTAGTCGAGACCCAAGGGAGGTTTATTAGTCGAGACTCGAGAGGGAACAAAACAATTAGTTGCAATCCTAAGAGAAGCTTGCATTTGTATCCCGCTATTATGTGCGTGTAAGTGTGATTTCGTGTAATCGTCTGCCTCGGTTGATAAATAAACAGTATTGAGTATCAGTTGATTATAAAAACTTCCAGGCAGGTCTGCTGATTGGGAGCAGACCTGCTGCGGTAATCATCGTTTCAAACTCCTATTGGGCAGATATCTGCGGCAGACGATTATACACAAGCTAGTGTCCTGACGTGAATAACCGCCATTCGGACGAAAGGGGTTAATCAGTCACGAACCCGAACGATGTCTATTAGTCACGAGCCCTAAATGTGTCTGCTAGTTGTGATCCCGAAAGTTTATTGCCTATTCGTTGTTTGAGGCAGAGGTGGTCGTCGGGGAGCAACAGAGTGCGATTCAGAAAAGCCGCACTTAGTATTATCGCAGATTCTGATTTGGCCATTTAAGGTCATTGTTCTGACGCGAAACGGATGATTTATCTGTCTCGTACGTTTCGTGGACGGAAAATCAGGGGAAAGACGTAGATTTCGTCTGTGAAACGGACCAAGCGGCGCCGTCATCCGCTTCGCGGCCAAACAAGTGGTGCAAAACCCAGGAGGGAGAGATAGCTGTGGCACTTATGTGGTTGTAACTCAAGATATTCCCGATAATCGCTTGTGTAAAAATGCACAAGCGATTATCGGGAAGAGGTTGAATATCAGAGAAGTAGGTGCCACAGATATTCTGAATCTCGGCTAGGAATGGATCTAAGCGAAGAATGTGCTCGGCGAGAAATGGTTTTCAGCGAGGAACATAGAGAATTGAACAGGACTGACTACGCGACAATCGTGTGGCGAAGACCTCTTCGGGACATTTCGCGCTGCAACGGACGCACCAGTCAATCAGGTACTTACACAAGTTGATCCCCGCGTTTTTTAGGGGGATCAACTTATGTAATCTACTGACAATCAATTGCGTCCATTGCAGCGCGAAAATGTCGTAGATGCCGTAAACACCGGAAACACCGTAAACCCCGGATGGATCATCAGACTCATCAACTATTACCGCGACTGGGGGATTAATAGTGTAAGAGCGTGACGACGCCGTCCATGGTGGCGATCAGGAGTTGTCGGTCGGAGAGAGGGACAATGGCGTTGATCAGGGCGACGGAAATTTTGTGCTTCCAGACCAGATCGCCGTTGTCTGCCTGCAAACAGAAGATGTTGCCTTTGTCGGTCGGGACAAAGAGCAGTTGTCCGTCTGCACTGCAGGCGCATGGGGTAGGGCCGATCTCGTAGCCGAAACCTGGACGGACTTCCCAGCGTTTTACCACTTCGACAGGAGCCGTTGCGTAGGCCTGGACACTGTCGAACATGGTTTTGACATATATCGTTTCGCGGTTGGGGGAGAGCGCGATGGATTCGCGTCCACCGGAGGCTGCCCAAATCTGTTCACCTGTGCGGGCATCAAGCGCATACGTCTTGCGCTCAGGAGTCACCACAAAAATACGATCGTGCGCTTTCACGGGATTGACCGCGGCAGGGGAAAACATCCGGGAACCTTTCGTCTGCCAGGTCCATTGTAAGCGTCCTGTCCGGGGATCGAGGGAATAGAGGGTGTTGGCCCAGTCGCCGAAGACGACTTGTTTGTCATCGACAAACGGACGGCATTCTACGAAGCCGGCGATTCCCTCGTGGGCCCATAGAAGGCGTCCGGTGCGGACTTTGAGTGCCCGGAAGATGTGGTCTGACGATCCTACATAGGCGATGCCTTTGTGGATGGCCGGTGTGGCCAGTACCGATTTCTGGCAGCGGTGGCGCCAGCGCAGCCGGCCGTTGCGCAGGGATAGGCAATAGATGGAGCCGTCGGTGGAGCCGATGACGACCCGGTTTTTCCAGACGGCCGGGGTGGAGAAGACCTTCCCTTCGGTGGCGAAGCGCCAGCGCTCGCGGCCGGTGGCGGCGTCCAGAGCTTTGACGATGCCCGATTCGTTGGCATAAAGCACATACCGGCCGGCCGGAACGACACCGCATCCGATGTCGCCTTCGTCCTGGGTGCGCCAGACTTCCGTCACTTGCGGATATGCCTGGTTGATGTCAAACTTCAGGAAGGGATAATCGTCCGGAAGACCATAGGGGTTGTCGCCCCCGCCTGTCTGGTCGGGCTCATATTGCGGAGCGTCTGTAAAGTTTTGCGTGTACCACGGTTGCCGTTCCACAGGCGGTGTCAAGGTCCGGCCCTTGTCATCTGCCAGAATTCGTTCGTGTACCGAGAAAACGCCGTCGACGATCTCGATGATGTTGTATCCGATTTCTTTGCCCCGGTCCGGCGAGCGGCCGAGGATGGCCGGTACGCCTTCGTAATTGAGGATGCGGTTCTGGTGCCAGTGTCCGCCGATCAGCAACTGAATGTTGCATTGTTTGACCGTGTTCATCAACTGGAAATAGTTGAGCACCGAAGTGTCCTGCGGATAATGGTTGACCAGGATGACCGGCTGCTCACGGGGAACAGCCCGGGCTACGGAATCAAGCCACGCGAGGGTCTCCTGCGGAATCAAAGCCGGAGCCATCCGCATGTTCGGGCCACAGTTGCAGCCCAGGAACTTGATACCGCCCGCGTCGAATTCGAAATGTTCATAGCCGAAGACCTTGGCGAAGGTGTTACAGCCGCTTTCCGACCATTTGGCATCATGGTTACCGGCTACGACCCAATACGGATGCACGAGTTCGTTGAAAATTTCCCGCGTGAACGCGAATTCCTCATCCGTCCCGAAATCCGTCAGGTCACCGCCGAAAACCGTGAACTGGATATCCGGCTGCGTATTGATATCCGCAATGCAGCGTTTCAGGTTGTCGATGTGCGACGTCCCGTTCAGGGTGATATGGACATCGCTCAGATAGGCAAACCTGACCGGGGCCGTCTGCGCCTGGGCCGAGAAAACAGCGAGTACAGCTAGGAATAATACAACGAAACGTTTCATGCTGTCTATATATCAATCCCGTATCACTTCCAGAACCGCGGTTCTGGAAGTGATACGGGATTGATTATTACAAGATTGATTATAATAACGATAATAGATACTGTCCGTACTGGTTTTTCTTCATCGGCTCGGCAACGGAGCGCAGTTTCTCGGCTGAAATCCAGCCGTTCAGGTAGGCGATTTCTTCGAGGCAGGCAATCTTCAGGCCCTGACGCTTCTCGATGACCTCGACGAAGGTCGAAGCTTCTGCGAGAGATTCGTGGGTGCCGGTGTCGAGCCAGGCAAATCCGCGGCCGAAGGTGAGCACCTTGAGTTCGTGGTCGGCAAGGAAGGCGTTGTTGACCGAGGTGATCTCCAGTTCGCCACGGGACGAAGGCTTCACTCCCTTCGCCACGCGGACCACCTTGTTCGGATAGAAATAGAGGCCGACAACGGCATAGTTGCTCTTGGGCTCCTTCGGCTTTTCCTCGATCGTCTCGGGATTGCCGTCGGCGTCGAACGAGACCACGCCGTAGCGCTCGGGATCGTTGACCCAGCAGCCGAACACGGTCGCTTTGGCGTCTTTCTCCGCATTGTCGACGGCCTTCAACAGCAAATCTTGGAAGCCGGTGCCGTGAAAAATGTTGTCTCCCAAAACCATGCAGACAGCGTCATTGCCGATGAACTCCTCACCGATGATGAAAGCCTGTGCAAGCCCGTCGGGCGAGGGCTGTTCGGCATAGGAGAACTGCACGCCGTAGTCGGATCCGTCGCCCAGCAGGCGTCGGAAACCCGGCAGGTCGTGTGGCGTGGAAATGATCAGAATCTCCCGGATCCCCGCCGTCATCAGCACAGAGATCGGGTAGTAAACCATCGGTTTGTCGTAGATGGGAATCAGTTGCTTGGAAATCCCCTTGGTAATGGGGTAGAGGCGGGTTCCGCTGCCGCCTGCGAGTACGATGCCTTTCATGATGCTGATAGGTTAACGGACCACTTGGGTGAATACGGGCGCCTGACCGTCTGCGGCGAGGACATAGACTTTCATTTCTCGGCCGAGGGTTTCACTGCCGTCACGCGGGAGGTCACGGGCGGTAAAAAGATATTCCCGGCCTTCGGGGACCGTACGGCTGGCTACTTCCGTCGCCTTGGCGTGAATCATCGGATAGTCACCGACAGCTGTGTCGAAGATTGCGGATTCAGCTTCCGTGACCGGCTGCGAGGCAGGGAAGGCTTCCAACTTCTCGACTTGGCCGGCGATGAAGCCGCCGGTTTTCAGGAACCGGTCGATTTCTGCCGGTGCCGCATCGATGCGGGCGGCACGCACGCCGTAGCCGGGAAGGACTTCCGCATCTGGCAGTTTCTCCCGGATGTCTCTCGTGCTGGAATCGAGACCGCCGCTGCCGAAAGTGCAGAAGGGAACGACCTTTTTGCCGGCGAAGTGCTGTGTGGCCAGCACGGTGGCTATCGGCTGGGCGTAGGTGCCGAACCATACCGGATAGCCCAGGAAGATAATATCATAGGAGGCGATATCGGCCTTAAGCGGTTGCAGTTCAGGAAGGGCGCCTTCCTGCAGCTCCTTGCGGCCGCGCTCGACAGTCGCCTGGAAGTCGCCGTCGTAGGGTTCGACGGGAACGATGGCCTCGATATCGGCGCCGAGGCTGGTCTGCAGTGTCTGGGCGACTGTTTCGGTCGTGCCGGACTGCGAATAATAAAGCACCAGGATCTTCGGAGCCTGGTTCCGATTGCAAGCAAGGACGAGTGTCAGGGTCATTGCGAGAAACAGGAGTCTTTTCATAGTATAATTCAGAAATAAAAAACATATCAGTCTTACCGGCTGCCGCCGCCGTGGCTGCCACCAAAAGAGTGGCCGCCACCACCGAAGGAGGAGCGGCCGCCTCCGCCATAGCTTCTGCCGGAACTACTGCTGTGGGAAGTATGTGAGGACAGCTCGTTCTTGGCAGCGCGTATCGCCGAGGCGGAGAGGGTGTTGGACATCAGCATCATATCGTGGAAGGTCGTGCTGTTCATTCCGGAAGCCTGGGTGAACTCCGTAAATTGGGCAGGGTAGAGTTTCTGGAATTCGGTCGCCACCTTTTCGGCAATGCCGAACAGGGCGCTGAACACGAGATAATCTTTCCACAAGGTGACCTCAATGGCGCCGTGCTCTTTGTGTAGCGTGAAATCTTCCAGGTAATTCTTGAACTCAATCAGGTGACGTGCCTGCTCCTGTCCTTCCGCATTGCACTTGTCATTTTTGATGATATAGTGCTGGTCCTGGAACCACTTGCGTCCGCATGTCTTCGCACGGCCAGGAAAGTCGGATACCCGGCGGAACGATTTCTTGGACCATTTTTCCAGCTCGCCGGCTTCCAGGATGAGGTTCTCGCCGCTGGCTTCACGCACCATCTGGTAGAGATCGTTCTCAATGGCCTCGGAGAAAGAAGCCGTTTTTTCAAACGAAAGGTTTACGCGTCCTTCCTTGTGCGGATCCGGCAGCACCCGGACCGCGCCGTCCATGACCCAGCGCAGAAAATAGGCGCCGATCAGGTTCTTAGAAAAATCCGGGGCGTTCAAACCGTCGAGCCGGTTGCCTTTCGTCAGTGCATAGTAAGCAGCGGGAATATTGCCTTCCAGCGGGATATCCCGGAACCAGCCCTGGATTCTGGACTGGCCGAAAAATGATTTTTTGTACTTGATCCCGAGCAGCGAGGTAATCCAAAAGTATAACCAGACTACCAGGGCGATAAAAGCCAAACCTATGGGAGAAAGCAGGAGCAAAAAGGCGACGATGAGCATCGAGAAAACCAGTTTGACCTTCTCCCAGAAAGTCATTTTCGTCTTGTAGTCGCTGCCTTCGAAAGCCATCTGCTGCACTTTCTCAAAGTCTTCTTCATAGATGACCTCCGGTTCAAAGAGGCCCTGGTCGAAGCGGACCAGGACAGTCATCGCACTGGTGTAGCCAAAAGGCTCCGTGGACTCTGCTCGGATAGCGCCGTTTTCCACCCAAACCTCGCTCTGGGACCGGAATCCCCATACCTTGACGTTGTCCGTCGTCCATTCCGGGCCGCCCGTCTCGTTGCGCAGCATGACTTTGACATGCTGGGGCGGCGCAGAGAGCCCTGGATTCACGAATGAAAAATACAAGCCGTCATACAGATCGCCCATGCGCATCACCAGACCCTTGACGGTATAGGAAACCGTCCAGACATGGTCTCCGCGGTCTCCCTGCCCCCAGCAAAGTTCCACGCCGCCGGATTTGCGGACGATTCCGCAGCGGCCACGCTTTTCCTCGAGGGTCCGGTCCGTATTCCAGCCATCCCCCTCGGCGTAAAACAGTTCTCCGTTTTCGCTGACTTCCAGATCGTCGATGGTCATCGGGCCGAGGTGGTCGAAAGGAAGATAGAACTCAGTCCCGGAGACAACGGTAACATCCCACACCTGCGTAACACGGGCACTGCCGTCCTTCCGGAGCACTACATTCTCGTCGATGCTCCGGATCTCCTGGCCGGCCAGGGTGAAAGCGGTCAGGAATAGCAGGACGAAGGTGCTGAAAATCCGTTTCATAGGTGCAAAGATAAGAAACAAACCGCTACTTCAGACTGAACCGCCACAGTTTGCCATGACGGGGTTCTCCCGCAGTGTGGAACACCACATAGGCATAACCGTCAGCGAGGCAGATGCCTTCGGGTTCATCGTCCAGGTCGGTGACGTTCTTGCTCAGGACAATCTTTTTCTGATCGAGATCCACCACATGCACGAACAGTTCGTGGGGCTTGTAGCCGTCAGGCAGATAGGCATAGCGGCCACGGACGATGCTGCCCTGCCAGATGTTGATGCCGCTGTCGATCCGGGTGACGTCCAGCACGTCCGCGTCGGTCAGGTGCACTTCGCCGTTGGCGTCGGAATCTGCCAGCTTCGGCAGCCGGAACTTCTTGAGCAGTTTGTAATCTCCGTTGCGTCCGCCGTAGGTGTAGATGAATCCGTTTTCAGCGTCGAGA
>JAEEOM010000206.1 GCA_016284265.1 Bacteroidales bacterium | reverse complement strand
GCGCCTACCCATGTCATCGTCCCGACAGGCAGCAACATCCGCCTGGAATACCGTCCCGGGGCGCAAGTGCCGGTCTTGCGGGTGCGGTTGCAGGAATGTTTCGGTCTGCTGGATACGCCTTGCGTGGATGACGGTCGAAGACCTGTGCTGATGGAACTGCTGTCGCCTGGCTATAAACCGGTACAACTGACCAGCGACTTGCGGAGCTTCTGGAGCGGGGCCTATTTTGAAGTCCGCAAGGAACTGCGCCGCCGCTATCCCAAGCATGCCTGGCCGGATGATCCGCTGGCCGCCCGGCCGGTCCGTGGAGTAAAGAAATAATTTGCTATATTTGCCCTCAAATCTAGATTTGAAAACATGAAACGTATCATTGCTTTCCTGGCTGCGCTTTCCCTGGTGGTGGGCGCTGCCGCCGATGAAGGTATGTGGCTGCTGCCGCTGATCCAACAAATGAACAAGAAAGACCTGAAGGCCGCCGGCTGCAAGTTGACGCCGCAGGAGATCTATTCCATCAACAAGTCGTCCCTGAAAGACGCGATCGTCCAGTTCGGCGGAGGCTGCACCGGTGAGATCATCTCCAACCAGGGCCTGCTGGTAACCAACCACCACTGCGGATATGGCAGTATCCAGGGCCTTTCCACCGACGAGCACAACTACTTGATGGAAGGCTATTGGGCCAACGAACGCGCCGAGGAAATTCCCGTCCCGGGCCTGGGTGTCACTTTCCTGGTATCGATGGAGGACGTTACGGCCCAGGTCGAGTCTGCTGAAAAGCCGGATGAAGTGAGGAAGCAGTTGATTGACGCTGCCGTCGCCAAGAATGCGGGCAGCCGCGCCGTGGTCACGGGCTTCTACAACAACAATGTGTACTACCTGATTGTTTATCGCACCTATACCGACGTCCGCTTTGTTGCCGCTCCGCCGGCTACGATGGGCAAGTTCGGTGGCGAAACCGACAACTGGATGTGGCCCCGCCACACCTGCGATTTCTCGATGTTCCGCGTCTATGCCAACAAGGATAATCTCCCCGCTGAATACAGCCTCGACAACGTTCCTTACCGTCCCGCCAAGAGCCTGAAGATTTCCCTCAAAGGCCCGCAGGAGAACGACTACGCCATGATCATGGGTTATCCCGGCCGCACGCAGCGCTACCAGACCGCCGAGCAGCTGAAACAGATGATCGCTGGCAACCGCATCGCCATCGACGCCCGCACCGTCCGTCAGGATATCATGTGGGATGCGATGTGCGCTGACCCTTCCGTGCAGCTGAAGTATGCCAGCAAGTATGCCGGCAGCGCCAATGGATGGAAGAAGTGGCAGGGTGAGGAGCTCGCGTTCAAGAACCTTGGCATCATCGAGCGCGAGGAGCAGAAGGAAGCCGCATTGAAAGCTTGGATCGAGGCCGATCCCGCCCGTAAGGCGAAATATGGCACGCCCATCGAAGACATCGCCGCCTACGTGCAGAAGAATGCCGCCGACAGCCGCGCCGTGAGCCTGATTACGGAGGCTCCGTACCGGATTGAACTGGTAGGCTTGTTCGGCAACTTGATGAGTACTTATTCCCGTGAACTGCAGCGCGGAGTGGACGATGAAACAGCCTTGAACAACGCGAAGAAACGGATCCAGCGCACGTATCGCGACTATGTCGTGGACCTTGACCGCAAGGAAGCGGTCGCCCTGCTGGACTTCTACCGCAAGAATGCCAAAGCCGAAGATTTCCCGGAGATTCCGGAGCAGGATTTCGCAACGATGGATCTTGCCGCCTATGTGGCAGACCTCTTCGACAAGACGATGTTCACCGATTATGACAAGGTAGCGGCCGCTTCGAAAGACGAAATCTTCGCCGATCCCGCCGCCGGTCTCTATTACGCGATCATGGGTAAACTGACGCCGCACTACAACGCGATGTATGCCAGCGACGCGGCGGCTTATGACAATGCCCGCAAGAACTTCGCCGCCGCCCTCATGGAGTGGCAGAAAGGCCAGGCCATGTATCCTGACGCCAACTCCACGATGCGTCTGACCTACGGCCATGTGCTTCCGTACTCGCCCAAAGATGGCCTGAAGTACTTGCACTACACCACGCTCAAGGGAGTCATGGAGAAAGAGGATCCCACCAATCCGGAATTCATCGTGCCGGCCAAAGTCAAGCAACTCTATGAAGCCGGCGACTTTGGCCGCTGGGCCGATGCCGACGGCACGCTGCACACCTGCTTCCTTACCAACAATGACATCACGGGCGGCAACTCCGGCTCACCGGTACTCGATGCCAAGGGCAACCTCATTGGCCTGGCCTTCGACGGCAACTGGGAGAGCATGAGCTCTGACGTGATGTTCGAACCCGACCTGCAGCGCTGCATCTGCGTGGATATCCGCTATGTCCTCTGGATGGTGGAGAAGTATGGCGGCGCCACCAACCTCATCAACGAACTCACCTACGTGAAGTAGCCGATGGGAAAAGCAAAATGGATAGCCGGTTTTCTCGGCTGGGTCTCCTTCGGTCCCATCGGGGCTTTGCTGGGATTCCTGGCCGGGACTGTCCTGGATGCCCAGATTGATGTCTTCAAGCGGATGACCGGCTTCGGGGAATCCTCCCCGGAGACCGGCGCTCCGCGTTCGACGACAGGACGCGGCTATTCCCCGGGAGAGCAGCGCAACAGCTTTATGGTCAGCTTGCTCGTGCTCTCCTCGGCCGTTATCAAAGCCGACGGCCAGATTCGTCAGGCGGAACTTGACCATGTCCGTCGCTTCATCCGCCAGAATTTCGGCGAGAGTGCCGTCCCTCAGGCGATGCAGATCCTCGACGGACTGAACCGCCAGCAAGTCAATATCTATGAGGTCGGCACGCAGATTGCCGACAACATGAACTACTCCCAGCGCCTGCAGCTTTTCCACTATCTGGTACAGATCGCTACGGCCGACGGAGAGTTCACCGCTTCAGAGAAAAGCGTACTGGAGGCGATTGCCGGCGCAGTGCGGCTCAGTTCTTCCGATGCCGCCTCCGTCATCGCCATGTTCTACAAAGATGCTGAATCCGCTTATGCCGTGCTGGAGATTTCTCCTTCCGCCACGGACGACGAGGTGAAGAGCGCCTACCGGCGGATGGCGATGAAGAACCACCCCGACAAAGTGGCGACCCTGGGCCCGGAGGTCCAGAAAGCCGCCGCAGAAAAATTCCGCAAGATTCAGGAAGCCTACGAAACCATCAAGCGGGAGCGCGGGATGAGTTGAGTGCCTACTTCTGGTCAATCAAAGGTTTGAGGAAATCGACGATCCGGTCGAGCCAGGTGTAGCTGCCTGTGCCGGGTGAAGCGGTCTGCTGGAAGCAGTGCTCGCGGGTGGCGAGCGTGTGCAGTTCGGCCGGGATGCCCATGGCACGCAGCTTTTCCCATACCTTCACAGAGTTCATGGCGGCATAGCCGTCGGCATCTCCGTGGATCAGCAGCATGGGAGCCGTATCGGGATCGAACGAAAATTCCGGGGCCAGGACGGCGGAATCGTCATTGCCCCCCGTCGTGTTATAGCCGTTCATTCCGTCGGTCAGCGCATACGCCGGATAGATGCCGATGCCCCACTGGACGCGGCAGGAGAGAGTGTCGATGTCATCGACGGGCAGATAGCTCCGGTGCCGGGATGAGGTGACGCCCATCAGGGTCAGATGCCCGCCAGCCGACGAACCCATGATTCCGATCTGTTCAGGGTTGAGGCCGCGGGCTGCCGCCTCGCTCCGGACCACGCGGACAGCGCGCTGCAGGTCCTGCCAGGCACTGGTGTGTTTGGCCAGCCCTTCAGGCCTGGGCGTACGGTATTTCATCGTGACGACGGTGATGCCTAGCTCATTCAGGTATCGGCGAGCCGGGGCCACCTCAAATCCGTCCGGTCCGTTTCCTACATAAGCCCCACCGGAATAGATAATCTGAATGGCATTGCTCGTACGTTCTTTGGGGATGAACCATTCGAGGTAAGGGGAACACTGCTTCTCCTGGAAATCCGGGGTCTTGCCTTCCGGCCAGAGTGCTTCCTTGTCGTACCAGACTTTGTGGATATTGTCCTGTGAGCGATCCATGAGGGCGACTTCCGGATCGACCGGCCCCAGGAAACCCATCTGCGTCATGAATTCGATGCCGCGCTCCAAGCCGAAGGCTCCGTGCCCCCGGTAGGGATACAAGTGTAGTTCGGCGGGGATGCCCATTCTTCTCAATTGCCTGTAAAACAGTGTGGAACCATTCGGTGAGTAGGGGTCCAGTTCTCCGTGATGCAGGCTGATGGGGCAAGTCTTGGCGTCGAAAGGAAAGACGGCGCTCAGCATCACGTCGGGGCCGTAGCCGTCCCGGGTAGCCGGGATGCCGGTTTCCCCATCGGTGGTCGCGTAGGCTGGGGCATGGACGATGGCCCAGTTAATGTGGCAGGGAATCGTATCAAGATCGTCCACGGGCCCATAGGTTTGGGTCAGGGATCCTGTAGCCAGCAACAAGGCCAGGTGGGATCCGGCCGACATGGAAATCACGCCGATCTTTTCCGGGTTGAATCCGCGGCGGGCCGCTTCGCTCCGGACGAGCCTGACCGCCCGCTGACCGTCTTCCCAGGCTGTCTGGTAAATGGGAAGGCCCATGGGCCGTGGCGTCCGGTACACGAAGTTGACGCACTGGATGCCCCGCTTCGTGAGTTCTTCCTGCCAGTATCGGATGAGTCCTACATCGCAGCAGTTCTGGTAGGAACCGCCCGAGATGAGGATCATGCAGACATCTTTTTTTACCGCGGCTTCGGGCGCAGGAAACCAATCCAGATAGGGGATACGGGAAGCGTCGGGATTGAATCCGGGCGCCTCGACCTCATCTGTCATTGCAGCGATCTGGAAGGATTGCCTATCCGGCATCCGGTCTTCCGGCCAGAGGTATTCCCGTTGCTGCGAGGCCGCTGTCAGGCAATACAGCAGGGAACAGAGAACAAACAGGCGTTTCATGGCTTGACAAGTAATTGATCAAATTTAGTGAAAATCCCTGAAAAATGACTATATTGCATTGTTTATTTCCGATTTGATCCGTATGAAAAAGTTAATCATTCCCACGCTTTTGCTCCTGCTTAACCTCTTGATGGCACAGGCTCAGGAGGTGATGGTTTCTGAGGCCCGTTTCTGCAAGGGAGACGATCCTGCTTACCAGAAAGCCGGGTTCGATGACAGTTCCTGGCAAGTGCTCTCCCTGGAGAAAGACTGGGTGCAGCAAGGCGTCCGGAATCCGGACAGTTACGCCTGGTATCGCATCCATGTGGTCATCCCTTCGTCCTTGAAAAAAGGTTCGACCGACCTCGTGCTGTTGGATCTGGGTCCGATCGACGATACGGACGAGACCTGGCTGAACGGCCATTTCGTGGGTAAATCAGGTTCCAATCCGGACGATCCGGAAGGGTATGTAAGCAAATGGAATACGCCCCGGCGCTACCTGGTCGATCCCAAGACGGTCCGGTGGGACAAGGAGAACGTGATTGCCGTCCGTGTCTATAACGGCGGCGATCCCGGCGGATTCTTCGAACGTCCGGTCCGTATCGGAAAACCTGCAGTGAACGATTTCGTGTCCTTGTCGCTGACCGGTGAAAAAGATGCCTGCCGGCTGGTACTCAAGGCCGCGGTCAAGACTTCCGGCATCGTGGAAATGAAAGTCACAAATCCTCTGACAGCAGAGTCGGGTCTTGCCCAGATGCGTCCTGTCCGGCTTTCGCCGAAGCAGGAGACCGTCCTTTCCTGGCCGGTGGAGGAACAGCAACTTGTTTCAGTGACTTATCGGGATGAGAAATACGGCGGTGTGCTTTCTGCCAGCTACGCGGCCCCCTATATCCTAACACCTCCCGCACCGGTCACGCCGCGCTACAACGGTCCGCTGGTGTTCGGGGTACGCCCCGGTTCTCCGATTATCTTCCGCTTGGCATTCTCGGGTGAACGGCCGATGAAGTATGCCGTGGAAGGGCTTCCTGACGGTGTCTCGCTTGATCCTTCGAAGGGCGTGCTGAGCGGTAGTGTCGCTGAGAAAGGCGACTATCCGCTGGTGCTGGTGGCGACCAATGCCCACGGTGAAGCCCGGCAGGCATTCACGTTGAAAGTGGGCGACAAGATCGCTTTGACCCCGCCCATGGGCTGGAATTCCTGGAACTGCTGGGGCCTGAGTGTCTCACAGGAAAAGGTGATGTCCTCGGCCGCCGCACTCATCAACCGAGGGCTGGCGGACTATGGTTATTCCTACATCAATGTCGATGACGCCTGGGAGGCGGAGGAACGGGCGGCTGACGGCAGTATCGTCTGCAATGAGAAATTCCCCGACATGAAGGGCCTGGGCGATTGGCTGCATGCAAACGGCCTTAAACTGGGTATTTATTCAAGTCCCGGCGACCGCACTTGCGGTGGCTATCTGGGCACACTGGGCCATGAACAGCAGGATGCCGAGACTTGGAATGCGTGGGGCGTGGACTATCTGAAATACGACTGGTGCGGCTACAGCAAGGTATTCAACGCCCAGGCTGACCGATCGACAGCCGCCTATGTGCGTCCGTATCTGAAGATGCAGGAGTATCTCCGCCAGCAGCCGCGCGACATCTTCTATTCGCTTTGTCAGTATGGCATGGCCAACGTGTGGACCTGGGGCCATGCGGTGGATGCCAACTCGTGGCGCACCACCGGCGATATCACCGATACCTGGCAGTCGCTCTACAACATCGGCTTCGAGCGGCAGACGAAACTCTATCCTTACGCCGGCCCCGGTCATTGGAACGACCCGGACATGCTGGTGGTAGGCAAGGTCGGTTGGAGCGACCATCTCCGCGACAGCCGTCTTACTCCGGACGAACAGTACACCCACATTACGCTATGGTCGCTGCTTGCCGCCAACATGCTCATCGGCTGTGACATTGCCCAGATCGACGACTTTACCTTCAACCTTCTTTGCAACAACGAAGTGAACGCGGTCAACCAGGATATCCTGGGTATCCAGGCCCATCGCGACAGCGATCAGGACGGCATCCAGATCTGGAGCCGCCCCCTGGCTGACGGCTGCATCGCCATCGGCATCTTCAATCTCAATGAAGACCCTGTCCCGGTGAATCTCACGGAAGCGTTGGCCCGGATGCACTTGATTGCTCCGCCCACGGTTCGTGACCTCTGGCGTCAAGAGGATATCCCGGCCACTACCTATGTCATTCCTTCTCATGGTGTACGATTCATCAAATTGTGTCCCTGCCTCTAGTCATTCGGAAGACTTTGCGACACTGTTGATGGATCTGTATGGAAGATATTTTTTAAAGATATGAAAAAGTTTTTTGTTCTCTTTACGTTGCTCGCAATGGTTTTTTGCGGCAACAGCGCATGGGCGCAAGTGGCGGAATCGCCGGAATGGGCTTCCAAGATCAAAGCCGAAGGACTGGGCCATTCCCAGATTGAAGAACTCTCCCAGTATCTGACCGATCTTGTCGGTTCCCGGCTCACGGCCTCCCTGCAGAAGCGCCGTGCCGATTCTCTCGTGATCGTCAAGCTCAAGGAACTGGGCTTTTCCAATCCCCGCGCAGCGTTTGCCATGGAGTTTACCCGCGGTGGATGGGATGTGGTCAAGACCTATGCGGCCATGACTACGCCTTACTACTGCGCTTTCTCCGTCAATCCCCGGGCCTGGTCGGGCAGCACCGACGGTCTGGTGAAAGGGGAGTGCATGGTCTTCGATGTCAAGACCAAGGAAGATCTGGAAAAATACCGGGGCCAGGTGGCCGGCAAGATCCTGGTGATTCCTTCCACCCAGACGAATGAGCTCAATTTCAAGCCGCTGGCTTCCCGCTATGATGAAGAGCAGCTGCAAGCGCTGACGGAAGACAACCGGGCGAATGCGCGTCCCCGTTATGGACGGATGAATTTTGACTTCCGGGCCCTGATGGAACTGCGCCAGCAGATGGCCGATTTCTATCGGGCTGAAAAGCCGCTCTGCATTGTAAACGCCAGTGGCTCGTACAATATTCCGGGCAGTTCGGGTGTCAACTACAAGGCGGGCGATCCCGAGCCGGTCCCCGAACTCGGGATGCCGATTGAAGACCATGGCCGTATCGTCCGTCTGATCGAACGCGGGCAGAAAGTCGAGATGGAGCTGGAACTCCTCAACAAATTCACCGATGAAAAGGAGGTCCACAACATCTACGCGGAGATTCCGGGTACTGATCCGAAACTCAAGGACGAGATCATCCTGCTAGGCGGTCACTTCGACTCCTGGCATGGTGGCACCGGCGCTGCTGACAACGCTTCCGGCTGCATCGTCATGATCGAAGCCATGCGCATCCTCAAAGAATTGGGCTTCAAACCCAAGCGGACCATCCGTCTGGCTCTTTGGGGTGGGGAAGAACAGGGCCTCTATGGCTCGAGAGGTTATCTGGAACAGTACCTCCAGAAGGGGGACAAGAAACTGCCCGGATTCGACAAGTTCGCCCTTTATCTCAATATGGATAACGGTTCCGGTCGCTTCCGTGGCATCTATCTGGAGCGCAACGACGCGGCGTTCCCCTTCTTCGAAGTTTGGATGAAGGCCATCGAATCGCTGGGATTCAAGTATCTCTCGCCGCGCACGACCGGCGGTACCGACCATCAGACCTTCACCCGCCTGGGCCTTCCTGCCTACCAGTTCATTCAGGATGAGTTGGAATACGGCCGGACCTACCACACCATCATGGACACCTATGAGCGTCTGTCGCTGAGCGACCTTCGGGTGGATGCCACCATTGTCGCCTGGCTTGCCGCTTGCGCGGCCAACGATCCTGGCCGGATTCCTGTTTATCCCGTGACTGAAAGGATGCCCCGGTAATCCATGAGGAGGGCCGATCATAAGCGTCGCCGGCATTCCTGGGACGTCCGTTTGCGCGCGTTTTCCATCTGGCAGAACCTGGGCTTCCTGCCTTGGCGGAAGCCCAGGAAGCCCGGATCGGGAGTCGGAAATAAAGAATCTGGCGACTTCTACAAAGGAGCTTTCGACAGCATTCCGTTTCTGAATGATGATGCCAAGCGGACTTTCCAGCATCTGCTGTTGCGTCCCGGCTACATGATCCGCGATTACATCCGGGGAAACCACGACCGGTATCTGGCCCCGCTGACCTCGCTCATCATCTTCTATGCCTTTTTTGCCCTGATTGCTGCGTTGCTCCAGCCTGTGCAGCACCGGAACCGGCTCCCTGTCGAAGTCCTGCCGGAAATGGCACAGGATTCAGCGGCCGTGGAACACGAGTTGACACAGATTAGTCAGAGCATTGTTCAGATTGTCTGGCGAGGATACCTCTATCTTCATCTGGACCAGCATCCTGAAGCAGTCAAGACGCAGCGCCAGTCTGCCCTGGCCGCCTTGGAAGGCACGTTGCGCAGTCAGGGAATTCCGCTTTTTATCGGGGAGTTCCTTTTCCTCTGGTTGGCAATGTCCCTGGCTCTACGACGTCAAAAGATCGGAATGTCTGCCTGTGCCGCCGCATCGGCCTACGTGCTTTGCCAGTTCAGCTTTTTCATGCTCTTTGCCGTTGTGCTGACTTGGGGGAGGAGTTCTTCCATCAGTGTCTTGCTGATGTTGGCTCTGTTATTATGGGATTATCGCCAGTGGCTGAACCTCGGCTGGAAGAAAAGCATTCATCTGACCTTGCGCACCGGTGTTATTTATGGACTCATTTATGGCATGGTCATTTTGTTGATCAGCGCCCTGGTTTTGCTCTTAGCCTTAATCAAAGTCAGAACTTAGTTTATGCAGAATGATTGCTCCATGAAAGACAACACGGATCCGATCCTCGTGTCATTATCTGATTATCAGCTTGATGGAGAAGGCTATACTGCGGAAAGTTATGTCCTGAAAAGCGATCCGTCCGTCATGATCAAGCTATTCTTCCCCGGGAAGATCAATCAGGCTTTCGATGAGCTCCGGATGGCTCGCAAGGTTTATCAATCGGGTATTCCGACACCGGAGCCCGGTGACCTCGTGACAACGGAAGACGGCCGCATGGGTATCCGTTTCCGCCGGATCATCGGCAAGAAATCCTATTCACGTGCTACGGGGGACAATCCGGACGACGTACAACGCTACGCGACGGAGTTTGCCGAAATGTGCAAGATCCTGCACGCCGTACACCTCGATACATCTCAGTTCGAGAACGTAAAAGACCGCTATCTCCGTCTGCTAGAGGAGAATCCTTTCTTCACGACCGTGGAAAAAGACAAGATCGCCCGCTTCATCTTCGATGCTCCGGAGTCCGATACCGCCATTCACGGAGACCTCCAGTACAGCAATGCCATCTTTACGGAAGACGCGCGGTATTTCATCGACTTGGGTGACTTCTGTTACGGATACAATCTGTTCGATGTGGCGATGGTCTATCTCTGTGGCAATCTCAGTTCCGAGGAATTTATCCGCGAGGCCTACCACATGTCCAAAGCGGTATCACAGCAATTCTGGGCGTACTTTGCCGCAGCTTATTTCGGCAGCGACCGTCCGCTTCGTTCCATCGAAGAGGAAATCCGTCCGTTTGCAGGAGTCAAAACCCTGATTATCGAGCGGGAGACCCGTTGCCCGATGCCCGAGTTCCGGGCTGCCCTTTCATCAATCCTGTAGCTCGTTCTCCGTGGCCTTATTCTTGCAGCATATAGGCCGCGATGCATTTGACGGTAAAAATAGTCTTCGTTCTCCTTTCCATGCTGTCTTTTGTCATGCCGGCGGCTGCACAGAAGGCAGTTTTGTCAGGCTATGTGAAGGAGGCTTCGAGTGGAGAACCGCTCATCGGGGCGGTGGTCTTTACGGAAGACCTGTCTGCTGGCGTTTCGACCAACAATTATGGTTTTTACTCGCTGCAGATCGACCGGAAAGAACAAGTGATCAAGTGCTCTTATGCCGGCTATGTGACTGCAGAGGTAAAAATCAACCCCAAGGCTTCACTCAAATACGATTTCTCGCTGGAAGAGGACCATGTGATGCTCGAAGCGGCCAAGGTGTTTTCCAAGAGCAAACGGGAGCAGTTGACCCTGCCGCAACTTGGGAAAGAGACTGTATCCGGTGAGGTCATCCGCAAGTTGCCAGCGTTGATGGGGGAGGCCGATGTAATCCGGGTGATCCAGATGATGCCCGGTGTGCAGACGCCAAGTGAGGGTTCTACCGGATTCAGCGTGCGCGGCGGCGGCATCGACCAGAATCTCGTGCTGATGGACGGCGCACCGCTCTACAATTCCGGCCATTTCCTCGGCTTTATGTCGATGTTCAACGGGGATGTCGTCAAAAACGCGCAGTTGTATAAAGGTGATTTTCCCGCCAATTTCGGCGGGCGTCTCTCCTCCGTGCTCGACGTCAGCACGCGTGACGGCAACAACAGTCAGTTCAAAGGAGATTTTTCGATCGGTCTGATCACGTCCAAATTGGCCATCGAAGGACCTGTCGTCAAGGACAAGCTGTCCTTTATGCTCGCTGCCCGAAGGACCTATATGGACATCTTCTTCCCGCTTTTCGGGGAGAAGATTCCCAAGAACACCCAGATGTACTTTTATGACCTTAACGGTAAGATCAGCTGGGTAGCGGGGGAGAAGGACCGCGTTTACCTGAGCGCTTTCAGCGGGAAGGACGTATTCGGCATGTCGATGGAAGACTTCGACCTCGACTTGATGAAGTTCAGCTTCGCGAACAATACCCAGACGCTGCACTGGAGCCACGAATTCTCGCCCAAGGTGTTCTTCAACACGTCCTTGTACAATTCCCGCTACAAGGCCGGTCTGGACTGCGATATGACCAGTACGAGTTTCAATTACCTGACCGGCATCGGTGAAACAGGGCTGAAGGCGGGCATCACCTGGTACATCAACCCGAACAATACGGTCAAGGCCGGCATTCAGGCCGCCTATTTCCGGATGGATCCCGGCGATGTCACCCCTTCGGATGAAGAATCCATCGTCCAGGCGTTGCATATGCCGCAAAGCTATGGCGTGATGCCATCGGTGTATGCCCAGAACGAGCAGAAGATCGGTAAATTGACGCTTCGTTACGGGTTCCGGCTGGCTTCGTTCTCGACGCTCGGGGAGGCCGACCAACACTACTATGACCCCAAGACGCACGAACAGACCAAGACCGAGCATTTCGACAAAGGGAAGCCGATCAAAACCGACATCGGTTTCGAGCCGCGCATCTCGGCATCGCTCTCCGTCAGTCCTGATTTCTCGCTGAAGGCGGCGTACTCCCGTTCCTTCCAGTATATCCAACAGGTGCCCATCAGCATTTCCGGCAACCCGGTCGATGCCTGGTTCATGGCCTCGCCGAATATTGAGCCGCAGTGTTCCGACCAGTTCTCGGCCGGTCTCAATGCCTTGTTTGTCAACCAGGCGTTGGAGTTGTCCGCGGAGGTTTTCTACAAGAACAACAAGAACACGATGGATTTCAAGGAGAATCCCGGTTTCGTGTTCGACGATGCGGAGCGGGAAAAACTACTGCGCTTCGGCTCCTCGTATTCCTTCGGTACGGAACTCATGCTCCGCTACGATTTCGACCGTTTTGGCGGCTGGGTGTCCTATACCTGGTCCCGGGCCATCTACGATATTCCCGAACTGAATGGCGGAAAGCCGTATCGCTCACCCCTGAACCACGAACATTCCATCAATTTCGTGCTTTCCTACGACTTCACACGCCGGGTTTCCGTATCGGCAGACTGGGTGTTCTACAGCGGCGCTCCCACTACCTTCCCGAATGGCCGTTTCGTTTACGGGGGCTCCTACGCAAATATCTATTCGTACCGGAACGAAGATTCCTTGCCCGACTATCATCGGATGGATCTTTCCCTGACGCTGAAAAGCAAGCGGAGAGCGGCGGGAAAGCCTTGGGGCAGCGAATGGAACTTCTCGTTCTACAACGCCTATTCCCGGCATAACGCCTGGTCGCTGGCCTTCCTCTATAGCAAAAAAGAGGAGCGGCCCCTGGCTATGAAAGTCTATCTGTTCACCATCATTCCGTCAGTATCCTACAATGTCTATTTCTAAGCATAGATTCTTGCCAGCGCTTGTCTGTCTCTGCATCTTCATGCTTTCGGGTTGCAGTGAGGAGGTGGATGTCCACACGCGGAGCATGGACCGGGCTTATCTGGTGGTTGAGGCGATGCTGACCGACCGCGCCGACCGGCCGCAGACCGTGCTGCTGACGGAATCCATCGATTATTTCGAGGAGGAACAGCCTCCCGTGGTTTCGGGTGCTGTTGTGTCTGTCAGTGACGGGAAGGAAACCTACCGTTATACGGAGTCCCCGTCAGGAAGTGGCTGCTATGTCGGCCCGGAAGGTTTCCACGGTGCGCCCGGCAACACCTACACGCTGTCGATCGATGCGGTCGTCGGCGGAAAACGCAACCATTATGAGGCGGTTTCCACGATGGAGGAACCGGGGTTCGAAGTCCAGGCGGTGGACTACATGTACTTGGGCGCGACGAATCCGCAGGCGGACAGTCTGTGGACTGTAGCTATTTGGGGGCAGGACCGCCCTGAAACAAACTATTATTATGTCAGCGCACAGTTGAATGAAGCCGTTTTCCCGCTCGGGCTGTCCCTGGTGATGGACGATAAATATTTCAACGGGCAGAAAGTCGTCTGTTTCCCGATCACTACGCTCTACCAGACAGCAGGGACCCGCCGGCAATACGGCGATTGCGGCAAGTATCTGGAAGTGGGAGATGTGTTTACGCTGAACGTTTATTCGGTTCCGAAAGCGTATTATACGTTCTATATGGGTTTTGTCTCCAGCAGCGTCGGCGCTGCCATTCCGATGCTGCAGTCCCAGCCGGCCAACTGTCCTACCAACGTGACAGGCGGTGATGCCGTAGGCTTCTTTGTGGCCTGTTCGTCCTCTTCGGCGAGCGTGCTCATCGACGACCCTTTCCGGCCGTTCTACAAGAAAGCGTTCGGTGGATTTACTCCTTCTTTTTAGCCTCCCGCGCTGCTTTCCTTGCTGCCTTTGCGCGCTCTTTTTCCTCTTTCTTGGCCTTTGCCCGCTGTTCGTTCACATATTGGGCCGATTTGGTGGTGATGATGATTACGCCGCAGGCGCCACGGACGCCGTAGATCGAGGATGAGCCGTCTTTGAGGACATCTACGGAATAGACATCCCGGGGATTGATGGCGCTCAGGTCCGATTCGGTTCCGTCGACGATGATGAGCGGCTCGGTGCTGGCGTTAATGGAATTGTTGCCCCTGATCTGAATCTTGTTGTTGGGAGATACCGATACACCGGGGACGCGTCCGCGGAGATAGTCGTACATATTGCTGTAGGAGGCTATCTCATTTTCTTCCGGCTTGAGCGAGGACACGGAATACGTCAGGTCATCCTTATTTACAGTGCCATAGCCCATTTCGACAGACGTGTCGCCCTCCGGAATGGCGACCGTGTGCGAGGATCCGCAGGAAGTCAGGAAAGGCGTGGAGACAATCGTCAGAATGCATAAAACGGAAAAGAATCGGTTGTTCATGGCTGTCAGGATCATTGGGATTAATTTACAAAGATAGTCTTTTTCATGACAGACTGAAATCCACGACGATCGTTGCAATTAGGAAGTACAGTTCTTAATTTTTTTAAATTTTTACAAAGTATAGTTTGAAATGTTGGTAGTCAAATAAAACTGGTTATAGCGGGCAAGGTCTGATTTCATATGGCAGATCTTGCCCGGCGAAACGCGGTTGTGGCTATCTGAAATAGCGATAGATTGGGCAAGGTGTCGGTCATGAAATGAGACCTTGCCCACTGTTGGCAGAGAATGACGGGATTGTGCTCGCCCTAAAGGGCTGCGCATTCCCGTGGGGAATCTTTCTTTTGCCGGAGAGTTGAGAATCAGGAACTTGCAGTTCCTGTCTTTTTTTGTATGCATGCCGTCGAGAAAGCGAGCTTTCTCTCCTGCACGCACACAAAAAAATCAGAAGTCCGGCAGCCGGACTTCTGATTCTCAACTCTCCGTGATTCCGCCGGGATTCGAACCCGGGACCCACAGCTTAGAAGGCTGTTGCTCTATCCAGCTGAGCTACGGAACCAGTCCCTCAATGCAATGAGGGTGCAAATTTAGCGCTTTTGGGCGATTCGGCAAAAATAATTACTCGATGTCCTTGAAGGCGTAGGGGGCATAGTGGTAGCCGCGGGCGTCGTAGATCGGGAGAAGGCCGCCTACGATGCGATCGACGAAGTCGTCGTATTCGGTGCGGCCTTCGGGGTTCCAGGCGATTTCGGCCAGAGCGGCCATACGTGGCAGCACCATATGCTGGACGTGGTCAAACGTGGCCACGTATTCCGTCCACATGTTGGCCTGGATGCCCTTGATGTGGGCCTTCTCATTCTCGTTGAGCTGGTCGTAGGGATCGAATGCATAGCACTTGCGTAGCGGCAGGTTGCCGCCAATGCCGAGCGGCTCTTCGTTGCCTTTCGGGTCGCCCGTCTGGTAGTAGTCGAAATAGAAGTGGCTGTTGGGGGTCATGACCACGTCGTTGCCCATCTTGGCCGCCGCGATGCCGCCCTGGGCACCGCGCCACGACATGACCGTTGCACTCTGCGACACGCCGCCGTCGAGAATCTCATCCCAGCCGATGATCTTGCGGCCTTTGTCGGCCAGGTACTTTTCGACCGTCGTGATGAGGTAGCTCTGCAACTCGGCTTCACGGGTGAAGCCCTTCTCCTTCATGAGCGCCTGGCATTTCGGGCATTTCTCCCATTCGTCGCGCGGGGCTTCGTCACCACCGATATGAATGTATTCAGACGGGAAGATGTCGCAGATTTCGTCGAGCACGTTCTCAAGGAAGGTTACCGTCTTGGGATTGCCGGCGCAGAAGACTTCGGGGAATACGCCCCAGGTCGTCTGAACCTTATAGGGATACTTGGCGCCCCGGCAGCCCAGTTCGGGATAGCTGGCCAGCGCGGCGGAAGCATGTCCGGGCATCTCGATTTCCGGAATGACGGTGATAAACCGCTCGGCAGCGTATTTCACAACTTCGCGCATCTCATCCTGCGTGTAGAAGCCGCCGTAGGGTGTGCCGTCATACTGGTTCGAGCCGTAGTGGCCTACCAGTGTCTCCTTGCGGACCGAACCGACTTCGGTCAGACGCGGATACGCCTTGATTTCGGCGCGCCAGCCCTGGTCTTCCGTCAGGTGCCAGTGGAACACGTTGAGTTTGTGGAGCGCAATCATGTCGATGAACGATTTCACCTCGTCGACCGAGAAGAAATGACGGCAGCAGTCCAGGTGGGCGCCGCGATAGGCGAAGGTGGGTTTGTCCTGGATGACAACACCGGGAAGTCCGTCCGGGCATTGGGCGATGATCTGGGCGAGGGTCTGTTTGCCCCAGAAGATGCCGGCATCAGAGCCGCCCGTGATGACGATCTTGCCACGCCGGATTGTGAGTACATACTCCTCCGGAGCGAGGTTGGGATCGACACTGGTCTGGACTTGCGCGGTCACCTTTGCACCGCGTCCGCCCATTTCGACGGAGCAGGGATTGGGCACGATCTTCAGGTTGACCTGCGTGGCGTTACTTCCGCAGGAAACAAGCAGGGCCAGCAACAGACCGGCCAGAAGAGATTTGAAAATGATTTTCATGGATGATTCTGTTTAGATTCTCCAAAGATACAAATAATCCTCGAGAATCGATTAAACGTCGCTCCGTATTTTGAGTCAAAACAATATCATTCTTTAGATTATGCAACATTCTCCCATTCGGGTCTTTCTCATCCTCGCATTGGCATTCGGCGTTACGCAACCAGCCTTTGCCCAGACAACGGCAGGGTGGACCCTTCGTCAGTGCATCGACCATGCCCTGGAACACAACATCCAGATCAAAACCCATGAAGTGACCCTTGGAAACGCGGAAGCTTCCCTCGAGCAAGCCAAGGCGCAGCAGTATCCCACGCTCAACTTCTCATCGAGCTTCGGCACAAATTTCCACAATGTTTCCACCTATAACGAGTATATGGAAAGGACCGGCGGCGTGTCGGTGAGCAACAGTTTCGGTCTTAATTCCGGGCTGGCACTCTATCAGGGCGGCCGGCTCCGCAATTCCATCAAGCAGTCTCAGACACAGCGCGACGCCTCGGAACTCGACTTGGAACAGTCGCGCATCGATCTCGAGATCTCCGTAGCCCAGGCTTTCCTGCAGGTACTTTACAATCACGAAGCACTTGAACTCAAGCGACAGGCCGAAGAACTGTCGGCCCGCCAGATCGAGCGCGGAGAGCAACTGTTCCAGGCCGGCAGCATCTCGCGAGTCAACCTGGCCCAGCTCAAATCACAGCATGCCAGTGACCAGTACCAGACCGTTGCAGCTGAAAACACGCTGGAAAGCTCGCGCCTGAAACTCAAGCAGCTCCTGGAACTGGGCCTCGACCAGCCGTTCGAGATCGAATACCCCGCCATCGACGACGCTGTGGTCGGTGCCGCCATTCCCGAGTTGGCCGAAGTCTACGCCGAAGCCCTCGCCACGCTTCCCCAGTTGCGCAGCAGCGCCCTCAGCGTCGAATCGGCCGACTTGGGCGTGAAGATCGCCAAAGGTGCCGCTTGACCTTCCATCTCGATGAACGCGGGCATATCCACCGGCTATGCCTCGGGCACCGGCGTCACCTATTTCGACCAGCTTGGCAACAAACTCGGCGAAAGCCTCGGCCTGAACCTCAGCCTGCCCATCTTCAACGGCAAACAGGTCCGCACCAACGTGAAGAAAGCAGAATTGCAGCTCACCTCGGCCCGCCTGCAGGAAGAGAATGTCCGCAAACAGTTGCTCGCCACCCTCGAATCGGTACGCAACGATGCCGTCAGCGCCCAGCAGCGCTACTTTGCTTCGAAGGAGCAGCTCGATGCCGCGAGCGAAAGCTTCCGCCTCGTCACGGAGCAGTTCAACGCCGGTATCAAGAACACCGTGGAACTGCTTACCGAGAAGAACAATTACTTGAATGCCCTTTCCCAGCAGCTCCAGGCCAAGTACCAGGCCTTGCTTGCCGAAAAGCTCCTTGACCGGTACATGAACCATCCTATCGAATTGTAAACAGGCTCCATAATGAAAAAATCAACCAAAGCCATCCTTTGGATCGTCCTTGCAGTCCTTGCCATTGCTGTCGCCCTGCTCCTGCTTCTGAAGAAGGAAGACAAGCAGGTGCTTGTCTATCAGGTCACCACCCTGGAACCGACTACGATTTCCAGTAGCGTTACCGCTACGGGTACTGTCGAACCTGTCAAACAGGTCGAAGTCGGTACCCAGGTTTCCGGAATCATCTCCAAGATTTACGTGGACTACAATTCCGTGGTCAAGGAAGGTCAGCTCATCGCCGAACTCGACATGAGCGTACTCAGGACCGAACTGGAATCTTCGCGGGCCAACCTGAACTCCGCCAAAGTGGAATACGACTACCAGACCCGTAATTACGAACGCATCAAGGGCCTCTATGAAAAAGAACTCGTGAGTGCCACGGAATTCGAGCAGGCCCAATACAGTTACGACAAGGCCCGGTTTTCCTATTCCCAGGCGCAGTCGAACTACAGCAAGTCGCAGAAGAACATCGGCTATGCGAAGATCTATTCACCCATCGACGGCGTTGTACTCTCGAGAGCCGTGGACGAAGGCCAGACCGTGGCTTCAGGTTTCAGCACACCGACACTCTTCACCATCGCCAACGACCTGACGGCGATGCGGGTGATTGCCAATGTCGACGAGGCCGACATCGGCGCTGTCAAGGAGGGACAGCGCGTGGATTTCGAGGTGGATGCCTATCCCGAAGACACCTTCCGCGGTACTGTGACGCAAGTGCGGTTGCAGGCAACCACCACATCGAACGTGGTGACCTACCAGGTCGTCATCGATGCGCCGAATCCTGACTTGAAGCTGATGCCGGGCCTGACGGCCAACATCACCATCTATACACTCGACAAACACGATGTTCTGGCGGTTCCGGTCCGCGCACTGCGCTTTACCCCTGAAAATGAAAAATACCAGGAGAATACCGTATGGCGTCAGCTGCAGGACGGCTCGCTGGAACGCACGTCCGTCACCCTCGGTGTCAGTGACGGTGTCCAGACCGAGATCTTGGAGGGTCTGTCGGCAGGCGACCGCGTGGTTACCGGCACGAAACTCGTGAGTGCCGGCGGCAAGATGCCGGATCCGTCGAAGATGCAGTCGCAGCAGGGGGGCAACAACAACCCGTTCATGCCGCGCCGGCCGCAGCGGGGTGAGAACAAGCGTACAGAATAGCCATGAACGAGATTATCCGGCTCGAACAGATCAAACGCGAATTCATCGTAGGCGAAGAGGTAGTGCGGGCACTGCGCGGCGTCTCGTTCACCATCACGCAAGGCGAATTCGTGACCATCATGGGCACGAGCGGCTCCGGCAAGTCCACCTTGCTCAACATCCTGGGTTGTTTGGATGTGGCCACCTCCGGGGAATACTATCTTGACGGGGTATCCGTGCGCCAGATGTCGAAGAACGACAGGGCCACGCTGCGAAACCGCAAGATCGGCTTCATTTTCCAGAACTACAACCTGCTGCCCAAAACCACATCCATTGAGAATGTGGAGCTGCCACTGATGTACAATCGGCATGTCAGCCATTCCGAACGGCGGGAGCGGGCCATTGCTGCCTTGAAGGAGGTTGGGCTGGGCGACCGCCTGACCCACCGGTCCAACCAGCTGTCAGGCGGGCAGATGCAGCGCGTGGCCATCGCCCGCGCTCTGGTCAACGACCCGGTCATCATCCTGGCCGACGAGGCGACCGGCAACCTCGATACCCGGACCTCCTATGAGGTGCTGGCACTGTTCCAGCGGCTGCATAGGGATGGAAGAACCATCCTCTTCGTGACGCACAATCCCGAACTGGCTTCGTTCAGCAGCCGGACCATCACGTTGCGCGACGGCCGCATCACCAGCGACATCCGTAACGACCGGATCGCCTCCGCGGCGGAAGTACTGGCGGCCATGCCCAAAGAAGAGGAGGAATAGCCCATGGATATCAGCAATTTATTGAAGATTTGCATCAAGGCGCTGCTGAACAACAAGATGCGCTGCTTCTTGACGATGCTCGGCATCATCATCGGTGTCGCTTCGGTCATCGCCATGCTGGCCATCGGCAACGGCTCCAAGCAGAGCATCCGGGCCGAGATCGGTTCGATGGGCTCCAACATGATCATGATCAGCCCGGGGAACGGCCGCTTCGGCGGCGTGCGGCAGAGTGGTTCAAGCATGCAGACGCTGAAACTCTCCGACTATGAATCCATCGTCCGTCAGGCCAGCTACATCGACAAGATCACCCCGACGGTCCAGTCCAGCGGCCAGGCCGTCAAAGGAGCTAAAAACACGCCGACTTCAATCTATGGGGTCAACGAGCAGTATCTCGACATCCGCGGCTATGAAATTGCCAGCGGCTCGTGTTTTACGGAAAGTGACATCCTGCATGCCAACAAGGTCTGCATTGTCGGCCAGACCGTGGTCAACGAACTGTTCTCCGACGGGACGGACCCGCTTGGGCAGACCATCCGCTTCGGCAAGATCCCGATGAAAATCATCGGTGTCCTGGCATCCAAGGGATATAATTCGATGGGACAGGATCAGGACGATCTGCTGATCGCTCCCTATACTACCGTCCAGAAACGAGTCCTGGCCATCAACTACATCCAGGGCATCACAGCGTCAGCCCTGTCGGAAGAGTACACCGACCAGGCCATCGACGAGATTACCAAGATCCTGCAGACCAACCACAACATCCGGATCGGCCAGGACAATGATTTCAATGTCCGCTCGCAGCAGGAGATGATGGAAACGATGAGTTCCGTGATGGACATGCTGACCGTCCTGCTGGCCGCCGTGGCAGGAATCTCGCTGATTGTGGGTGGCATCGGCATCATGAATATCATGTACGTTTCCGTGACGGAGCGTACCCGGGAAATCGGCCTGCGTATGTCAATCGGTGCCAAAGGAAGGCAGATCCTGCTGCAGTTCCTCATCGAGTCGATCATCATCAGCGTAGCCGGAGGATTGATCGGGGTTGTCCTGGGTGTGGCCGCCGCCAAGATTATTGCGCTCTTCGGCACGCCGACTGCCGTATCCACTTTCTCAATCGTACTTTCCTTCCTGGTCTGCGTCTTTACCGGAGTCTTTTTCGGATGGTATCCGGCCCGCAAGGCCGCCGGCCTCAATCCGATTGACGCGCTCCGCTACGAGTAGCGAATCCCTCGACGCCGAGTACCAGCAGGATGCCCAGCACGCACCAGAGCGCTGCCGCTCCATAATGGGGGTCCGGCAGCGCCTTTACGCTTTCGTTGGCCCAAGGCCATACTTTGACCAGTGAGCCGAGAATAAAGCCCAGCAGGACCAGCATGGTCTGTTTTTCAAAGCGCCCCAGCAGCCAGTGCAGGAACTTGGCAAAGGCCAGGATGCCCACGACGCAACCCAGTGCAAAGATGATCAGCACGGACCAGTTCAGGTCGGCTACGGCCTGCATGATGTAGTCGTACTTGCCCATGATTACCAGGATGAAACTGCCTGAAATGCCTGGCAGGATCATCGTGCAGACTGCGATGGCGCCGCACAGGAAGATGAAGAACGCATTGTCCGGGGTCTGGGTGGGGGAGAGCGTACAGACGAGCAGCCCCAGTGCCACGCCGCCCAGCGTAAAGAGGATCTCCTTGATTCCCCAGCCCTTGATGTCCTTGAACATCAGAATGGCCGAGGCGACGATCAGGCCGAAGAAGAAAGCCCAGGTTTGAACGGGGTGGTGCTCCAGAACGTAGGTCATCAGTTTGGCCAGCGAAAAGACACTGAGCACTACGCCGATGGCCAGCCAGAGCAGGAACGTACCGTGTACCTGTTTCCAGAAACGCTTGAAGTCGCCATGGAAGAGCGCTTGCCAGGTCTCTTTTTCCATGAGGCTGTTGAGCGCTTCGATAATCTCTTTATAGATGCCTGTAATCAGCGCGATGGTGCCGCCGGAGACGCCCGGCACCACGTTGGCGGCGCCCATGAAGAAACCTTTGAGCGCGACGACCAGGTTGTGAATGAGTTTCATGTTACAAAAAAAAGCCCTTCCGCTCGCACGGAAGGGCACGCATTCATTCAGGATTACTGTTCGTCTTCAATGGCGGCCTGCGCGGCGGCGAGGCGTGCGATCGGCACGCGGAACGGCGAGCAGGAGACATAGTTCAGGCCGATCTTGTGGCAGAACTTCACAGATGCCGGGTCACCGCCGTGCTCACCGCAGATACCGCATTTGAGGTTCTCGCGGGTGGAGCGGCCGGTCTTCACGGCGTAGTCCACGAGTTTGCCGACGGCCTTGGTGTCGAGCGTCTTGAACGGGT
>JAEEOM010000205.1 GCA_016284265.1 Bacteroidales bacterium | reverse complement strand
TGGATGTAATCCATACTATACCCAGCCTCAAGCATCTTCATATACTTGAGTCGATCTGCATAAGTGTGCTTTTTTAGCATAACAAAACCCCGAAAGTTTTTTGTCTAACTTTCGGGGTTCATGTCACCCGCGGTTACCCTCTTTTTTTTGTAATGTCGCCGATGTCCAGGTTTTCGGGACATCGGCGACATTATCTCAGTGATTTGCAGTTGATGTCCCCGATTTAGGGACATCAGCCTCAGGTGTTGAAGTATTACTCCCTTACACAGTGGACAGAGTTGGCCTGCTCCTTTTTGTCGGCGTGTCCGTTCATATCGACCATAGCCAGCGATGGTGGTTTGGGCGGAGATTCCGTTCCTACGCAGCCATACAGGACGCTCGGAAGAGGAACGAGCTGTTTCATGGTTGCGTGGTTGCAGCGTCCATGACTGGCAGCAAAACTTTGCTTTCATTGGACGCATCTGCAGCGGTTTTCCGAAGAGTTCGATACCCTCTCGGTGAGTGAATCGCCCGTTCCTACTCACCACCCAGACTCGCGGCCTTTCCCTTTCGAGAGGCCGGTTTTTCCCATCGAGCGGCGCTTGGGGTTTTCCTCGGCCAGGCCCGGGAGCCCCTCCTCAGGCTCCTGCGGGCCTGGACGGGAGAAAACCCGCTTCGCCTACGCACTGACAACCACCTCAATCACTCCCGTCAGCCGGAACTGATTATCAACGCGGTTATCCTTGACAGCCAACGCCCGGTTCCCGGGCTTTTGCCCGGGACCGGTACTTGGCCCTCGGGCGTCAAGCCGAGGGCCAGCGTGCTGGCAGGAGATAACCGCCCTCATCTTCCACCGAATCTCCCCCGTTAACGCCGCCACTTCGCCAGTTCGGGCAAGCTCCCCGGAAGACCACCGCATGGGGCTAGAAGTCCCCGGGGTGCCACGCCACGATTCCAGAAGCCCTAGGGACGCCACTCCACGAGCCCAGAAGCTCTAGGAGCGCCACGCCACGAATCTGGGCTATCCGCTTATGGTGGAAAACGACCCTGGTGTGGAATTGGTTTCCGCCAAAGTGTCCTCACTCAGGGCTGTCCAGATGCTATATATCGCATATCTGTTCCTGACACTGGCTTTCCCAAGGTGGGTATACTCAGATGAAGCCTAAATAATCAAAGTCGAGGGCCTATATGCTGCGGACACTTTGACTGGCTGTCACGAGCCTGGTGATTCGCAATCCTGCCACTGTCTGGCCGGCTCTTCTCGGGCTCGCGGTGGTACATCCTGTTTGTACACCCCGTTCTTATAGACTTACGTCAGTCCCGATCCGGATCATCCCTTGTCCTGTCACCACTGGGTTACCCTCCCCCCGGCTCGCACTGGTTTTTTCCCGTCCCGAGCCGGATTATTCACCGATCTAGCTATGGCTAGCCGCCCTTTACCGGGCTTGGGCCAGTTTACGAAAAGGCCAAGCCCGTTGTCTCGTGATCTGACCATCGATAGATAGCACTTTATCGGGCTCGCCAAGTGACGAATGTCTTGGGCATTGTCTGGGGTGTAGGGCGGTTATCTCCTGCCAGCACACCGGGCCCCGTGGAGTTCGGGGGTCCGGACTGGCGCTGTCAAGGATAACCGCGAAATCTGTCAGTGGTTGTTTGAGGGGGGCGATTTGCTGGTCAGACCGCTCTTGGCTGAGGCGGTTATCTCCCGTCCGGGCCCGCAGGAGCCTGAGAAGGGGCTCCCGGGCCCGGCCGAGGATAACCGTTCGGCCGAAAGGGGTACCTGAAGTCAGCGAGAAATGCTTCGGAGTTTGAGTTAGCGTTATTTCGCTGATCCTCATTCTGACTCCGTCCATGAGCTTTGCTTCTGGCCGCTGACGTATTGATTCGCCTCGGCTGTATTTGCTCCAGCAGGTTTTGCGCTGCTTGCTTGGCTGCGACGCGGATGAGGGCGCCGCTTGATCCGTTTCGCAGCCGCATTTTACGCTTTTCCCCTTGTTTTCTGGCCGCGAAACGGACGAGATAGATGAATCATCGGTTTCGCGTCCGAAAAATGGGATTACTGCCCAAGCTTGCCCACCGAATTTTATACGTTGATTCCTTTCTTTCTGCCTTTCTCCGATGCTTCACCAATAACGCAAATGTCGCCGATGTCCTAAAAACATGGACATCGGCGACATTATCACGGTTTTTTGCGATTGATGTCCCAAATCAGGGACATCGGTCGCACGTAGAGGTTTATTTCTGCACCTTCTGCCCGATCAGGAAGCAGATGGCGGCGACGACCATGCCGTTGATGGCGGGGAATCCCCATTTCACGAGGTTGGCGACGACGGCGCCGATCACCACGCCGGCGACGGCCCACCAGTTCACTGTCTTTTCCGGGACGGTTCCGTCAGCATAGGCCTTGCGGTTCATGAAGTAATGGAGAATCAAGATGATGCCCACCGGCGGGAGGGTGCAGTTGAGTACGTTGAGCCAGCCGCAGAAATTCCAGTAGAGCCAGACGGCCGCGAGGGTGCCGATGATGCCTGAGATGATGACCATCGTCTTCTTCGAGAATCCAAAAATATTCGACAGACCCAGACCGCCTGAGTAAAGCGCGTTGTCGTTTGTGGTCCAGATGTTGAGGCCGAGCACCAGGACGGCGAGGTAGAAAAGGTTGAGGTTGAGCATCACCTCAAAGATATCGTTACCGCCCACGTAGATGCTGGAGACTGCACCGAAGAGGAACATCAGCGAGTTGCCGATAAAGAAAGCGATGACCGTCGTCCACAGGCCGACGCGTGCGTTCTTGGCGAAGCGGGTGAAGTTGGGCGTCGCCGTACCGCCGGAGACGAAACTGCCGACCACCAGGCCTGCACCCGCGATGATACCCAGGTCCTTGGTACCTTGCGCAAACTGCTCCACAAGTCCCATATCACCGCGCTTGACTGCCAGAATCATAGCCACCGTACCGAGAATGGCCACGGCAGGGACGGCGATGTAGCTGATGATGGTCAAGCTTTTGATGCCGTAGTAAGCACTGGCCGTCATCAGCACGCCGGCGATGGCTACCAACAGGTAACCCTGCCAGGGCATGTGGTCGGGTGTTACGTCGAGACCCATCAACTCCTTGGCTACGGGGATGGCGAACATGGCCAGGCCCACGCCGAACCAGCCAATCTGCGTGAAGCTGATCATCGCGCTGGGCAGGTAGCTGCCCTTGGTGCCGAAACTGCGACGGGCGAGCATGTCGAGCGAGAGACCGCTCTCTGCGCCGATGAAACCCAGGGAGCCGGTGTAGGCGGCCAGGATGAGACCGCCCAGGAGGAGGGCCCACACAAAGCCCCACCAGTCGAGTCCGGCGGCCAGTTGCTGGCCCACCCACATGCTGGCGGAGAAGAAGGTGAAGCCGAGCATCACCATGAACATGCTCAGGTTCGATTTCCGTCCGGCACGGTCCACCGCGCGGTCGGTGTAGTCAACGTCAGTCTTTTTCATATTCTTGCTTTAGATGATTGATCGATGCGATACGTCGGTCAGCGAGCGCCTTCAGGTCGATGTCGCGCTGGAGCAGTGCCTGTTCGTCTTTCCAGAGTGACTCCAGGCCTTTGATGCCGCACAGGTGCGTGATATCCAGCCAGTCTTCGAATTCCACCGGACCGGCATAACCGAGCTTTTCCTCCAGCAGCGCACGGATGTCGATACGATCGGCCCGTTTCCGGATGCCTTCCCAATACTCCAGTACTTCATCAAAGTGCACAGGGAGCTGATACCGGCGGGCGCCCCCGTCGTAGATGATGCATTTCTCAAGCAGGGCCTCGGGATTTTCCTGCACGATGAACCGGCGGAATTCCGGCGTCACGACGCCATTCTTCCAACCGAAATCGATATCCGGATGATTGATGCCGCTCACTCCCTGATCCTCGTAAACCGTGAAGGCGCCCTCGAAAAAGAAGCAGTCAATCCCTTCGAACCCGGCAAAAATGGCGTTGAGTTTCGCAGAAAGGTCTTCCATGAGCCGGAAAGCCCGCGTGCCGCCGATTGTGAAGAAGACAATTCGGCGGATGCTGCCCCCTTCCTGCAGGAACTTCCGCATCAAATGCTCGAAACAGTAGCGGAAAGTGTCGCCTGTGGCCAGGATGTCGCCGACTGCCAGCACGCGGCCCCGCGTGGTGTAGATCTTGTCGTATTTGATTCTCAGTCCCTTGATGACGTGGTTTTCAGCGACCCGTTCACACGAGACGAAATGCATGTTGCGCACACGCATTCCACAGCGGAACGCCGCCTCTTCCAGGGGATAGTTGAGCCCGCCGCGGAGGATGGTGAGGATGTCGAGTTCTTCCCCCAATCCGTTGGAACGAAGGAAACGGAAGGCGTCGACCATTTCATCGAGGAGGGCGGTATAGCAAGGAAATCCGACGATTTCCGGAAAGGCTTCCATGGCGCGGCTGCCGGGGCCGCTGAGCAGATAGTAGCGGTTACGCATCTGCGGAACATGCAGTTCGTACAGGCTCGTGTCGCCCGGCAGGCCTGCAGACCGCAGGCTTGTGCCATCTAAAGTTGTGATCATTGAAATCCCGATTAGATTGAACCGGGATACAAAGATAAGGCTTGTGCGGTAATATTCACGTTCCTGAGGAAAATAGATATCCCCAAGATTTCCACACCGCTAACGGCCGCCCTTGTCCAGCACCAGCGTGCGGTCACCGCCGACGGGTTCGATGTATGGCTTTGAGGAACGGGAGAGGGCGCGGTCAATGCGGCCCTGGAGCATGGCGTCGCGCTTCCGGGCGGCTGCGATCTTCTGGTCAAGGTCGCGGACCTGCGGGTTGAAGTCTTTGTCGAAGAAGCCGGCACGGGCTTTGAGTGTCAGGACACGACGGACTTTGGCATCGAGCTCTTCCAGCGGCCAGGCGCCAGTAGCGATGGAGTCGGTGATGGCATCGATGGTGAGGGCCACTTCGTCGGGCATCAGGATCATGTCGGCACCGGCGCGATAGACAGCAGTGTTGACTTCGAGCGGAGTGCGGCCTGCCGCGACGCCCTGCATGCCGACGGCGTCCGTGATGACCATGCCTTGGAATCCCTGTTCTTCCCGCAACAGCCCGTTCATGCAGGGATCCGAAATCGACATGGGAACGCCGGTGGAATCGATGGCCGGAATGCTCATGTGGGCCACCATGATCATGGCGACGCCCTCGTCGATCAGCCGCTGAAAGGGAACCAGTCCCACGCTGTCGAGTTGGGCACGGTCGAACTGCACGACCGGCATCTCGTAGTGGGAATCGACGGTGGTGGCGCCGTGGCCGGGATAATGCTTGGCGCAGGCGTAGATCCCTTCATCCTGCATACCGTGCATGTAGGCAGTGGCGAGGACGCCTACTTCTTCCGGGTCACCGCTGAACGATCGTTGTCCGTCGGATTGATCGTACGGGTCGGGACAGACGTCGGCCACCGGGGCGTAATTGACATAGATGCCCAGGTCGCGGAGTTCCCGGCCGACGTTGCGGCCCATTTTGTAGATCAGCCGCTCTGCCCGGCGTCCTTCGAGCCGGCCGAGGATCCGCTGGCGGGGATAGGGGAGATACTCTGCGAAGCGCATGGCGGCGCCCCATTCGGCGTCGGTGGCTACAAGCAGCGGCAGCGCAGCCATCGACTGCAGTTCGTTCATCCGCTGGACGAAGGGCTCGATGGGCCCGCGCATGATGATGAGTGCGCCCACACCGTAGTCTCGAATCAGCGAATCCTGTTGGGCCACGGTCTCGTCGCTCGGCTCCCGGCTGATCTCCAGAATAATGAGTTGGGCCACTTTCTCGCGGACGGAAAGTTGCTGCATCAGGGCTTCGACCTGCGCCTCGTGGCGGACAACCCCGGTCTGGCTATTCCCGCAGCCGGATGTCAGAAACGAAAGAACAAGAAGGACGAAAGAAATCAGTACGGTATGACGTCGCTTCATAATCAATGGTAGCCACAGAATGAAGATTTCGGGCAGAATAGCCATTCTATGGCCGGGAATCGGGCGATTCTGCCAGTTTGATGGCCACAGAATGGAGATATGCGGCGATATAGCCATTCTATGGCAACGGGTGGTGGTGCGGAGATGCCCGGTCAAGCCGGGCATGACGGATGGGGCGAGCCGGGCATGACGGCGGCATCAGCCCAGCAGTGCCTTGACGGCGGCAGAGATGGCGCGGCCGTCGGCCACGCCGGCCAGACGCTTGGAGGCGACGCCCATCACCTTGCCCATGTCGCGGATCGAGGTGGCGCCGACTTCGGCTACAATCTCGCGGATGCGGGCTTCGAGTTCTTCCGGCGAGAGTTGCTTGGGCAGATAGCGCTCCATCACAGCCGCTTCGGCCAGTTCATTGTCGGCCAACTCCTGACGTCCGTTATCGACGTAAACTTGTGCGGTCTCCTTGCGCTGCTTGATGAGTTTCTGGATCATTTTCAGCACGTCGGCGTCGGAGACTTCTTTCGAGCCGCCCTCGGCCGTCTTGAAAAGGAGGATTTCATTCTTGACGGCGCGCACGGCGGCCATCGCCACGGCATCGTGGGCCTTCATCGCGGCCTTGATGTCTTCCTGGATTTGTTGTTCGAGTGTCATAGTAGCACAAATGTAGCAAATATCCGTCAAAAGTGTCCGGGAGGTCGGAAAAACCGATTCTTCTTGCTATCTTTGTAGGAAGACAACAACTCAAATCGTTAAACAATATGAAGAAACTAATCCTGACCGCCGTTCTCGCCCTGGCTTTCCTGAGCCCGGCCGGAGCGCAGAATCCTCTCTTGCAGAAACGTTACAAGACCCCCTATGAGATTCCGCCGTTCGAGGTCCTGACCATCGACAACTTCCGCGAAGGCATGCTCAAGGGTATGGAGCAGCACAAGCAGGAAATCCAGGCCATCGTGGACAATCCGGAAGAGCCGAGCTTCGAGAACGTCATCGTGGCCCTCGAAAAGAGCGGTAAGCTGATGTCCAAGACCAGCTCCGTCTGGGGTTCGCTCAACAGCGCCAGCTCCACCCCCGAACTCCAGGCCTTTGCCCGTGAGATGAACCCGCTCACTGCTGCGCACAGCAACGAGATGCGGATGAACAAGAAACTCTTCGAGAAGGTCAAGTATGTGTATGACCATCAGGATAAGTATAACCTGAACAAGGAACAGAAACGCCTGTTGCAGAAGACGTATGATGGCTATGTCAATGGGGGTGCCCTGCTCGACGACGCCAAGCAGGCGGAGATCGCCAAGATCAACCTCGAACTTTCCAAGTTGCAGCTCCAGTTCAGCCAGAACCTGATGCACGATACCAACAATACCTATGTCATCGTCGATACCGTGAAAGAGCTCGAGGGACTGTCGCAGGACAACATCGACCGTGCCGCCGCCCTGGCCGAACGCATTGGCCAGAAGGGTAAATACGCATTCAACATGCAGCGCCCCAGCTGCAACCCCGTGCTGCAGTACTGCAAGAACCGCAACTTGCGCAAACAGGTGTACGAAATGTACAACAACCGTTGCAACCACAACGACGAGTACGACAACAAGGCCCTCGCCGCCCGCATTATCGAGTTGCGCCTGAAACGCGCCAACATCATGGGTTACACCGATTATGCTGCCATGTCACTCAAAGACCGCATGGCTGAGAACGCCGCCAATGTCTATGCACTGCTCGACCAGATCTGGGCCCCGGCCGTGAAGAAGGCCAACGAAGAAATTGCCGATATCAAGGCCATGATGAAGAAAGACCGCGTCAAGGGTGAGCCGCAGCCGTGGGACTATATGTACTATCTCGACAAGGCCAAGAAAGCCAAATTCGACATCGACGAGGCGCTCGTCTCCGAATATCTCGAGATCAACCAGGTGCAGCAAGGTATCTTCTACGTGGCGAACAAGCTTTACGGCCTCTCCTTCAACGAGCGGACCGAGGACTATCCGCAGTACGAAAAGACCGCCAAGTCATGGGATGTGATTGACCGCGACGGCAACGTGATCGCCATTTTCTACAGCGACTACTTCCCGCGTGACGGCAAAGGAGCCGGTGCCTGGTGCGGCGGCTTCCGCGGCCAGACCTACGACGGTGCACAGCGCGTGCAGCCCATCGTGACGAATGTCTGCAACATGACCCTGCCTTCCGGCGACAAGCCGGCCCTCCAGACCCTCGACAACGTGGAGACCATGTTCCACGAGTTCGGCCACGCCCTCCACTCTTTCTTCCGCAACGTCCACTACAGTGGTGTGAGCGGTACCGAGCGCGACTTCGTGGAACTGCCCTCCCAGATCAACGAGCATTGGGCCTTCGAACCCGAGGTGCTGAAAGTCTATGCGAAGCACTACAAGACGGGCGAGGTGATCCCGCAGGAACTTGTCGACAAGATCGAAGCCAGCGGCAAGTACGGCCAGGGCTTTGCCACGGTCGAGTATCTCGCTGCCTCCTATGTGGATATGGACCTCCACGTGCTGACCTCCGTACCGGCGAACTTCGACGTCATGGAATTCCAGACGAAGAAACTGGCCGAACGCGGCATTCCCAAGCAGATCCTCCCGCGCTATAGCGTGACCAATTTCAGCCATTCCATCGGCGGTGGCTACAGCGCAGGTTACTACAGCTACATCTGGGCTGAGGTGCTCGATTGCGACGCCTTCCAGGCGTTCAAGGAAACGGGCGATATCTTTAACCAGGACGTCGCGCAGCGCTTCTGCAAGTATGTGCTCACCCCGGGCGGCATCGACAAGGGAATGGTGATGTACCGGAACTTCCGCGGCCGTGATCCCAAAGTCGACGGTCTGCTGGAGAATCGCGGCCTGAAATAAATCCTGGTGCTGATGAAGAAATCGATGATCCTCCTGGCGTTCCTCGCACTTTCGCTCGCGGGGAACGCCCAGCCGTTCGTTTCCCAGCGGCCCGCCCCGGCCGACCGGCTTTTTGTGAGCCAGGCCGTTGAGCAGAAGATTGCGGAGGTCACGTCGCTCCTGACCAATCCCCGGTTAGCGTGGATGTTTGCGAACTGTTTCCCGAACACCCTCGATACGACGGTCCATTTCGGGCAGGATGAAGCAGGACGCTGGCGTACCTTCATTTATACGGGCGACATCCACGCCATGTGGCTGCGCGATTCCGGCGCCCAAGTCTGGCCCTATGTGCAGCTTGCGGGGCAGGATGCGCATCTGAAGAACATGCTGGCCGGCGTCATCAACTGCCAGTTCTCGCTCATCTGCATCGATCCCTATGCCAATGCCTTCAACGATGGCCCGACCGGCACCGGCTGGCAGAGCGACCTGACCAAGATGGACCCTAACCTGCACGAGCGGAAGTGGGAGATTGACTCGGACTGCTATCCCATCCGACTGGCCTATCACTACTGGAAGACCACGGGCGATACCTCCGTGTTCGGCGATACCTGGCTCGAGGCCATCCGGAAGATCCTGACCACGTTCCGGGAGCAGCAGCGCAAGGAAAACCGCGGACCCTACAAGTTCCAGCGGGTCGGGGCCGTGCCGACCGATACCCAGGCCGGATACGGCTGGGGCAACCCGGTTCGCCCCGTGGGGCTGATTGCCTCGGCCTTCCGGCCGTCGGACGATGCCACAACGTTCATGTTCCTGATTCCTTCGAATTTCTTTGCCGTGACGTCCTTGCGCAAGGCGGCTGAGATTCTCGAGACGGTCAATGGCGAGAACGCGCTGGCCTTCGAATGCCGCGAGTTGGCAGCCGAAGTGGAGGCAGCGCTGAAGAAATACGCCACGGCGGAGCATCCGGTCTATGGAACCATTTATGCCTATGAGGTGGATGGCTTCGGCAACAAACTGCTGATGGACGATGCCAATGTGCCCAGCCTGCTGGCCATGGCCTATCTGGACGAATCCTACCGCAGCGATCCTGTTTATCAGGCCACGCGCCGCTTTGTCTGGAGTGAAGACAATCCCTGGTTTTTCCGCGGCACGGCGGGTGAGGGGATTGGCGGTCCGCACGTGGGCCTGGGTTATATCTGGCCCATGAGCATCCTGATGAAAGCCTTCACGTCCGATGACGAGGCGGAGATCAAGTGGTGCCTGGAAACCCTGCTCAAGACTGACGCAGGCACGGGCTTCATGCATGAGTCGTTCTACAAGGACGACCCGGCGAACTTCACCCGCGCCTGGTTCGCCTGGCCCGATACTTTGTTCGGAGAGCTGATCTTGAAACTGATTGACGACGGGCGGTTGGCGCTTCTCAATTCGATTGAGTAGCCGGAGTGTCCGGAGTTCCGCCGGCGGCCGCTTTCTTGTGTGACAGGAGCACAAGTACGGAGCCGAGGATTCCTGCACAGAGCGACCCCATCAGTACCGCGACCTTGCCCATGTCGCGCAACATCAGCGTGACATGCTCGGCCTGGTCGCCGAAGGAGAGCGTATCCACGAAGATTGACATGGTGAAGCCAATGCCGCCGAGGCAGGCGACGGCCAGGAGCATCCGCCAGGTGGCCTTGTCGGGCATCGCGGCCACTTTCGTCTTGACGGCCAGGAAACTGGCCAGCGTGATGCCGATCGGCTTGCCGAGCAGAAGGCCGAGGAAGATACCCATACTGACGCTGCCGAGTTCCGGGGAATAGCTGAAGACGTTGAAATAAGACGGGTCGGAGATCCGTACCCCGGCGTTGGCCAGGGCGAACACGGGCATGATGAGGAAGTTGACCCAGGGTGCGAGGGCATGTTCCAGCTGGTAACTCAATCCGATGCAGCCCCGCGAGGTCTTGCTGAGCTGACGCAGGATATGCCGCTGCGGCCCGTTCGGAAATCCGCCGCTCTCGTGGAGCGTCTCATACTCGTTGATGAGGGTCCTGTAGGCTTTCCGCTTGCGGAAATAGTAGGCCTTTGAGTAACGGGGTTTCATCGGAATCAGGAAAGCCATCACCACGCCCGACATGGTGGCGTGGATGCCCGAGTAGTAGAACAGGATCCAGACCACGATGGCAGGGACCAGGTAGAACCAGGGTCGTTTCTCACCCATCTTGTTCATGAAGATGATGGCCAGTACCAGCACCAGGGCAATGCCCAGCAGCAGGAAATTGATCTGTCCGCCGTAGAACAGCGCGACCACGAGGATGGCCATCAGGTCGTCGGCGATGGCCAGGGCGGTCAGGAATACCTTCAGCGAAACGGGCACCTTGTCGCCCAGCACGGAGAGGATGCCAATGGCGAAAGCGATATCCGTGGCCGTGGGGATACCCCAGCCGGAGGCGGCCGCGGTGCCGTGGTTGACGAGGGCGTAGATGAGCGCCGGGACCAGTACGCCGCCCAACGCCGCGATGACCGGCATCACGGCTTTCTTGGGCGTGCTGAGCTCGCCGCAGACGATTTCCCGCTTGATTTCCAGGCCCACCGTGAAGAAGAAGACCACCATCAGGATATCATTGATGAACTTCTCGACGGTCATGCCGGCGGGGAAGATGAACCCATTTCCATCCGGCGTGTCGACCTGGATGCTCAGCCCGGTTTCCAGGAAGTGGAAATAAATGTCACGCGTCCACGGCAGGTTGGCCAGCAGCATTGCCACGATGACGCATGCGAGGAGAATAACCCCTTGGGCCCAAGGCTGCTTGGAGAACTTGCGGCGCCGGCTTTCGAACTGAAGGATCGTCTTGTTCCAGGTATAAACAGGGATCAGAGGCATGGCGGGAAAAACAATAAGTGACTTTTCTACAAATATACAAAAAGTCAAAATTTTTGTTGCAAACCCAAATACTTTTTCTACCTTTGCAGTCCCAATGAAGGACTGAGGTATGGTGTAATGGCAGCACAAGAGATTCTGGTCCTCTTAGTGGCGGTTCGAATCCGTCTACCTCAACAACCAAGCAAAGCGGTATCCGGCGGGATAGCTCAGCTGGTTAGAGCGCATGATTCATAATCATGAGGTCGCCAGTTCAATCCTGGCTCCCGCTACTTAAAAATGAGAGACTTACGAGAGTGAGTCTCTTTTTGTTTTCGTATAGATATCCTCGATCACCAGGCCGGCGAGGGTCATCCCGAAAAGAGCCGTGATGTGGGCGGTGGTGCCGTTGATCTGGGCTTTGCGTCCGTCCCATTCGCTGTTGGAGGCGTCGGCGGCGAGCGCTTTGCCGCGGTTGGGGAGTACCTCTTCGTCGTAAACGCAGCGGAACTTGTGCCCCGGATAGGTGTGATTCTGTTTGAATTTCTTGCGGATGGCGGCACCGAGCGGGCAGCCGCGCACATTCCAGAATTCAGCAACTTTCACGCCCTGCGGATTGACCTTCAAAGCGGCGCCCATCGAGGAGAAGAATACGGCCGGGGTGCGGGTTCCCCGTAGGATCAGGTCGGATTTTTCCTTGAGGGAATCGATGGCGTCGAGGATATAGTCGTACTGCTCCAGTTCAAAGGTCTCGGCAGTCTCGGCGTTATAGGCTCGCTGGATGGCCGTAATCTCCGCGGAAGGGTTGATTTCCAGCAGCCGGTCGCGCAGGACTTCGACCTTGACTTGCCCGACGGTGCGGGTGGTGGCCATCAACTGCCGGTTGATGTTGCTCACGCTCACGCAGTCGGAATCGACCAGCGTGATGTGGGTGATGCCGGAGCGGACAAGCCCTTCGGCGCACCAGCTCCCTACGCCGCCCACGCCGAAGATAATCACGCGAGTGCGGGCAAGCGCCCCCATCACGTCATTACCCATCAGCAGCGCCGTGCGGCTGTAAATCGGATCGTCGGCAGAAGTGTACACAGTTCTTATCGGCCAAGACGGTCGGCCTGCCGCCAGGTCTTACCGGTGACCACCGGCGGGTGGTGGGTTCCTCGCGGGGCCGTCACATAGGAAGGCCGCCAGGGACCGGGTGTTGTCGGGTTGGTCTTGCGGTTGATGGCGTCGTAAGTCGCAAAGTCTTCGTAGCTTCCGTTCCAGCTGCTGCCATAGGCCAGTTTGTGGATCCTGTACCAGATCGTGTAGCGCGAAGGCGCGTTGAAGCCGCCCTGGTTGTCGTTCATGATGCTGTTCGACGAAGGGCGCCAGACGCCATACATATAGGTAAAGCCGCCTTCGTACAAGCCGACTTCATTCTTGTAGCGGTCGTCGGCCAGGAACTTCGCCCATTTTACCTGGGCGGGATCGGAGGTGATGTCCACATTGGAATACCACATATACTGCGAACGGGTCTGGATCAGTTCCTTGTCGCTTACAGAGACAGCTCCCGTATAGTGATACTCGTCGGCCAGTTTAGCAAATCCGTGTCCGCCGGATTCATGCCGGAGCGTCTTGCCGGTTTCAGTAAAGTCTTCGTCTATTTTCGTGAAATACGTCACGGCAGGGCCGCATGCGAAGTCGTGGCCGGTCCAGGTTGCTGGGTCAAAGAAGTGGCAGGTACCGCAGAGGTAGCAAATGCCCGATAGATCCTGGTTTCCGCAGACGACCACCAGGACTTCCTCCATCCGTTCGTCGCTTCCGACGGCCTTACGGGCCAGTTTGAAGCATTTGTCATGGTTCCCGCTGATGTATGTACTGAGGCCCCTGTATGTTCCGAGGCTTCGGCCGCCTCGCTCATAGCCTTCCGTCGCGGAAACGGTGGTGACGAAATAGATGTTGAACAATTCACGGAACGACTTATACGGCTCCACGGCAAAGTATTGTTCGGCGCAGGCTTTCATGTCATGCAAATACGTGCCGTCGGCCACCTGTCGGTCGGAATAGGCGTCGCCCATGAAGACGATATCAATCCCGTTCCCTGCTGTAGCCTTTTGATACACTGTCACCTCTCCCTCCTTGGAATAATCGGTGGAGAGGTAGAAGTCGGGTTTCGGCAGATCGGTATAGTCATAGGGTTTCATGACATTCCAATACTTCTCCCATTGCGTGTCTTCGGTGTATAAGCGAAAGGCCTGAGACGGTACGTAGATGGTCAGCTTGGGATTCGTGGTATATTCGATAACACTGCAGGTCGGCGGGATGATCCCCCGGAAATAGACTGACTCCAACGCTTCCGAACGTATGAATGGATTGTATCCGATAGAAGCCAAATTGGCCGATAAGGTGATGGTCTTGAGTGCCGGGGCATACGAAAAGGTATAGTTTCCGATGGCAGTTACCTGGTCGCCCATCGTGATGGAGCGAAGCGTTTGCCTGTTTTCGAAAAGATTGTCGCCCAGGGCGGTCACTTCGTCCGGGACTACATAATCGGCGTCAATGGAAGGAACCAGGTATCGTAGGCTGCCGTTAGATACAAAGCCTTTGTGATCAGACGTCGTATGACTGCCATACAAGGCTTCCATATTGTTGCAACCCTCGAAGGCAACGCCCGCCACAAAGGTGAGACTCTGTGGAAAGGTGATGCTCTTGAGTTTATCGCAGCCATAGAAGGCATAATTCTCAATGGCTTGGATTCCCTCCGGGATCTCGTAGGATTCATCGTCCCGGCCGGCAAAATGGAACAACATCATCGGGATCATGGAATTGGCATCGAAGAGGAATTTTCGGTCTTTCGAGATGAAGTGGCTGTCACCCAACAGATTCTTCAAGTTCTTGCACTGGCGGAACGCGTAGCAATGCATGGCCTTGACAGAGGCGGGAATGGTAACCGATTCCAGGCTCGACTCGCTGAAAGCGTCTTGTTCCACAGCCGTGACGCTATTGGGAATAATCACGGATTTCAACTCTTGTGTCAAAGTGAAGGCCTCTCTTGCAATCCGGACGACACCTGTGGGAATCTCATAGGATGAAAGCCCCGCCGGGGCGAATGCCACGAGTACGCCGTCGAGGATGACGCAACGTCCGTCCTCCGAGACATGATGCCCGGTCAGGTGTTCCAGGGCCAATTTGTTGAGAGATAAAAACGGGTCCGTATGCTTCAGGGAGGCGGGAATCCGGAATTCCTTGATGTCGGACGCATCCCAGAATATATGATCTCCAATCGTTTCCACGCAATCCGGAATCAAGAGGCCGGTCAGGTGGGAGCATTGCTTCGGGTCGGACGAAATGACATTGAGACTGGACAGGGGACCGCTGAAGCGGAGGACACCCATGCCCTTGCTGTAGGTGTTGGCCGTAAGCGTGCAGGACCCCTGATTAATGACCTGTGAAAGGGGCTTGTTGTCCTTTGTCGTGTACCAGATCTCATTGCTCGAGGGCAGCTGTCCGTCGGGGAAGCCGCCTTTCACGACCGTGGCCGTACAACTGGCACTTTTTCCGCCCGCCGTGGCGGTAATGGTCGCCGTACCTATGCCGACACCTTTCACACTGCCGGCGACGACTGAAGCCACAGAAGCATCTGAACTGGTCCAGGTTATGGCTTGGTCTGTGGCATTATTGGGCGACACTGAGGCTGTCAGGTTAACCGTCTCGCCAATGATGAGATCCACGGCACTCTGGTTCAGCGAAACCGACGAGACCGCAACAGGTGTGGGGGGTGTCGGTGTGGGTGTGGGTGTGGGCTTAGGTGCAGGCGTGGGCTCCTCTCCGCAGCTCGCTACCAGCATCAGAAAGGCTAATGTCAGGAATCGGGTGATTGTTCGCATAGTCGTATTCTTGAGATCTTCGACAAAGATAACGAATTATAGACAGATGTCTAAAAAAATCCCGTCACGCCGCCTTGGAGCGGAATGACGGGATTATTGAAATATGACCTGATGAAGGGTTATGCCATCAACGAATTTAATTAAACTTAGAGTAATCTATGGAAACACCGAAGCATTTATCATAACCTGTGTTTTCAAAGCTCTTATTTACAGAGTAGGATTTAGTTGACGTATTGCCTTCGTAAAGGGTAAAGGTAACAGTAACCACGCTGGCCGGATCGGTAGGCGGCCAATGATTCGAAAAATAATTATAGTAAAATGCAATCCCGTCTGATTCCTGAACACCGCCGGTAAGTCCGAATCTATTTGCATTGATGTTACCATCAGCTACTGGAACGCTAGAATTATTAATTTTTAAAGAGAAACCGCTTCTGGCTTCAGCCGGCCACGATTGTGAGGTATTATAGGTTTTCAGGATATAATCAGAGGCTTCAAGCTCCGAAGGAACGTTCTTGACCAGCACTTTGAAGGTTGACTCAACACGCCACTCCTCTATTTTTGCAGTCAGCGTATTGCTGGCGAAGGTGTATCGAATATTGTTAGCAGTAACGATTAAAGGTCTGCAGTAAACTGGTACAGCATCTTGTCCATATTCTAAGGACGTATCGCTATAAGTAGCCTCCGGTGGATAGTAATAATTCACACCGGAGCTATAATCAGTTTTATAACTGGACAGATTATTCGTACTCTCATAAACAATTGAGAAAGTCCCTTCCTCTTTCAACGTAACACCTTCGCGGAGAGAACCGGCAAACCATATGCCACCCTTGTAGGTGATGACAAGATCCGGCTCTGTATGATTGACCGCATTATCGTCAAACCAGAAGTTAATTTTGTCGCCAGCCACCCAGGCGGTCTTGGCGGCCTTGGTATCAGGGCCGCCGGGAGCGGCGACCGTTAGGTTAAGCTTGAGGGGCTGGGCCTCGTCGGAAATAATTTCCTGATTCACACAGGAAGCAGCCACGAACAGCAGGGCTGCGGTAAAGAGCAATGATATCTTTTTCATGGTTCAAATGCTTTTTGAGGTTCTACCATTCGATTTCCTTATTATTTCCAAACGGATTGGCGGGATTGAAAGCAGAAGACACAGCCGGGCTCGGCTCAATTCCAACAGCAACAAATTTAAGCGAGGTCTTGCCGGCTAGATGGTCCTTGATCTCGAATGGCAGGATGGCACCCGGAATGAGGTCCTGGGCATCCTGGAAGTTGGGTGAAATGACGGTTGGCACATGATTGACAATCAGAATGCCGATAGCTCCGGCAGCAGCGGCGTTTTCCATCTTTTCTTGGAAGGTGATAGATCCTCTGTTTACGATGGCAACTTTACCCGTGACATCTTTCCCCTCAAAATCCGAGGTGGTGCCAACACCATCTATGTAAAGAATGGGAAGTTGTCCGCCATTCGCATCGGCTATCTGCCTGAATAGCTGGATGTCTCCGTAACTGCTATTGAAAAAGACCGGGTATTGGGCATTATCGGTTTCAATCGCATAATATTTTGGCTGGACATCGCTGACCGTCATCTCGGTGAACTCCCCTTCAGGGTCAGCGAAATTTGCTTTGAACGTTCCATTCTCCTGGGTAAAGCGACGTTCATAAGAATAGTCACCGGAACTGAGGAATAGAGCGATTTCTCCCGTAAAGTTATCCAAGCGAACAGAATCAATATGGAAAGCGACTGTTTCAGAATTCTGCTCGTCCGAATAAATCATAGGGTCGGATTCCGGATACAGGAGAAGATAATCCGGGAAGGTCGTATTGATGTCTGCGATCCAGGACTCGTTGTCATTTTTGGTGTATTTCCATTTGTGACTGACCGTACTGATGTCCGTTTCTGCATATTGGCTGTCAAACCATTGCAGCGAGGTGTTAAAGCCACTGATCCGGCCAAAAACGGAGCGCTTGATTTCCTGAGCTTTAGGATACGCTTTATAGGCCACTTTCCCATCCTTGCGCTTAAACTCCAAGCTGAACCCCTTTGTCATTTCGTCTTCTAAAGTGCAAATGAAATAATCAACTCCAGCTTGGAAGCCTTCCTCGGGTGCATATAGTTTAACCCATTCATATGTGCTACCTGTATTTGAGGTTAATTTCGGAATACCATCATCATCTCCGACATCAACGCATACGTCTCCCGTTATGTAGTGCGTATCATCTAAAACCTTAAAAATAACATATTCATAATCTTCGCAGCCTTCCGAAAAACGCAAAGCCACACCGCCACAGACATTATGAAAATGAAGTTCCGAGGTTTTGGAACGGGCAATGGATATGAATGCGGTCGGGTCAAATGAACCCGCTACCGCATGCTGCTCGCACGGAATACAAACGGACACCCAGTTAAAACTGTAACTATTATTCATACCGTACATATCATAGCAATATCTATACACGGGATAAACGGCCACAATTCCATCCTCGGGCATGTCTCCTTGGATTTCAAGAACGCCTTCAAAGTCTGCTGTCGGAGAGGGTTCCGTGAGGGATGTCCTGAAGATGGCTCCAGCATAGTAATCACAGGTATATAAGTTAAATACACTGATAGAATCACCAGGGCTCCAAAGCACTTGCTTGCCGGCAAGTTCGGCCTTGGTGCCGGGGATGGACTCCGTGGTGGCCTTGAACACCATCTTGACCTGCTTGGTCTCGGGCTGGTTGTTATCTGCAAGTTCGCGGACACAGGCGGCGGTCAGCGTCAGCATGGCCGCAGCAATCAGAAACAAATACTTTTTCATGGTCATGCGCTTATTCAAGGGTCCAGTCTTCTATTTCGATTCCTTCAATGTCTCCGCCGCTCTGGCAGAGAAAGCTTTTAGTCGCCACCTCCAATACATCCAGTGTGGGAGGCTCATAAATGCGTTTGTCGCGTTTTTTCATAGGTAGGTATGTAATTATGGTTATTTCGATGCTGTGGCAGGCTGTTTTTTGATTCAACAAAGTTAAGAAATATCGTGAATTATTTGTATCTTGCAAAGAATTAAAAAACAGCTGCTGTATGAAATGGCTTCACAACCTGCTCAAGGGCATGTCGCTCACCGCGTGCCTCTTTGTTTTCCAGGCCTGCTACGGTACGCCGCCCGGCTATCCGGAGGATTTCTTTGATCCGGAGACGGTGTCCGTTGCCGAGCCCGCGCCGGACAACTTCGTTCCGGAAGCGGTGCTGCCTGAGATGGAAGAACCGGAAGCCGACGTCGTGGAGGAATGATCCGCGACGCGCTGTTCCGGCTCTTTCGGGCCAACGAGACAAAGGTTCACGAGCTGAATTATCTGTTCTGGGAGTGTACCACCCGCTGTAATCTTCACTGCCGCCATTGCGGCAGTGATTGTATGGCGGCCAGCCAGGACGTGGACATGCCGCTCGCGGATTTCCTGGCAGCGCTCGACACGATTCCGAAGAAGGAGCGTCCGCCCGAGTTCACGGTCGTGCTCACAGGTGGCGAGCCGCTGCTGCGCCCGGATATCGCAGCGGTGGGGCGCGCCATCCGGCAGCACGGTGTGGGCTGGGGCATGGTCTCCAATGGCTGGTTTTACAACGAGGCGATGCACCACAAGCTGATGGGCGCCGGCATGGGCGCCTTGACCATCAGCCTCGACGGGCTGGGAGAGACCCACGACTGGATGCGAGGCCGCACCGGAGCCTTTGAACGCGCGGAGCGCGCCATCGCACTGGCAGCGAAGGAGCCCCGTCTCAATTTCGACGTGGTGAGTTGCATCAACCGGCGCAGCATCCAGCAGCTCGATGCCATCCACGACCGTTTGGCTTCCCTGGGCGTGAAACAGTGGCGCATCTTCACGATTATTCCTATCGGCCGGGCCAAGGACGATCCGGATATGCACCTGACCGATGCGGAATTCAAACGGTTGATGGACTTCATCCAGGCTAAGCGTGAGGCGGCTGCAGCCGTGAAGGAGGGGCCGCGTCCGATGAACGTGACGTTCAGCTGCGAAGGGTATCTGGGCCGCTATGAGTGGAAAGTCCGCCAGAGTCCTTTCTTCTGCCGGGCCGGCATCAACATCGCTTCGGTGCTTATCGACGGCAGGATTTGTGGCTGCCCGAACATCGACCGGGACCGTTTCTCGCAGGGGAACATCTATCACGACAGTCTGTGGGAAATCTGGCAGACCCGCTTCCAGCCATTCCGCGACCGCCGCTGGGCCCGCCGCGGCCGTTGCGCCGACTGCCCTGTCTGGCGCAACTGCCTGGGCAACGGTATGCACAACTGGCATGGCGACTGTGCCGAAGTGATTAATTGTCACTACAGAAAAACGTTGTAATCGTTTTTTTTTGTAAATTTGAGAGTTAATATCCATCAGACTATGAAAAAATCTTTCCTCGCCCTGCTGGTTGCTTCGTGCCTGCTCTCGGGCTGCGGCGTGCTCGCCAGCGGCCTTTCCAACATGGACCCTACGGCCCTGGCCACGGCGGCCAATACTGCGATGACCGCCCTGTCCATTTCCGATGAACAGATTGCCCAGCTCAGCGCCCAGTCGGTCGCCTACATGGACTCGGTCAACAAAGTGGACAAAGGGGCCTATGACGCCCGCCTGCGGAAACTGATGGCCAAGGTCAAGACCGTGGATGGCATGCCGATCAACCTGAAGGTGTACAAAACCAACGAGGTCAACGCCTTTGCCTGCGGTGACGGTTCCATCCGTGTCTATTCCGGTCTGATGGACGTCATGGACGACGCTGAACTGATGGCCGTCATCGGCCATGAAATCGGCCATGTGATTCACAAGGATACGAAGAACGCCATGAAGAAGACATACATGGCCTATGCGGCCCGCATCGCCCTCGGCTCCACCGGCAGCGTGCTGGGTCAGCTTTCCACCAGCGTGCTCGGCGATGTGGCCCAGTCGTACCTCAATGCCCAGTATTCCCAGAAACAGGAGTTTGCCGCCGACGAGAATGGCTTCCAGTTTGCCATCGACCAGGGCTATAGTCCCTACAGCATGTACAACTCCCTCATCAAGTTGATGAAACTCAACGGAGAGAAAGGGAATACACCTTCGGGTACCCAGACGGCCTTTTCTTCCCATCCGGCCACGCAGGAGCGCGCGGCCCGCATGAAGGCTGCCGCCGACGCCTACAAGAAATAAACGGCAGTCTTTGCAAGGATATAAAAAACGTATCGTGCGGGACCGGGAAACCGGCCCCGCAACGTTTTATCCCGCGGCCGGAGCGTAAGGTTCCAGCCGGCCTGCGACTACTTCGACCATATTCCGTTCATTTCCGTCGTTGCCGGTGAAACGGGTGTTGCGCAGACGTCCCACCAGCGAAACGAACGTTCCTTTTCGGATATCCTTGAAATCCATGATGTTCCGCCCCGCCCAGGCGGTTACGTTGTGCCACGTGGTTTCCTCGCGGAGCTCACCGTTCTTTCCGCGGAAAGCTTCGTTGGTGGCTACCGAGAACCGGGCGACCTGCGAATCTCCCACACTGATGACTTTGGGGTCGTGTCCCACACGCCCCCGCAGTTCCACTCTGTTCAAAAATTCTGTTTCAATCATTGTTTTGTTGTTTTATCGGTTGTGAATGCAAAGTAAAGGCACGAAAGAGGGCCTATCCAGCCGCTAAACGGATATAAACGGGTATAAGCAGATCGATACGGATCGAGAAATCCAACTTTCCGCCGCTTTTTCTGAGAAACGGTTAATCTGTCCTCGGAGTTTTTTCTCGGGCCCCGCATGGCCTATCTTTGTGGAAAAAGAGTGAGCCATGGAGCGACACTGCATACGATGCGGAGCGCCCTTCCACGGGCGCAGTGACAAGAAGTTCTGCAGCGACGACTGCCGGTCTGACTATCACAATGACCGGCGGCGAGCGCGGGATAAGGAGCTGCGGACAGTCAACCGGATTCTTTCTTCGAACTGGCGGATCCTGATGCAGCAGCTGCGCCTCGGACGTCAGGATGTTCCACGAGAGGAGTTGGCCGCCCGGAATTTCAATTTCGAAGTCTACACGGCCACCCGGCGGTGCTTCCCCGGTCGTCGCATCTATTGGTGCTACAACTTCGCTTATCAAATCTCCCGGACGGGCATCGTCCATATTACTGTAGGCGATTGCCGGAATAATGCGTAAATTTGAGTCATGAAAGAATCCGACATCAATCCGCTGCTGGCCGCTTCCGAACTCCCTTTCGGAGCACCGGCTTTCCATCTGATAGAAAAAGCCCATTATCTTCCTGCCTTTCACGAGGCAATCGACCGAGCCCGGGCTGAAATCCAGGCCATCACCGACAATCCGGAGCAACCCACCTTCGCCAACACCATTGAGGCGCTGGAACGGGTCGGCCAGGATCTTGACCGCATTTCAGGCATCTTCTTCAATCTTACGGAAGCATGCACAGATGACGAGATGGACCGCATCGCCGAGGAGGTTTCCCCGCTGCTGACGCAGCACAGCCTTTCGATCCTGCTTAACGAACAACTCTTTGCCCGTGTGAAGGCGGTGTGGGAGAATCGTACTGCGCAGCCGCTTGACACCGAAGCTGCCAAATTGCTCGAAGAGACCTGGAAGAATTTCTCCCGCCACGGCGCCAACCTGCCGGCCGACGGGAAAAAACGCTTTGCCCAAATCTCCGAGGAACTTTCGCTCGCCACGCTCAAGTTCGGCCAGAACGTGCTGGCGGCTACAAATGCTTATACGCTGCACCTCACCGACGAAGCCGACCTGGAAGGGCTTCCTGATCATGTCCGGGACATGGCTGCATCCGAAGCGGCCGGTCGCGGAGAAACAGGCTGGACGTTTACCCTGAATCAGCCCAGCTACGGGCCGTTTCTGAAATACAGCCGGCGACGGGACCTGCGCGAACAGATGTGGCGCAGCTACAACAGCAAATGCATCGGCGGGCCGAACGATAATACGGAGATTCTCCGGCGGATTGTGGCACTCCGCACCGAAAAGGCACAGCTCCTGGGCTATGCTACCTATGCCGATTACGCACTTGAAGACCGGATGGCCAGGAATCCGCAGACCGTGGACCGTTTCCTGGACAAACTGATGGTCCCTTCGCTGCCCGCTGCCCGCCGCGAAGTCGCCGGCATCACCGCGTATGCCCGGGAACATGGCTTTGAAGGAGCGATGATGCCGTGGGATTTCAGTTTCTGGTCGGAAAAATACCAGAAAGAGCATTATGACCTGGACGAAGAACTGCTGAAACCTTTTTTCCCGCTGGAGGCTGTCCAGAATGCCGTGTTTGACTTGGCCACACGGCTTTACGGACTCCGTTTCCGGCCGCGTGCGGATATTCCGGTCTACCACCCCGATGTACGGGTTTTCGAAGTGACGGAGGAATCGGGACGGTTTCTCGCCCTGCTTTATCTGGACTATTTCCCCCGCGCTAGCAAACGGGGCGGGGCATGGATGACCTCGTTCCGAGAACTATCCTGCCGCGATGGGGTGGAAGAACGGCCGTTCGTTTCGATCGTGACCAATTTCAGCAAGCCGACCGCCGACAAGCCTTCGCTGCTCGCTTTCCATGAAGTGACCACACTGCTTCATGAATTCGGCCATTCCCTGCACGGCATGCTGGCTGAAGGGCGCTACGCTTCGCTCACCGGTACCAGCGTAGTCCGCGATTTTGTGGAACTGCCTTCGCAACTGATGGAGAACTGGGCCTATGAACCTGCATTCCTCCAGACATTTGCCAAACACTGGCAGACAGGAGAAGTCATTCCGCAGGCGTATATCGACCGGATCGTGGCTGCCCGCAACTTCCTGGCCGGCTATGCCCAGGTGCGCCAGCTGCAGTTCGCCCTTACGGACATGGCCTGGCATACGCAGTCGGAGGTCACTGCCTTGCTGTCCATGAAGACCGGCGATGTCGTGACTTTTGAGCAGGATCGGATCCGTCCGACAGCAACCTTGCCACAGGTGCCGGGAATTGTCTTTTCCCCGTCGTTCAACCATATCTTTTCGGGCGGTTATGCGGCCGGATACTATTCCTACAAATGGGCGGAGGTACTGGAAGCCGATACGTTCGATTGGTTCAAGTCGCAAGGGATTTTCAACCGCGAAGCGGCTGGTCTTTTCCGCAGGGAAATATTGTCACGTGGCGGAAGCGTGGATGCGGATGTCCTTTACCGCAATTTCCGGGGACGGGATCCGGAACCGGATGCCCTGCTGGAAAAGTTGGGATTGAAAAAAAATGCATAAATTTGCCAATTCATAGAAAAACGGAAACACGATGGCTCGAGCTTTCTATCTTTACAATACGCTGACGCATCAGAAGGAACTCTTCAAACCGGTCCATCCCGGACGGGTGGGCATGTATGTCTGCGGCCCTACGGTCTATGGCGACGCCCATCTGGGTCATGCCCGGCCGGGCATTACCTATGACGTACTGTTCCGGCTTTTCCAAAAGCTGGGCTACAAGGTGCGTTATGTCCGCAATATCACCGACGTGGGACATTTGGAGAATGACGCCGACAGCGGAGAGGACAAGATCGCCAAGAAGGCGCGCCTGGAGCAACTGGAGCCGATGGAAGTTGTCCAGACCTACACCCTGCGTTATCACGATGCGATGCGGCGCCTGAATGTGCTTCCGCCCTCCATCGAACCTCGTGCTTCCGGCCATATCATCGAGCAGATTGCGCTGGTTCAGAAGATCCTCGATGCGGGCTTCGCCTACGAGAGCAATGGTTCCATCTATTTCGATGTGGCCAAATACGATGAAAAGCACCACTACGGCATCCTTTCCGGCCGGAATCTGGAAGATACCCGGGAAGGGACCCGCAATCTGGACGGTCAGGATGACAAGCATTCTCCGCTGGACTTCGCGCTTTGGAAGAAGGCGTCGCCCGAGCATATCATGCACTGGCCTTCCCCGTGGAGCGAAGGGTTCCCGGGCTGGCATCTCGAGTGCTCCGCGATGAGCGAGAAATACCTGGGCGAGGTGTTCGACATCCACGGTGGCGGCATGGACCTGATGTTCCCGCACCACGAATGCGAACTGGCGCAGAATACGGCCTCGCGCGGGCAGGGCGGCGTTCATTACTGGATGCATAACAACATGATCACCATCAAGGGTCAGAAGATGGGCAAGTCGCTGGGCAATTTCATTACGCTCGACGAACTGTTCACCGGCCGCAACCAGGTGCTCGACCAGGCCTACAGCCCGATGACCATCCGGTTCTTCATCCTGCAGGCACACTATCGCAGCCCGCTCGATTTCAGCAACGAAGCCTTGCTGGCGGCGGAAAAGGGGTATAAGCGGATGATGCAGGCCGCCCGGGATGTCAAGAACCTCCCGGTTGACCCGAAGGCGCCGGCAAACGCGGAGATTGCAGCCTTGACCGACCGGGCCTTTGAGGCGCTCTGCGACGATCTCAACACCCCGATCGCGCTCTCCGTGCTTTTCGATGCCGTCAGGATGGTCAACAGTGTCAAAGACAAGTCGCTCCAGATCAACGAGGCCGACCGGCAGATCCTGGCCGGGCTCTTCACGGATGTCCTTCAGGACGTCCTGGGCCTGCAAGACGAAACCACCGACGCAGCTTCCGGGAAACTGGTCGATGGTTTGATCGGCATGATTGCCGAGATGCGGAAACAAGCCAAGGCCGCCAAAGACTGGGCGACGAGCGACCGCATCCGCGATGAACTCAAGGCACTGGGTGTCCAGATCAAGGACACCAAGGACGGCTGCGAGTGGACGGTCGAGTAGCCGGCTGGCCGCTTACCAGATGAATTCGATGACTTTCTTGATGTCCGGATGCAGGCTGTTGGCCACCGGACAGGTTTTGGCCGCGTTCTCGATGAGCTTTTTCTCCTTGTCGGTGTAATTGCTTCCTTCGGGGAGTTTGATTTCAAGATGCAGTTCCGCCACGCGGCGCGGATTGGCCGCCATGATCTTCTCCGTAGTGATGGTCGTCCCGTCGATGGAGAAGCCGTGGGTGCGGGCTGTCATGCCGATGATGGTCAGCATGCAGCAGCCAAGCGAAGTGGCGAACAGGTCGGTCGGGGAAAAGAGGGAACCGTCGCCGTTGTTGTCTTTGGGAGCTACGGTGCGGATCTTGCTGCCTGAGTCGAGGTGTTCGGCTTCGCACCGCAGGTCGCCCAGGTAGATGGTTTTCATTTTGGTCATATCGGTAGAAATTAGAGTTCTTTCCGGAGCCTTGCGATCGGGATGTTGAGTTGCTCGCGGTATTTGGCGACGGTACGTCGCGCCACTTTGTACCCTTTTTGGGCCAGCACGGTCACAAGTTCCTCGTCGGTGAGCGGCTTGCGCTTGTCTTCTTCGTCAATGCTGGTGGTGAGGATGGTTTTGATCTCGCGGGTAGAGACCTCTTCGCCATCGTTGGCCACCAGGCCCTCTGAGAAGAAGTATTTCAGTGGATAGATGCCGAAATGGGTCTGGACATACTTGCAGTTGACCACGCGCGAGATGGTCGAGATGTCGAGTCCGGTCTTTTCGGCGATGTTGCGCAGCACCATCGGCTTGAGGAGGGTCTCGTCACCGTCAATGAAGAAGTCGTGCTGGTATTCGATGATGGCGTTCATCGTGTTCTGCAGCGTATTGTGCCGCTGCTTGATGGCTTCGATAAACCATTTGGCCGAGTCGAGTTTCTGCTTGACGAAGCTGGCGGCTTCCTTCTTCTCCCGGGTGGCGCTGTTGGCTGCTTCCATCAGCACGTCGGCGTAGCGCTTGTTGACCTTGAGTTCCGGCACAGAAAAGCGGGGCATCGACATCACGGGCTCGCCGTCCTTGAGTTCGACCAGGAAATCGGGTACCACCTGCTGGACCTGCTCCGTATAAGAGTCGTCAATCTGGCCGCCGGGACGCGGATTGAGCCGGACGATTTCGGCAATGGCTTCTTTCAGCTGTTCTTCGGTGATGCCGAGTTTCGCCGTGATCTTGTTGTAGTGTTTTTTAGTGAATTCGGTGAAATAGTCGCGCAGGATCCTGTCGGCCAGCTGCACTGTCTCGGTCTGTTTCTTGGCTTCAAGCTGCAGCAGCAGGCATTCGCGCAGGTCGCGCGCGCCCACGCCGACGGGATCGAACTCCTGGATCATGAAAAGCAGTTCCTCCACTTCGTCGACAGTGGTTTCGATGCCCAGCCGGAAGGAAATGTCGTCGGAGAGGGATTCCAGGTCGCGGCGCAGATAACCGTCGTCATCGATCATGCCGATGATGAAGAGGGCGATCTGCCGCTGGCGTTCGTCAATCTTGCAGTAGCCGAGCTGGGCTTCCAGGCTCTGGTGGAAGCTTTCCCGTACGGAAAAAGTATTGTATTGGGGCTTGAGGTCCTTGCCCTGGTTGTTGACGTAGAGTTTGTAGGAAGGGGTGGGATCGCTGCCGCTGTATTCACTCAAGGAGACATTTTTCTTTTCCTCGCCCTCGGGGGAGTCATCTACGACTTCTTCCAGGACGGGATTCTCTTCCAGCTCCTTCTGGATCCGCTGTTCCAGCTCGGGGGCCGGCAGCTCGATCAGCTTGATGGTCTGGATCTGCAGCGGGGAGAGCCGCTGGGTCTGCTTGAGTTGTTGGGTCTGCTTCAGCATCTTAAAAACCGGGATAATTGATGGTCTCCTTGACGACGAAGACGTATTGGTAGGCTCCGCTGTTGAGGAGCCGGCTGGCGAACCGTTGGGCGTCGGCCCGGGTACGGAAATCGCCCACCGTCACTTTGAAATAGGGGCTGACATGGCTCCGATAGGCCTTGATGCCGGGATAGCGCTCCATGAATCCGGCTGCAATGGCTTCTGATTTCGCACGGGCGGTCTGGTCGCTGTCGAAGAAGATGCGGACGCGGTAGCCCTGCATCTTGGTGTTGCTGTTGGCCACGATGTGGCGGGACAGGGCGTTCCGGATTTCATACGACTGGTTGACCGTAACCGATCCGGAGCCTTTCTGGCCGATGAGCGAGAAGATATCGGCGCCCAGAATCGTGCTGTCGACAGGTGACTGAGCATAGGCGGTACCGGCCAGCAGGAGAGCGGCCAGCAGCGCCAGGAGGCTATTCTTTTTCATATCCTTTCGTTTTTGCGGTTTTACCGAGCAGGCTCCCGAGCTGGTCGAGGGGCACACGCTCCTGGGTGATCCGTTTCTTGAACGAGCCTTTGCGGACGGTCAGGTCCAGGTCCGCCGTATAAGCGGACAGGTCGGTGCTGAGCCCGCCGCCCAGCAGGGCGAGGGGACGGGTGAAGCGGGCTTTGAGCGGGAGAGGAACCGTTGCTTCGCTCTTGGGCTCGATGGACTTGGATTCCAGCAGCACCAGGGTGGCGAACGGACTGGTCTCGATTCCCCGGTAGAGGATGGCTTCCAGCGTTTCCACAGTAAACGGGTCGGCCGAGGGGTTCTGCACGTCGATCTCCAAGGTCAGGTCGGCCGTAACGCCTTCGGGGCCGAAGCCCGGCGAACCGATCTGGCTGAGCCGGTATCCCGTAATCACGGGAGTCCGGGTATCCTTGGTGCAGGCAACGGCGAGCAGGACAAGGACGAGGAGAGCAAGGATGCGCTTCATGTTTTTCAAGTTCCGAATCATTATACAAAGATATAAAAAGTTATCTTTGCAGCGAAATTCAAGCCAAAATGAATGTCTATATCGAAACCTACGGGTGCCAGATGAACGTGAACGACAGTGAGGTCGTGCTGGCCATTCTGCAGAAGGCGGGCTATGAGCGTTGCCATGAGATGGACCGGGCCGACCTGATCCTGATCAATACCTGCTCGGTGCGCGACAATGCGGAGCAGCGCGTACTGGGCCGCCTCGATGTCTTCCGTCAGGAGAAAAAGCGCCGTCGCGGCGTTGTGGTGGGCGTGCTCGGCTGCATGGCGGAGCGGCTCAAGGAGCAGTTGCTGGAGAATGCAGCGGTCGACTTGGTGGCGGGTCCGGATGCCTACCGCGATCTGCCGCGTCTGGTCGAGGCGGTTTCGGTATCGGGCAAGCAGATCAATACGCTGCTGTCGCATGAGGAGACCTATGCCGACATCGCTCCTGTCCGGATGGACCGCGAAGGCGTCACGGCATTCATCTCGATCATGCGGGGATGCAACAATGTGTGCTCCTACTGCATCGTTCCGTTCGTCCGGGGCGCCGAGCGCAGCCGCGATCCGGAGAGCATCCTGTGCGAAGCCCGGACGCTCATCGAGGACGGCTACCGGGAAATCAACCTGCTGGGGCAGAACGTGGACTCTTATCGCTGGGCCTGTCCCGACGATCCGGACGGCGTGGTCGATTTCGCCCGGCTGCTTGAAAAGGTCGCGCTGCTGGACCCGACAGTGCGGGTGCGTTTTGCCACGTCACACCCCAAAGACATGAGCGATGCCGTACTCCATACGATGGCGCGTTATCCGAACATCTGCCGCCACATCCACCTGCCCGTCCAGTCGGGCAGCGACGTGATGCTTGAGAAGATGAACCGCAAATACACGCGGGCCCATTACCTGGAACGGATTGCCCGGATCCGGGAGATCCTGCCTGACTGCGCCGTCACGACCGATGTGATTGCCGGTTTCAGCGGAGAAACCGACGAGGATCACGCCGCAACGATGTCACTGTTCCGCGAAGTGCGGTACGACAGTGCGTTTATGTTCCAGTATTCCGAACGTCCCGGAACCAAGGCGTCGCGACGGATGCCCGATGATGTGCCGGCAGCAGTCAAGACGGCCCGTCTCAATGAAATTATCGCACTCCAGAACGAGTTGTCCTTGGAGAGCAACCGACGATGTGTAGGCTGCACCTTCGAGGTGCTGATTGAAGGCCCTTCCAAGCGGAACGAGGCCGAACTCATGGGGCGCACGTCCCAGAACAAGACCTGCATCTTCCCGGCAGGCGGGCACAAAGCAGGCGATACCGTAACCGTCCGGGTGCTTTCCTGCACCTCGGCCACGTTGCGCTGCGAATTGGTTTGAAATCCGATTAGTTTTTCTCGCCGAAAGCCAGGTCTCCCGCATCGCCCAGTCCCGGGACGATGTAGGAGTGGTTGGTGAGTTCCTCGTCGATGGCGCCGACCCAGAAGGTCACGTGCTTGTGCGGGAGGTTCTTCGAGAGATTCTCAACGCCGTCGCGCGAGGCGACCGGGCAGACGATGTGCGTGTAGGCCGGCTCCCCGTTCGCCACCAGGCTTTCGTAAGTCATCAGCATGGACGCCCCGGAGGCAAGCATGGCATCGGCGATCACCAGGATCTTGCCTTCCAGCGGCGGACAGCTCTGGTACTCGATGTTCATGTCGCATTCGTTGCCGGCGCCGTATTTGCGATAGGCAGCCACGAAGGCGTTCTGCGCATCATCGAAGTAATTGAGCAATCCCTGATGGACGGGCAGGCCGGCACGCAGGATGGTCGCCAGTACGATGGGATTGGTCAGGACACGGCATTCTGCGATACCGAGCGGCGTCTCGGTTTCGACGGTCTCATAGTGGAGGGTCTTGCTGATCTCATAGGCGAAGATCTCTCCCATGCGTTCGAGGTTCCGGCGGAACCGCAGGCTGTCTTTCTGGATCGAGCGGTCGCGGATCTGGGCCAGGTAATGGCCCAGCAGGGAGTCGGTTTCTCCGAGGGTAATGATTTTCATGGCTTAAGTCGGGCTGGTTTATCGTTTGTCCACGATTTTGGCCGTGGGATAGTCTTTGGGATTGAAGGTGACCTGTTTCTCGGTCACACCGAAAGAGATGTCGTGCAGGGTCATGGCCACGCCGGTAATCGTGGCTTTCAGGCTGACGGGGTAATATGTGCGTTTGGCGACGACCAGATCGATGGTTTTCGGGGCGTCTTTGTCGGAATTGTGCTTGGATTTCTTGCAGACAAAATACCAGGTGTCGGCCGTCTCTTTCTTGAGGGTGATGTCATAGCCGTCGGTGAGGCCCTCGAACATGCCTACATCGCCTTCCGGCTCGCTGTTCTTGGCGCCCACTTTCTTGATTTCGATTTCGTCCGTTTTGGAGTTATAGGTCCACTCGGTCACGCCGTTGTCCCAGGTAATGAACTGAAAGCCCTTCATTGTCACCTCCATGCGCGTCTTGTCATCCAGAGAATAGACTTTGGAGCTCATGGTGCCCAATAAGGGGACCTTGACATCGACGGTCATGACAACGCCTTCTTTCTCATGTTTGTCGATTTCCGCCTCCATGCGGGCGAAGATTTCTTCCGGGGTCTGCGCAAAGGCCACGAAGGCGAAAGAGACCGCGGCAAGAAAAAATATCAAACGTTTCATGATTGTCAAATATTCATGCGAAGATAGTCATTTTCTCAGTATCGGCTTTCTACCTCATCGGAAAAACTGTAATATTTTTTGCGTCCGATGATGACATGGTCGATCAGGGCAATGTCGAAGACAGCGGCGGCCTTGCGGAGCGCTTCGGTCTGGGTGCGGTCCTGCCCGCCGGGCTGCGGATTGCCCGAGGGGTGGTTGTGGACCAGGATCAGGCCGCTGGCCAGCCGCTCTACGGCTTTCTTGACAATCATCTTGATGTCGAAGACGGTGGAACTCAGGCCGCCGGAGCTCACGCGTTCCTTTCCGGTCAGTTTACTGCCGCGGTTAAGGTAGAGGACCCAACACTCTTCGTGGGGCAGGTGGCGCAGGAAAGGCGCCATCATCCGGGCGACGGTTTCGGGTGTCCGGATGGTCAGTTCCTCTTCGGGGATTTCAGCGGCCAGCCGACGGGCCAGTTCGAAAGTGGCGTGGATGGTCGTGGCCTTTGCCGGGCCGATCCCTTCGATGCCCATCATCGGCCCCGCTTCCCGCCGGGCCAGTTCTCCAAGCCGCCCGCCGCAGCCGGACAGCAGTTCGCGGGCCAGATCCACGGCGCTCTTGTCCCGGGTTCCCGACTGGAGCAGGATGGCCAGCAGTTCTGCATTCGTGAGTGTGGCGGCCCCTTGGTGCATCAGCTTCTCCCGCGGCCGCTCTTCCTCATCCCAAGTTTTGATGCTTTTGTTTTTCATGGTGTCGGGATATAAAAAAACTTCCCAACAAAGGTTGGAAAGTTTTTTCAGACTCTCTCGACAAAAAAGCAATTTATGCGAGCTTGTTCACATAAACCGCGATACCGCTCTTCAGGTTGGCGGCCTTGTTCTTGTGGATAACGTCGATCTTGGCCAGTTTGTCGATCATGGCGAACACCTTCGGCATGGAAGCCTCGGCTGCTGCTTTGTCGGTCGTATTGCGGATCGCCTTGATGGCGTTTCTTGTCGTGCGTGCATAATACTTGTTATGCACTCTGCGCTTCTCGCTTTGGCGGAAACGCTTGTCTGCTGATGCGTGATTTGCCATTACTTGATTTTTTATATTTTTTGGTAGCGGGTAGGAGAGTCGAACTCCTCTTTAGAGAATGAAAATCTCTCGTCCTAGCCGATAGACGAACCCGCCGACGACCCATGCTTCTCAGAATGGGACCGCAAAGATAGAAAAACTTTTTTCAACCACAAATTTTTTTCTTCTCTTTTGCGTTATTTCTTCCTCAGTGCCAGGAATAGATGATGGCTTCCACCTGTCGCAGGTAGTCACGCTTGTCGTATTTGGGCGCATACACGAAGCCCTCGATGACGATCACATCCTTGCCGTCGGAACTGCGGAACGCATCGCTGATGAAGGGCCCGCCCATATAGTCGTTCTGGGTTTCCCAGAGCGAACGGATCTCCGTGAAAGTCCGGCCACGGTAGGTTTTCTGCCAGTATCCGGGCTGGATGACAGGGTTGGTGATCATGTAGCTGCCCTCAAGCGAACCGGGTACGTTCTCCTTCATCACCTCGTTGCGCTTGGCCACCAGGGCTTCCAGCGTGAACTGATTCTCGCCGGTATAAGGGAAACGGTAGATGAAGACCCCCTGGGTGGTGTAAGTTGTTTCGTAGGAAATCCAGGCGAAATTGTCGGTTTGCTTCTTCATCGTGTAGGACGAAGGGAACCAAGGGCTTCCGCCGAACTGGTTGCGCACGATCGTGGCCAGCCCTTCGTTCGGGAACGACTTGGCGTTGATGATGACCCGCTCCCGTTCTGCATCCTCGAAGGTCTCGCAGATTTTCTCGTCATGCGAGAGGATGATCTCGGCGGCAGAGGCCTCGTCGGGTGCGAAGACCGAAATCATGGTCTGCGGTTCCGCCCAGACGTTCTTGTTGACGACCAGCTTCTTGGTACAGGTGTCGGCAACGTGGACATAAAGAATGTTGCGATGGAACCGGAACACGTTGACGAAGCCCTCGGGGGGCACATTGTAGATCCGGTATTTGTTCTCCTTCTGCGGTGTGAAGGGATACTCGGCCTGCAGGACGGTGCGGATGGCGTTGCCTACTTCCGATTCCCAGAGGGCTTTGCTGGAGACGATCTCCACTTCGCCCGCCTTGCCGCTGATGGAGGGGAGCAGGCCTTTCGTTTTTTCTTTCTCGCAGGCGCCGGACAAAAGCATCAGGCCGGCCAGCAGTACGGGGAGGATGTATTTTTTCATGGTAAACCGTGTTTTGTTTTATCGGAAAAGGCTGCGGATGTCGTTGCCGAAGGCCAGGATCATCAGCATCAGCAGCAGGGCCATGCCGATCCATTCGGCCACCTCCATGAATTTGTCGGAGGGCCGCCGTCCGGTCAGCATTTCAAAGAGCAGGAAGAGGATGTGTCCGCCGTCGAGGGCGGGGATGGGCAGCAGGTTCATCACGCCCAGCATGATGGAGAGCAGGGCGCACAGCGACCAGAACCGGAACCAGTCCCAGGTGTCGGGGAAAATGCGCCCGATGGCGATGAAACTGCCCACGGATTTGTAGGCCTGGGTCTTGGGTGAGAAGATCAGTCCGAGTTCCTGCACATAGCCCTTGATGGTGGTCCAGGTTTTCCGGGCACCGGCCGGCAGGGCGGAGAGCAGGCTGTACTCGCGGGTCGTCACATGGAAGAACTGGTTCAGGTCGGTGTCGAGCAGGACGCCTACATGACCGGCTGTATCGACCTGCAAGGGGATGTCAAGCGTTCCGGCCGGGCGTCGGACCGTGGCTTCGATAGCCTCGCCGCGGTGCCGGAGAAGTTCCTGCTGAATTTGCTGGACAATGATCATCGACTGTCCGTCAATCGCTTTCAGGGTGTCGCCGGCCTGCAGCCCGGAGGCAATGTTGGGCGACTCAGGCTGGACTTCCTTTACCACGAAGGGGAAAGCCAGGTCAAACATGCCCGGAGTGTTGAGCATGGCCGGCAGATATACTGGATCGATGGATACGGTTACGGTATCGCCGCCGCGCAGGACGGTGGCTTCCCGGGCCTGTGACCGGACGAGATCGACCTGCAGGCTATTGAAGTTTTCGGTCGGAATACCGTCGAAGGCCAGGATCCGGTCGCCGAACTGGAAACCGATCTCCTGCGAAAGGTCATTGACTGCCACGCCGTACACGGCATCTTCGTTACGCAGGTATTCTTCCCCCCACGTGCCCAGGATGGCGGCGTAGAGGATGATGGCCAGGATGAAGTTGAAGAGCACGCCGCCGAACATGATGAAGAAACGTTGCCAGGCTTTCTTCGTCCGGAATTCGTAGGGCTGCGGCGGTTGCTTGAGGGCTTCGGTGTCCATCGACTCGTCGATCATGCCGGCAATCTTGCAATAGCCGCCGAAGGGCAGCCAGCCGATACCGTACTCGGTCCGCTCCGGATGGGTGTCCCATTGGGGATCGTCGTTCGGCGCAAAGGCCTTGCAGTGCCATTTTCCGTCGAAATGCTTGAATTTGAGGAGCGACCGTTTGGGATTGAAGAACAGGTAGAACTTCTCGACGCGTGTCTTGAACAGTTTGGCAAAGGAGTAGTGCCCGAACTCATGGAAGAGTACAAGCAAGGAGAGAGCCAGGATGACCTGGACGATTTTCAGCAATACAACCATTAGTGTGTCTTTCTTTCAACCATCTCGGCAGCGAGACGTTTCGCTTCAAAATCCGTGCTATAAATCTGCTCGAGATCAGGTTCGGCGACAAATTCGCACTGTGCCAACGCGGTGGAAATGATTTCGGGGATCTCTGCGAACCGGATTCGCCCTTCCAGAAAAGCGGCCACGGCCACTTCATTGGCTCCGTTCATGATGCAGGTCGCGTTTCCGCCCTTTTCCAGCGCCTCGTACGCCAGACCCAGGCAGGGAAATCTTTCCAGGTCTGGTTTTTCGAACGTGAGGCTGCCCAATTCCGCGAAGTCGAGCCGGCGCGTGTTCAGGTCGATCCGCCGGGGATAGGAGAGGGCATACTGGATGGGCAGCCGCATATCGGGCTGGCTCAGTTGTGCCATCACGCAACCGTCGGAGAACTGGACCATCGAATGGATGATGGACTGCGGGTGGATCACGACCTCGATGTCTTTCGGTTCCACATTGAAGAGCCAGCGGGCTTCAATCAGTTCAAGCCCCTTGTTCATCAGGCTGGCCGAATCGATGGTGACTTTGGCGCCCATTTTCCAACGCGGGTGGTTGAGGGCTTCTTCGCGCGTCGCGGCGGCGATTGCTTCGCGGCTGCTGTGGAGGAAAGGACCTCCCGAGCCGGTAAGCAGGATCTTCTCCAGGCGGGCATGCTCACCCTGCAGGCACTGGAAGATGGCGGAGTGCTCCGAATCGACAGGGAGGATCGGCGCGCCGAAGCGCCGGGCCATGGGCATGATCAGGGCACCGGCTGCCACAAGGGTCTCTTTGTTGGCCAGGGCGATGGCTTTGCCGGCACGGATGGCAGCGATGGTGGGGCGCAGACCGCTGAATCCCACCATGGCGGTCAGTACGATGTCGGTCTGCGGTGCTTTTACCAGTTCGCACACGGAGTCAATCCCTGCGAAAACATGGATGTCGAGCGGGTCGAGCGCGGCGAAGACTTCGTCGTACAGGTCTTCATTGCAGATGACGACCGCTGCGGGATTGAATTTCCGGGCCTGCTCGATGAGCAGCCGGCTGTTGTTGTAGGCGGTAAGCAGTTCTACCTCAAAAAGATCGGGATGCTGCCCGATCACGTCGAGCGCCTGGGTGCCGATCGACCCGGTTGAGCCGAGGATAGCGACATGTCTCTTGGATTGCAGTTCCATCAGAACGAAATATATAAAGCGGGATCGACGGGTTGGTTCTTGTAGCGGATTTCAAGCTGGATGAGCGCCTGGGAGAGTTCTCCGGTTTCTCCGACGACGGCGACGGCCGTTCCGGCTTTGACCTGGTCTCCGACGCTCTTGAGCAGCCGGTCAGCATGCCGGTAGAAGGAGGTAACGTCCCCCTCGTGCTGGATTTTCATCGTGCATCCTTCCAGTTCGTTCCATTCGGCCGAGACGATGCGGCCGTCGAGAATGGCACTGACCTGTGTGCCGGACGGGGCGGAGATTTCGATGAAAGGATGGCTTCCGGTACGGCTGAATCCTTCTTTGATTGTGCCTTTCAAGGGTTTGACGAACTTGAGCCCCTGCAGCGCTTCGATCCGTGCTGGAGCAGGAGCGGCCCGTTGTCCGGCGTCGAGTTGTTCCACTTGGGCGCGGAGCAGCGAGTCACTGGTTTCCCAGACGGCGAGTTCCTCCGCATCCGGCTCGGTCCCGGTCTGCGCCAGCCGCATCGAATCGATGGGCAGCGGTTCCCGGCCTGTGGCAATCCGTTGGATATTGGCCACCTGGAAGGCCCACAGGTCGATCACCTTTTCGAGCGAGTCGATCTTCTGGTAATTTTCGATGGCCGCCTGCCGGGTTTCCCGTGACGGATAACCCGGAATCGTCCGGCGCAGCGGCGTATGGGCAATGAGCAGGTAGGTCAGCAGCATCACCACCAGCGCGCCGGCCGAGAGGGAAAGGAGCTGATGCCTGTCCAATTTTCTTGCTTGTTTTGCCATAGAATTCGTTAACTTTGCAAAATATGGACAGAATCATCGGGATCGATTACGGCAGGAAACGCGTCGGTGTCGCGGTCAGCGACCCGCTGCGGATTTTTGCCTCCGCCCTGGAAACTGTCCCGTCTGCAAAGATAATAGATTATCTGAAACGATATGCCGAAAACGAACCCGTCGAGCGCTTCGTCGTCGGCTATCCCATGAATCTGGACAACACCCCTTCCGAGGCGGCCCGCTACGTGGACCAGTTCCTGAACCTGCTCCGGAAACACTTCCCGCAGGTCCCTGTCACCCTGGAAGATGAGCGCTTTACCTCCGTCCTGGCCCACCGGGCGATGATCGACGGCGGCGTGAAGAAGATGGACCGGCGCGACAAGAGCGCCGTGGACAAGGTGAGTGCTGCCCTGATTCTGCAGACCTACCTTGACCGAGACAAACCTGCGACATGATACTACCCATTTATTTATACGGATCCCAAGTCCTGCGCACGCCCGCGCAGGAGGATGACCTCTCCGACCGCGAAGGTCTCCGGAAATTCATAGACGACATGGTCGAAACCATGCACCACGCCGACGGCTGCGGCCTGGCCGCGCCGCAGGTAGGCGTCTCCAAGCGCATCCTGGTGGTGGACGGGAACGACCTGACCGACCGTTATCCTGAACTCAAGGGCTTTCATCGAGAAATGATCAATCCCCGCTTCACTTTCGAGAGCGAGACAACATGCTCGTATGAGGAGGGGTGTCTGAGCATCCCCAATGTCGATGCCGAGATCTCCCGGCCAGAGAAGATCCGGGTCCGTTACGTCAACCTGAACTTTGAGGAGGTGGAGGAGGATTTTGAAGGATTCGCCGCCCGCATGATCCAGCATGAGATGGACCACCTCGACGGCGTCCTGTTTACGGACCATGCATCGCCCATCCGGCGGAAAATGCTTACCGGCAAACTGATGAACATCAGCCGGGGCAATGTCCGCACCCGTTATCGTGTGAAAACAGACAAAAAATAAATCTATGAAACTGAAAGCTTTCCACGCGTACGACATCCGTGGCCATTTCGGGACGGACCTGACGACCGATCTCGCCTACAAGGTGGCGTATTTCCTTCCCGAATTGCTCGACACCCGCCGCGTCCTGGTGGGACGTGACATGCGTCTTTCATCGCCGGACCTGCATGAAGCGGTCATCCGGGGACTGGTCGATGCCGGCGCCGAGGTCTGGGACTTGGGCCTGAGCACCACGCCGTTCGTCTATTACGTGACCGCCCGTCACGGCTTCAAGGCTTCTGTCCAGATTACGGCCTCCCACAATCCCAAGGAAGACAACGGCCTGAAAATCTCCCGTGAACTGGCGCTTCCCGTCGGCTATGACAGCGGTCTGAGTACCATTGAACGCTGGATTCTGGAAGAACGGCCCACGCCGCCGGCGCCGGAACCCGGCAGTGTCCGCGACTACGATGTCCAGGAAGAATATGTGGCTTTCCTGAAGGGCTTTGAGCAGGATTTCTCCAACCTGAAGATCGGTATGGACTGCTCCAACGGCATGGCTTCGATTTTCGTTCACCAGCTTTTCGGCGAAAAACCTATCTATCTTTACGATACGCTAGACGGTAGTTTCCCCCACCACGAAGCCAACCCCTTCCAGCCCGAGAACGTGGTGGACTTGCAGAAACTGGTTATTGCCGAGAAATGCGATGTGGGCGTCATTTATGACGGCGACGCCGACCGGGTGATGTTCATTGATGAGACGGGCAGTTTCATCGCGCCCGACCTGATTATCGCGCTGCTCGGAGAGTACTTCATCAAGGAAAAAGGCGAGAAAGGCATTGTGCTCGAAGACATCCGCAGTTCCAAGTCCGTTGCCGAGTACCTCGAGCCGCTGGGTGCCGAAATCGCCATGTGGAAGGTGGGCCGCGCCTTCGCAGCGCCCCGTCTCCGCGAACTGGGCGGTGTCTGGGGCGGTGAAGTAGCCGGGCACTACTATTTCCGTGATTTCTTCTATTCTGACAGTGGCCTGCTGGCCAGCGTGATGGTGCTCAATATCGTGGCCAAGCTGAAGCGGGAGGGCATCACGTTTTCCGAAATGATCGCCCGTATCAAGCATTACGAAAATTCCGGCGAGGTCAACTTCCGTGTGGAAAACAAGCAGGCGGCCATGGATGCCGTGAAGAATCACTTCATGGAAGCTGAGAAGCATACGGCCTTTTACGACTTCGACGGCTACCGGGTCGAGTTCAAGAACTGGTGGTTCAATGTCCGTCCGTCGAACACGGAGCCTTATCTGCGTTTCCTCTGCGAAGCCACGAGCCTCAAACTCCTCGAAGCCAAGGTCGCTGAGGCCCGCGCCGTCATCGAATCGTTCGTGTAGCCTGTTGATACAAAGAATAGGGGCGGCTCGCTGATGCGGGCCGCCCCTATTCTTTTAACCTAAAACTTAACCTATGAAAAAACTATTCGAATAGAGGTTAAGCAAAGGTCGTGCCAAAACGAGAATTATTCGGCAGGTGTGATGGAAACAATCTGCACTTTCCGGACCGGCCGGTCACGGAAATCCGTCCGTTCGGAAGCAATCTTGTCGATGACGTCCAGACCGGTCACCACTTCGCCGAAGATGGTGTATTCCCCGTCGAGGTGGCTGCAGCCTTCCGCATCCTGGACAATGTAGAACTGGGAGCCCGACGATTCCTTGGCCGGATTGACCTGGTCGCCGCGCCGGGCCGCCGCCAGGGCGCCTTTCTTGTGGGTCTTGCCCGCCACGATTTCGGCAGGGATGGTATAGCCCGGGCCGCCGGTGCCGTACTGGGCAACCTTGGAGGAGTCACGGGTAAACGGGTCGCCGCCCTGGATCATGAATCCCTTGATGATCCGGTGGAACAGCAGGCCATTGTAGAAACCGGATTTGGCCAGCTTTACGAAATTGTCGCGATGGAGCGGGGTTTCCGCGTAGAGTTTGACGGTCATCGTGCCGTCGGTAGTCTTGATCGTCAGCATCGGTTCATCACCGAGTTCTGCCCACTTGTCGGCGGGTTTGGCAGGAGTTTCGTTCATGGGTTTGCTTTCTTCTTGGGTCTGTTCCGTGGTTTGTTCCGCGGCGGGGTCCGTTCCTTCGACAGGTTGCGGCTCCTTGCCGTTCTTGCAGCCCGCCAACAGGACGGCGGCTGCCAGAAAGAGAATGGCGAAACGGTATTTCATGGAATGTGCTTTTTTACGGATTCAAAATTAGTGATTATTTCTTAAATTTGTCAGTTAAATCTCCTCCAAGTGGCCAATCCGATCAAGCAACTTGCCGGCGAAACCGCCATCTACGGCCTGAGTACCATCCTGGCGCGGATCATCAACTTCGCGCTCGTTCCGCTCTACACCCGCGTCCTTACACAGTCGGATTTCGGGGTCATGTCGGAATTCATGGCCTACATAGCCATGTTGCAGGTGGTCCTTACGCTCGGATTGGAAACGGGCTGTTTCCGCTACGCCACCAAAGAAGGGGCCGATCCCCGGAAGGTCTTCTCCAACGCTTTCGTCACTGTTTTCGGCATCTGCGCCGTGTTCCTGGCCTGCATGATCCTCTTTGCGGGAGACATCTCCACGGCGATGGGCTACGCGGGATTCTCCAACCTGATCATCTATTGCGGCCTGATCCTCTTCCTGGACTGTACCACGGCCATCCTCTTCGCCAAACTTCGCCATGAGCACAAGGCGCTCAAGTTCGCTGTCATCAAGACGCTCAAGATCCTGACGGAAGTGGGGGTCAACCTGCTGCTCTACCTGGTAATGGCCGCCCGGTTCGCCGCCCGTCCCGATCATTGGCTTACCCGCTTCGTGAGCGCTACGCCCGACTTTACATATCCCATCTTCGCCATCCTGGTCAGCTGTCTGGTCTGCCTCGTGCTCATTGCACCTGAACTCCTGAAGCTCACCTTCCGGCTGGACCGTGGCCTGATCCGGCGGCTTCTCCTCTATTCACTGCCCCTGATGGTCGCCGGTCTGCCGGGCATCATGAACGACGTGCTCGACCGCGTGCTGATGCGCTTCTGCAACGCAGATCCCGTCAACTGGCGGGCCGACCTGGGCGTTTATCAGGCGGCCGTCAAACTGGCCGTCATCATGCAGCTCTTCGTGCAGATGTTCCGCTATGCGGCTGAACCCTTTTTCTTCCAGCGCGAGCGTGACAAGGGCAGCAAGAAGGTCTATGCCGACGTTCTCGACTATTTCACGGCCTTCTGCATGTTCGGCTTCGTGGTCCTGATGCTCTTCATGGATGAGATCGGTCTGATCCTGGGCAAAGATTTCCGCGTGGGCCTCGACATCACGCCTATCATGCTGATGGCCTATATCATCACAGGCATCCTGTTCAACGTCAATATCTGGTACAAACTCTCGGAGAAGACGGGCTATGCCGTCTGGATTACCTTGGCAGGCTTGGTGGTCACGGTCGTGATCAACCTCATCTTCATGCCGCGCTACTCCTACCATGCCGCCGCCTGGGCCCATATCGCCAGTTACCTCACGATGTTGGTGTTGACTGCCGTCCTGGGGCGCAAACACTACCCCATTCCCTACAACTGGGGCGTGGTGCTCCTGCTGGTCGCGGCAGGCCTCGGCGTCTGGGGGCTGAGCCTTCTGTTGCCGGATATGGGAATCTGGGCAAAAATTCTTGTACATTCCGCCTTTGTGCTGCTCTATATTGCCGTTGCATTTGTTATATTTGCAATTAGAAAGAAAAGGACCGCCTGATGAAAGTGAAGATCGTCAACCATTCGCCATTCGCTCTCCCGGCCTATGCTACAGCGCTTTCAGCCGGTATGGACCTCCGGGCCGACTTGCAGGAGCCGGTCGTGCTGGGTTCGCTGGAGCGCGCTTTGGTCCCGACAGGTCTCCATATCGAGCTGCCCGCCGGCTATGAGGCGCAGATCCGTCCACGCAGCGGCCTGGCCGCCCGGAACGGTATCTCGATCGTGAATGCTCCGGGGACCATCGATGCCGACTATCGGGGTGAAATCAAAGTGGTGCTGGTCAATCTTTCGAAGGAGCCCTTCACCGTCCAGCCGGGTGAACGCATCGCCCAGATGGTGGTGGCACGGCATGAAACCGTGGAATGGGAACCGGTGGAAACGTTGGAAGAGAGTGACCGCGGCAGCGGTGGATTTGGATCGACAGGAAAACAATAACGAAAAGCTATGATATCAGTAGAGGAGTTGTACGCCCTTTACAAAAGGTGCTCGGGAATTACGACGGACAGCCGCAACATCAAGGACGGCGTCATGTTCTTCGCCCTCAAGGGTGAAAAGTTTGACGGAAACGACTTCGCCCTCGAAGCGCTCAAGTCGGGCGCCCGCTATGCCGTTGTCGACCGGTTCCTGCTGGAGGGGACGTCCTACCGGGGGCGGAAGTGCATTGTCGTGGAGAATTCTCTGGGTATGCTTCAGGAAATGGCCGCTTACCACCGCAAGCAGCTGGACATCCCTGTCGTAGGTATCACAGGCACCAACGGAAAGACCACAACCAAAGAACTGGTCGCCGCCGTGCTGGCCAAGAAATACAATGTCGTGGCGACGCAGGAGAATTTCAACAACCATATCGGCGTCCCCCTGACGCTCTTCCGGCTCGACGAGCGGACCGATATCGCAGTGGTCGAGATGGGTGCCAGCGCTCCGGGTGAAATCGCCAGCCTGACCCGGATCGTTCAGCCCACTTGCGGCCTGATTACCACCGTGGGGAAGGCGCACCTGATGGGCTTCGGTTCTTTCGAAGGCGTCAAGAAGGCCAAGGGCGAACTCTACGACAATCTGCGGCAGCGGGGCGGCATGGTCTTCTACAACGCCGACAACGAAAACCTCTGCGAGATGGTATCGCATCGGCAGGGCCTGCGTACGCGTCGCTACGGCGTCCGGGAGCAGGGAGTCCAGATTCTTCCGGCAACCGCGGAATCCCCATTCCTCCGCCTGGAGATGGAAAAGAATGACCGGAAGGTGACGATCTCCACCCATTTGGTCGGCGACTACAACGCCGACAATGTGATGGCCGCCCTGGCTATCGCCGATTTCTTTGAGGTTCCTTTCAACAAGGCCGTGGCTGCCATCGAGGCCTACACGCCCTCGAACAGCCGGAGCCAGTTGGTCAAGACGCGCGAAAACACGCTGATCATCGACGCCTACAATGCCAATCCCTCCAGCATGCGGGCGTCCCTCGACAATTTCGCGGGTACCGATTTCCCCAACAAGGTACTCATGCTGGGCGACATGCTCGAACTCGGCGAAGAGTCATCCGAAGAGCACCGCTCCGCCCTGCGCCGGGCTATGGAGGTAGCCCCGCGCATCTTCGTGGTGGGTGAGGACTTCAGCCGGGCCTCCCGCACGCTGCATGCAGACCCGAAACAGGTCAAAGCCTTCCCAGACATCGACGCGCTCAAAGCATTCGTACAGGAGAATCCGCTGAAGGAGAGCACAATCCTCATCAAGGGTTCGAACGGCAACCACATGCAGAAAGTAGTCGATGCCTTGTAAGCAGCTTTTCGTCGAAAAGTTTGTTTTTCAAAATTAATCCGTATATTTGCAGGCCCTTTCTCGAGCAGATGGGGAAGTTACGATTATTGAACTGATTATTAACTTTAAGCATTTGTACAAATGGCTGTAAAAATTCGTCTCGCACGTCACGGCAAAAAGAACTATGCCTATTTCCACATTGTCGTGGCCGATGCACGCGCACCGCGCGACGGCCGTCTGATCGAACAGATCGGCCTCTACAACCCGAACACCAACCCCGCCACCATCGTTCTCGACGGTGAACGTGCCCTCGACTGGCTCAACAAAGGTGCCCAGCCGACCACGACGGCTCGCCGCATCCTCTCCTATGAGGGCGTCCTGCTGAAGAAACACCTGCAGGGTGGCGTGGCCAAGGGCGCTTTCTCCGAGGAGGAGGCTGAGCGTCGTTTCGCCGCCTGGAAGAACCAGAAGGATTCCAAGGTCGCTTCGAAGAAGCAGACCATTGCCAGCGCCAACGCCGAAGCCGTCAAGGCGGCCATCAAGGCGGAAGCCAAGGTCAACGAAGAGCGGGCGGAAGCCATCGCCAAGAAGAAGGCTGAGATCGCCGCTGCCGCTGAGGCTGCTGCCAAGGCTGCCGCTGAGGAAGCCGCCGCTGCTGCCGCCCAGGCAGAAGCTCCCGCCGAGAATCCGGAAGCGTAATTTCGGGATGAAGGTGCTGAAATCCTGGGGCGCGTCCGGCGAAGTGGTGCTGAGCCGCGTGGACGAGGATCCCAAGGATTGGAAGAACCGGGAACCGGTATTCATCGAATTCGATGGACTGCCGGTTCCCTTTTTCTTTGAATCCGTGCAGGAGAAGGGCAACCGCTGCATTGTCAAGTTCGAAGATATCGATACCTTGGCCGAAGCGGAAGAACTGGTCGGTCGCGAAGTGTCCTTCCAGGACGATGACGACGAAGAAGAGGATACGTTGGTCGGCCTGCAGGTCCGAGACAGCCGTACCCGGCGGCTGATCGGCGAAATCGTCGATTTCAGCGACTATGGCGGCAACGTCGTCCTCACCGTGGAGACCTCCGAGGGGCAGGAAGTCCTGCTCCCGCTCCACGAAGAACTGATCGTCGGAATCCACGACGACATCATTACCCTCGATATTCCTGCTGGATTGATTTAGCCCGAGAGTATTTTTGGCACGGCCTTTGCTTAACCTTTATTCGAATAGTTTTTTCATAGGTTAAGTTTTAGGTTAAAAGGTAAAAGCGGCCTCCCTTGGATAAGGAGACCGCTTTTTCCTTTTTAATTGCCTTTTTATCGTCCCGTATAATTATGCGGGGTGATGGCGTGAAGTTCGGCTTTGACTTCTTCGGAGACATTCAGGTCGTCGATGAAACGGCTGATGGCTTCGCGGGTGATGTGCGCCCCCGTGCGGGTAAGCGCCTTCAACGCCTCGTAAGGCTTGGGATATCCCTCGCGCCGGAGAACGGTCTGGATCCCTTCGGCTACGACAGCCCAGTTGCGCTCCAGGTCGTCCGACACTTTTTCCTCGTTGAGGATCAACTTGCCGATGCCTTTCTCCAGCGAACGGATGGCGATCAGGGAGTGGGCGACCGGGACGCCGATGTTGCGCAGCACCGTCGAATCGGTGAGATCGCGCTGCAGCCGCGAAACCGGAAGCTTTTCAGAGAGGAAATCGTAGATCGCGTTGGCCAGCATGAGATTCCCTTCCGCATTTTCGAAGTCGATGGGATTGACTTTGTGCGGCATCGTGGAGGAGCCGACTTCCCCTGGCTGGATGGCCTGGGCGAAATACTCCATCGAGATATAGAGCCAGCAGTCGCGGCTCAGATCCACCAGTACGGTGTTGATGCGCCGCAGGGCGTCGAAAATGGCAGCCAGATTGTCGTAATGGTCGATCTGGGTGGTAGGATAGGAGCGCTTGAGCCCGAGTGAAGCGACAAAGTTCTCCGCAAAGTCATTCCAGTCGATATCCGGGTAAGCTACGTGGTGGGCGTTGAGGTTGCCCGTGGCACCACCGAACTTGCCGGGATAGGGCCGGGCTTCGAGTTGCCGGAGTTGTTCCTTGATCCGGGCCAGGAAGACGTCCAACTCTTTTCCCAGGCGGGTGGGGGAAGCGGGCTGTCCGTGGGTATGGGCGAGCATCGGCACGTCGGCCCAAAGTTCTGCCCGCTCGTTGAGCATGGCCATCAATTCGCGCAGGGCCGGAATGTACACCTCGACAAGCGCTTCCTTGAGGGAAAGCGGTGTCGCGGTATTGTTGATGTCCTGCGAGGTAAGCCCGAAATGGATAAACTCCCCGAATTCCGCGAGGCCGAGGTCGGCAAAGCGTTCTTTCAGAAAATACTCCACCGCTTTGACATCGTGGTTGGTTCGGCGTTCGATTTCCTTGATCCGGGCCGCGTCTTCAGGCGTGAAGTCTCCGTACAAGGCACGGAGCTGCGGGAAGAGTTCCGGATCTACTCCGGAAAGCTGGGGGAGCGGGAGTTCGCACAGGGCGATGAAATATTCGACTTCCACCTGTACCCGGTAACGCATCAGGGCGCACTCGGAGAAGAAGGCGGAGAGTTCCTGCGTCTTTCCGGCGTATCGGCCGTCGACGGGAGAGATGGCCAGCAGTGGATCCATGCCTGACAGGGATTAGAGTTTGCGTTTGACTTCCACGATCTGGTAGGCCTCGATCATGTCGCCGATCTTGATAT
>JAEEOM010000026.1 GCA_016284265.1 Bacteroidales bacterium | reverse complement strand
ATGCGCAGGATGTCATCGACGTCATCTGCCACTTCCGCGGCAACATCGTGGGCGGCAAGCGCATCATGAAACTCATCGGTCTCGATCTCGGCCCCAACCGCACGCCGTTCCGCAATGTTACCGATGCCGAGGAACAGCAGCTGCGTGCTGAACTCGAAGCCATCGACTTTTTCCATCATTGCAACCTCTTCTAGTCATGGAGGCCAACCAATACTTGAAGGAGTGGGCTGACCGCTACCGTACCGACTTGGTGGACAACATCCTGCCGTTCTGGATGAAGCACGGCCTGGACCGCGTCCACGGCGGCGTCTATACTTGTCTGGACCGCGATGGTACGCTGATGGATACTACCAAATCCGTCTGGTTCCAGGGCCGTTTCGGTTTTACCGCCGCTTTTGCATACAACAACGTGGAGCGTAACCCCGAATGGCTGGCTGCATCCAAGCTTTGCATCGACTTCATCGAGGCGCACTGCTTCGCCCCCGACGGCCACATGTATTTCGAAGTGACAGAGTACGGGGTCGGTCTGCGCAAGCGCCGCTACGTCTTCTCCGAATCCTTCGCGGCCATCGCCTTCAGCGAATACGCCCTCGCCTCGGGCGACATGACCTACGCACAGAAAGCCCTCGACCTCTTCAAGCGCATGCAGCGCTTCCTCGCCGAGCCGGGCTTCCTGCCCGCCAAGTACGAACCGGTCGTGCAGGCGCAGGGACACTCCATCACCATGATTCTCGTCAACACGGCCGCCTGCATCCGCAAGGCAATCGCCGACCCGTGCCTCGACGAGCAGATCGACCGCTCCATCGCCGCGCTCCGCAAGTACTTCATGCATCCCGAATTCAAATGCCTGCTCGAGACCGTGGGCCCCAACGGCGAGTTCATCGATACGTTGAACGGTCGCACCATCAACCCGGGCCACTGCATCGAGACGGCCTGGTTCCTGCTCGAAGAGTCGAAACACCGCGGCTGGGACAAGGAGCTTACGGAGATGGCCCTCACCATCTTCGACTGGTCGTGGGACTGGGGCTGGGACGAGGAATTCGGCGGCCTGCTCAATTTCCGCGACTGCAAGGGCTTCCCCAACCAGGATTACTCGCAGGACATGAAGTTCTGGTGGCCGCACTGCGAGGCCATCATCTGCACCCTCTACGCCTACGAGGCCACGGGTGACGAGAAATATCTCGAACTCCACCGCCGGGTGAGCGACTGGACCTACGCTCATTTCCCCGATGCCGTGGAAGGAGAGTGGTACGGCTACCTGCACCGCGACGGCACCCCGGCCCACCACGCCAAGGGCAATCTCTTCAAAGGCCCCTTCCACGTCCCCCGCATGATGGTCCAGGCCCTAAAGATATGTAACCTATTATTAAACAAGCACTGATGAAACGTATTTTTTTACTTATATTGTTTTGTACATTGGTTTTTAATGAGGTATCTGAAGCAAAACTGCCAGATTACTGTTTTGTTAATAATGATATAAGCCTTGAAAATGTCGGTAACGATAATCCATTTATTGCTGATCTCATTAGTTTCCCATATTTTACCCCCACTAATCAAATAATATTGGGAATTGTTACAAGTATGCCAGATGCTCAGTTTTCATGGCAAAGCTCTTGTAGCACATCAATAAATCAAGGCGTTTTATCCCCCATCGATCCAATTTATTATGATGATGCGATTTTTGCTGCTTCTTCCCCCGATTTATTTAGGGTCTTTACTGTTTATACAACAGGCTATTATGAAGTAACAGTTTGGCCAAGTGAATTCGGCAGTCCAGTAGGTCCATATAGTTTTTCTAGGATTTTTTATATGATTGCTTCGGATGTTATTCCACCACAATATGACCATCCATAATTTTTCTTTTATCTAACAACTAATCTTTATGAAAAAAACACAATTATTAGCGTTTGTTCTTTTAGTGGCGGTTTGCTGTTTGGAGAGGGGAAACCTCTACGCCGCAGCGACGACCGTCGCCTTGAACGCGCAGCAGGATCAGGTCTGCCGGGGTGTCGTCCTCGACACGCAGGGCCTGGGTGTGATCGGTGCCTCCGTCCTCATCAAGGGACAGCCCGTCGCCCTCGGCACTGTGACCGACTTCGACGGCAACTTCGTCCAGACGAACGCCAAGCCGGGCGACGTCCTCGTGATCTCGTGCATCGGCTATGTGACCCAGGAAGTCGTTTATGACGGCAAGCCGCTCAACGTCGTCCTCGCCGAGGACAACGAAATGCTGGCCGAAACCGTGGTCACCGCCTACGGCGGCCGCCAGCTCCGCTCAAAAGTGACGAACTCCATCGCCTCCGTGAAGGAAGAAGTGCTTACCGCCGGTATGCACACGCAGGTTGCCCAGGCTCTTTCCGGTGCCGTGTCCGGTCTCCGCGTGCAGCAGACTTCCGGTAATCCGGGCGCCAATCCGACCATCGTCCTCCGCGGTGGTACCGAGTTGGGCGGTTCGGGTTCTCCGCTGGTGATCGTCGACGGCGCACAGCGCTCGCTCGCCGACCTCAACCCCAATGACATCGAGTCGATGGAAGTATTGAAGGACGCCGGTGCGACGGCCATCTACGGTGCCCGTGCCGCGAACGGTGTGATCCTGATTACCACCAAGCGCGGCAAGGCAGGTCACAGCGCCATCAACGCCCGTGTCAAGTTCTCCGCCAATTTCGAACAGCATCCCTACGAGTTCCTCAATTCCGAAGACTATCTGTATTACATGCGTATGGCCTACAAGCGGGCTTCCGAGTTCATCACGCTGTCGGACGGCACCAAGATGGGCTCGACCAACACCTCTTCGCTCACGGGAACCCAGCCATACGGTACCGGCAACCTCTATTGGGACGCCAACGGCAACGTCCTTGACGGCCGTGTCAACAGCCGTGCCCTCTGGGGCGTGTTCGACAACTCGTCGGGTCAGTACAGCTCCCTGCTTAGCGACAGCAACTGGGCTGAAATGACCGACCCCGTGACAGGCAACAAGCTCGTATTCTGGAACGGTGCCACGGTCGCCGACATCAATGTCAAGAGCCCTGCTTTCTCCCAGGATTACAATTTGGATTTCCAGGGTGGCAACGACAAGGGCAACTACTACGCATCTCTCGGCTACAACCATTCCGAAGGCAACGCCCTCGACAATGAGTACAACCGTCTCTCCTTCGCTTTCAACGGCGATTATAAAGTCAGGAACTGGCTCACTTCCAGCTCTTCCCTGAACTTCGCCCACACCATCTGGACGCCTATCAAGAATGGCAACTCCGAGGCCTACTATTTCAACAGGTCCTGGTCCGTCCCTCCGACGTACCGTACGACCAATGCGGACGGCGAATGGAACCCGAGCCCGCGCAACAGCATCCAGGACGGCCATGTCGCCATCTCCAACCCGCAGCGGATTTATGACTACAATACGGACAAGTTCAACCTGAACCAGTCTTTCACGGTCATTTTCTCGCCCAACCTCAATTTCAAGGCCAGCGCCAGTTGGTACTATGAGGATAACAAGCAGGAGTACTTCCTGAAAGATTATCTTGTCGGCGCGAACCGTATGTACAACTCCCGCGAGTCTTATGACTACTACAACCGGAACCTGAACGAAACCTACAACGGTATTCTCAACTACAACCGGACCTTCGCTGGCGTTCATTCCGTTGCGGTCATGCTGGGTACGGAATTCCTCAACCAGACGACCAAGGGCTTCGATGCCTATGGCCGGGGTGCGGATACCGATGATTTCCAGGATCTCGCCCTCACGCAGGTAGGGGATACCCGCTCGATCGACTCATGGCACAGCCAGAGCCGGGTGCTTTCCTTCTTTGCCAAGGCCGATTATGACTATGATGCCAAGTATCTTCTCTCGCTGGTCGCCCGCTATGACGGCTATTCCCGTCTGGCCAAGCAAAGCCGCTGGGGCTTTTTCCCGGGCGTTTCCGCCGGCTGGGTCTTCTCGAAAGAAGATTTCATGCAGCCGCTGAGCGATGTGATCTCGTTCGCCAAACTGCGTGCATCCTATGGCGCGAACGGCAGCCTTGACAATATCGGCACCTACACGGTATTCGGCGCATATGGCAATACGACGAAATATATGTCGAACAATGCCATCCTGTTCTCGACGCTTCCTTCACCCGCTCTCCTGTGGGAGAAGTCCTGGACTTTCGAAACGGGTCTTGACATCAGCTTCTGGGAAAACAAACTGAACCTGAATCTCACTTACTATAACCGCCATACCCTTGACAAGATTGCCAACATCACGATCCCTTCGCATACCGGCGCATCCAGCCTGCTTTCGAACAATGGCGAGCTGCAGAACCAGGGCGTCGAGTTCGACATCAACTGGCGTGCTGTCAATACGAGGGACTGGCGGGTCAACTTTACCCTTACCGGTGCCTATAACCGCAACAAGATCATCAAACTTCCGGACAATGGCCTGGAAAACAACCGCCAGAATGCACAGCAGGTATACGATCCCGCTACCGGTAATCTGATCTGGGTGGGCGGCTACCAGGAAGGCCAGACGCCCGGTGATATCTATGGTCCTCTCGCAGAAGGCATCTATACCAGCTACGATGAAATCCCCGCAAACCTGATCGATAAGACTTCCGGTAACAACGGCTCCAACGGCAAGTGGCTGTACGGCCCCTCTGCCTGGGCGCAGCTTACCGATGCGCAGAAGCGCAGCGCGTTCCCCATCCAGCCCGGTGATGTGAAGTGGAAAGATGTCAACGGCGACGGCGTCATCGACAACTACGACCTCGTGAAACTGGGCAATACCATGCCGAAGTGGACGGGCGGTTTCACCACCAACATCGCATGGCGGGGGCTCTCCCTGACCGGACGCTTTGACTATGCCCTTGACTATAAGGTGGTCGACAATGTCACCCCCTGGATCATGGGTAACATGCAGGGTACGTTCAATACCATCAGCCTGGTCAAGGATTCCTATAACATCGAGACGGGCCAGACAGGCACGTGGCCTTCCTACGTATGGGCGGACCAGCTGGGCAAGAGAAATTATGCCCGTACCAACAACTCCCTCTTCGTGTACGAAGGATCCTATCTCGCTTTCCGTGAAATCCAGCTGGCTTATGATCTTCCCAAGACACTGCTCGACAAGATCAGCATCGAGAGACTCCAATTCTATGTCTCCGGCCAGAATCTCGGTTATCTGACACAGGCCGGCCTGCTCGGCACTCCCGAATACGGTGCCAGCAGCTGGGGCAACTACCGCCTCCCGCGCACCGTTATCTTTGGTATCAATCTCACTTTCTAAATTAGGAGAACAATGAAAAAGATATTATTTGTTTTGGCTTTTTCCTGCCTCTTCGCAATGACGGGCTGCAATGTGCTGGACCTGTCTCCGATCGACTATTCGGCCGCCGGAAACTATTGGAAGAGTGAAGCGCAGATTGAAATGTACTTCAATGGAATGATGTCGCAGTTCCGCGGCGACTACACCTCTCCGTTCGTCCTGGGCGAGACCCGTGGCGGTACGCTCAAGGCAGGTTCCTCCATCGAGGGCGTGTCGCTCAGCTATTCCAACATGGTCACCAACATGCTGGACAAGGACAATACCGGAATCAGCAACTGGAACGGCTACTACAGCCGCATTCTCCAGGTCAACCACTATATCGAACAGGTCCGTGACAATTGCGAATTCCTGACGGACGGCGCACGCAACGCCTATCTGGCTCCTGCCTACGGCTTGCGCGCTTACTACTATTTCATGCTGTACCGGACTTATGGCGGCGTCCCGCTCGAGACCGAGGCCAAAATCATCAACGGCGAAAGCAATATCGAAGCCCTGTATCTTGCCCGATCCACCGCAGAGGAGACGCTTCAGTTTATCAAGGATGAGATCGCGAACAGCGAGCGTTGCTACGGTTCCAACCAGACGGTGGACAAGTACAATTGGAATTACTATGCGACCGAGATGCTGAAGGCGCATGTCTACATGTGGTCGGCCAAGGTGAATACCAACGATCATTCCGGCGCTCATGCGGCAACCGGCGCCTCAGACGTCAATACCGCCAAGTCCGCCCTGCAGAATATCATCGGAAGCAACAAGTTCGGTCTTGCCGACAGTTTTGCCGATCTTTACAATTACGGCAAGAAGGCAGGCAAGGAGGTGATTCTCGCCCTCTATTTCAACAACACCGAGGCGACCAATGCCGCCGGCCAGTTCTATTATCAGGCTTCCATTTGGGTCAACTCCTTCTATGACGAGGCAGGCAACCAGTTGGGCGATCCACTCGACCTCAAGGGCGGCGGCATGCACCGTGACGAATACAAGGAATCCTTCGTCAAGTCGTTTGACAAGGAGGATGCCCGTCGTTCCGTTACATTCCATGAGTGCTATTCGACTCCTAACCCCGCTACCCGCACGTTCGGTTCCGCCATGCTGAAATACATGGGTCATGTGGACGGCAGCGTCAGGTATCTTGACTCCGATATCATGATCTACCGTTATGCCGACGCGCTTCTGCTGATGGCCGAGGCGGAAAACTTCCTGGGCAACCAGGCCGCTGCCGCCGGTTACATCAACCAGATCCGTCAACGTGCCTATGGCGCTGGTTATCCGCAGTTCGCCACCTCCGACTTCGCGACGACCGAGCTCGCCATCCTGCATGAGCGTGACAAAGAGTTCGTGGCTGAGGGCTGCCGCTGGTTCGACGTGGTACGTATGCACGACGCTTCGCACAATCCGCTTGTATTCTCGGCGACGGCCGCCTATCCTTCCATCATGGGCGGCACCGCGACCCCGATTCTCAGCAGCTCCGAGAGCCACAAGCTTCTCTGGCCGGTCAACACAGCCGTGCTCGCCGGTGACCCGAATCTGAAACAAACCGTTGGCTATTGATCCCATAGCATATTTGATTTTTTAGGTTGGAAGGGGCGGTCACGTGTGGCCGCCCTTTTTACCGGGTTCACGTTTGCTTTTTGCGGCAGGATTTCGTAAATTTGAAAGATTATCGACCGGAGGGGAAAATGCGCCTGAAACGATTTCTATTTGTCCTTTTGGCGGCGGTGTCGGTGCTGTTGTTGACGGCGGCGCGGCCGGCCAAAAAGACGGTGCGCGTGGCTTGCATCGGCGACAGCATCACCTACGGGATGACGCTGGAAGATCGCGAGACTGAGTCCTATCCTGCTCGTCTGCAGCAGATGCTGGGCGAGGGATATCTCGTCGGGAACTTCGGCAAGAACGGGGCGACGCTGCTGCGGCATGGTCATCGGCCGTATATGGAGCAGGAAGAGTACCGCGCCGCGATGCAATGGCCGGCCGATATCATCGTCATCCATCTTGGCATCAACGACACCGATCCGCGCAACTGGCCGAACTATCGCGATGAGTTTGTGGGCGACTACCTCACGTTGATCGATTCGCTCAAGACGGTCAGTCCCGACGCAAGAGTCATCGTTGCCCTGATGACTCCGCTGGCCGACCGCCACTGGCGCTTCCAGTCGGGCACCAAGCAGTGGCACGACGAGATTCAGGAATCGATCAAGGTGGTTGCCGAACTGTCGGGCGCCGAGCTGATCGATTTCCATACGCCGCTCTATCCCTATCCGCAGCATATTCCCGATGCCATCCATCCCGACGTGTTCGGTGCCCGGTTGCTGGCTAAGACGGTTTATCAGGAGATTACCGGCGATTATGGAGGTCTGCAATTGTCGCCGCTCTATACCGACAACATGGTGCTGCAGCGCGGCGTGCCGATTGATATTCACGGCACGGCCAATGCCGGCGAAGAAGTTACGGTCCGGCTGGATCGGGAAGTGCGGGAGGTCCGCACGGGCCTGGACGGCCACTGGCGCATAGTGTTCGATCCGATGGAAGCTGCCACGGGTCTCACGCTTTCTGTCTCCACAAAAGCACGCAAATTGTCGTTTGACAATGTGGCCGTGGGGGAGGTGTGGCTCTGCAGCGGGCAGTCAAACATGGAGTTCATGCTGAAGCAGACGGAGTCACCGGAAGCCGACATCGCCGCAGCCGACGATTCGGACCTGCGGTTCTACGACATGAAAGCACGCTGGCGCACCGACAATGTAGCCTGGCCAGCCTCCGCGCTTGACAGCGTGGACAAGCTGAACTATTTCAAGGAGACGGCCTGGGCGGTGAGTTCTCCTTCGACGGCCTGCGATTTCTCCGCCGTCGGTTACTGGTTCGGCCGGATGCTGCGCGATTCGCTGCACGTTCCTGTAGGCCTGATTTGCAACGCCGTGGGTGGTTCCACCTGTGAGTCCTGGATTGACCGGAACACCCTCGAAGTGGCGTTCCCGAAGATCCTGGAGAACTGGCTCGGCAACGATTTTATCCAGGATTGGGCCCGCGGCCGGGCGAAGAAGAACTTGGAGAATCGCGCGGGCAAGAGCGACCGCCATCCATATCAGCCGTGTTATTTGTTCGAAGCCGGCATCCTGCCGCTCGATCACTATGCCATTCGGGGCGTGATCTGGTATCAGGGGGAATCGAATGCCCACAATTATTCAGCGCACGAGAAACTCTTCGGCATGCTGGTTGACAGCTGGCGGGAATACTGGGACCAGCCGGCCATGCCCTTTTATTATGTGCAACTGTCAAGCCTGAACCGGCCTTCCTGGTCGTGGTTCCGCGACAGCCAGCGCCGCCTCCTGACGTCTCGTCCGGCCCTCGGCATAGCCGTAACCTCCGACCTGGGCGACCCGACCGATGTCCACTATAAAAACAAACAGCCCGTCGGTCTCCGCCTGGCCCGCTGGGCCCTGCATAACGACTATGGGTTTAGCTCGGTCATCCCTTCCGGACCCCTCGTGCGTTCTGCCGTCGCAGATGGTGAGCGCGTGATCGTCTCGTTTGACTACGCCGAAGGGCTTCAGGTTGAAGAGATTCCCGGTCAAGCCGGGAATGACGAAAGGCGTCATGCCCGACCTGATCGGGCATCTCTCGTTAGCTTCGAAGTAGCCGAATACGAAGGCTGTTTCTATCCGGCGAAGGCCGAAATTGTCGGCGAGACCGTCGTCTTGACCTGTCCCGAAGTCAAGCATCCCAAGTTGGTCCGCTATGCGTGGGAGCCTTTCACCCGCGCCAACCTCTGTAACACCGCCGGCCTTCCGGCCTCCACCTTCCGTATTGAAGTTCACTGAATTAATCCCCATTTTTCCGCTGCAATGTACACATCAGTAAATCAGCCAGTTATACAAACTCATCCCCTCGTTTCCGAGGGGGATGACTTTCTGTAATCCGCTGATGGTCAGTTGCGTCCGTTGCAGCGCAATATGCCTATGAAAACGCTGATTCAAAGAACCCTTTTGATTGTCGCCTTGCTGTTGCCGTCAACGCATGCCATGGCTGCCGATACGCTCTTTGTGCGCGAAAAACAGGTTCCCGTCCTGATCGAACGCGAAGACAATGTGCTTTTCGAACTCAAGTTGACGGCCACGACCGCCCAACGGCTGGATGAGGTGGTACTTGACCTGGGACCCGAGACCAACACGAAGCATATTCGGGTCGTCAAGCTTTACTACGGCGGTACTGAAACACGTACAGGCCGCCGCGACGCCTGGCGCCCCATCGACTACATCTCATCGATGGATCCGGGCAATACCCTGAAAGCCAACCCGTCATATTCCATCTGCAAGAGGCGGGTGCGCCGGCCGGGATCCCACGTTGTACTCAAGGCCGACCAGCCGCTCTTTCCGGGAGTCAACTATTTCTGGATCAGCGTGGAGATGAAACATAAGAAGGCCAGGCTCAGCGACAAAATCACGGCCTCGGTAAGCGGGGTGACCGTGGATGGCGCTCCGGCGACGTTCCAAACCGTTTCGCCTCAGGGCATCGTCCACCGCATGGGCGTTGGCGTTCGCAAAGCGGGTGATGACGGCAGCAAAGCCTACCGCATTCCCGGCCTGGTAACCACCAACAAGGGTACGCTGCTGGCTGTTTATGATGTGCGTTACAACAACA
>JAEEOM010000204.1 GCA_016284265.1 Bacteroidales bacterium | reverse complement strand
CTGCCGCCCGGTGGGCTTCCCGTCAACCTATAAAGGAGTGTACGATGAAAAGAATCAGCTGTCAATACAATATCGACACTGTGTGTGAAAATCGGGTACGACAATGGCGTCACGGTTTCCATCGACTTCATCGCGGTCGAGAACCGGATTCCCCGCAACATGTACGAATGCTCCGAGCCGGACTGCCGCATCTGCAACGATCCTCCGGAATACGTTAAGTTAGTCCGGTCCGAAGCGGTTGATCATAATCTGCACAAGTACGATGACGATTCTGGATTGGACTGAAAAATACGCCTGAAAGTGATTGACCTTCCGACAACCATGATGGATTTGCCGGAAGGTCAATCTTGGGTTTTTGAGATGGTGAACAATATCCTGATTGAGGTGATGGGAACCATTGCTGAGCAGGAACGGTTGACTATCAAGCAGCGCCAGGCCGAGGGCATTGCGGCAGCCAAGGCCAAAGGTAAGAGGCTCGGTAGGCCGCCGATGAAAAAGCCAGAGAACTGGGTGCAGGTGTATGGTTCCTGGAAACGCGGCGAGATCACGGCAAGAAAGGCGATAGAAATGCTGGGCATGAAAACTGCGACCTTTTACAAGCTCGTTCGCACGGTGGAGAATAGATAGGCCGGGTAAAGTCTCGATAAATGTCCGCCCATTCTTAGCAATTTCGATAAATGTCCAGTTGGAGAATTATAGAGCGTTTTTCGCGCTCTTTTGGAGTGTGCATAAAGGTAGATTTTCCTGTTTATTCCCAGTGTTTTCAAGGGGTTGTGCGATTATCGTTGCTTTTTTGGAACTTTCTGTGTATAATATTTTTATTATCAGAAATAAAAATACGGCCCATTTGATTCCATGGATATCGGAGGACAAGCGCCATGAAAATGCTTTGGCGGCTGAGCCGGGAGGCCATCCGGTACAAGACTCTCTACCGTGATGCGGAACCTCCTTGAAAAGCTGGGCTTCATCCCCTGCGGAACGATCTATGTGGAAGAGGACGATTTCCCGCGCCTGGCATTTGAGAAAACAAGCCCTTGATTTATTCCGGTACACATACTGTTATCTGGAGGAACCAACCTATGTTGAAATTCGACGAAGCGCAGAAAATCCAAAGCATACGCGGTGCTCTGGCCCTGCGGGCAGAGATCGAATCCATTGTAGATGCTGCCTTGGAACGAGGTGTACGGAATCTTTGCTGGCTGGGCATCGGCGGCACCTGGGCCAGCGCCCAGCAGGCGGTCTGCCACATGAAGGAGCGGACCGGCATTGAGACCTTTGCCATCAACGCCGCAGAATATGCAGTTGTTGGGGACCTTCGGATTGGAAGAGGAAGCTTTGTGGTCTTTTCTTCCGTCAGCGGAACTACTACCGAGGTTGTCGCGGCTGTGGAGAGAGCCAAACAGGCAGACGCAATGGTCCTCGGCTTTGTGGACGATGCGGACGCGCTCCTGGCAAGACTTGCGGATTACTGTATATCTTATCCAGGCAACGAGCAGCTCAAGTTCTTTATGACAGCTGATCGCTTTCTTGATCGGGCCGGAGAACTGCCGGAATATGCGGAGATGTATGCCCGGTTCGACCGCTCCCTGCCGGAGGCACTGGTCAGTGTGGAGAAGGCTGCAGACCCCTTTGCAGCAGCCTTTGCCGCGGCCCACAAGGACGATCCGCTGCACTACTTCGTCGGCGCCGGGACCCTCTGGGGCGCAACCTACTCCTATGCCATGTGCTTCTGGGAGGAGATGCACTGGCTGCGGTCCAAGTCCATCCACGCAGCAGAACTCTTCCACGGGACCCTGGAGGTCATAGGAGAAGATACGCCCGTGACGCTTTTCATCGGCGAGGATGCCCAGCGTCCCCTGGGAGAACGGGCAGCCCGATTCCTGGCGAAGGTCAACCGGAATTACACGATCATAGACACAAAGAACTATGAGCTCCCCGGCATCGATACGGCCTTCCGCGGGGCGGTCAGTCATCTTGTGATGCGTGCCGTCACCGGCCGGATCGACGTCCATCTGGAGGCCCTGACCGGCCACGACATGCGCTTGCGGCGATATTACCGGAAGCTGAATTACTGAATCCAGAAAAGGGGGCACAGCATGAAGATTGCCTGTATCGGCGACAACTGCATCGACAGCTACGATGAAACCGGAAAATACTATCCCGGCGGGAATGCCGTAAACGTTGCCGTCTATTTGCACCGCATGGGAGTGGAATCCTCCTATGTGGGGGCTGTCGGAAACGATGAAAATGGTGAGCGACTGCGCCGTGCGCTCCTGGAAAAGGGTGTGGACGTCTCCCGCCTGCGGGTCATCGACGGCCCGACTGCCGTGAGTCATGTGCGGATGCTTGACGGAGACCGGGTCTTCGGAGCGTATGAGGAGGGCGTCATGGCGGATTTTCGCCCAACTCAGGAAGACGTGGAATTCCTCTGCATCCACGACCTTGCTGCCGCAACCCTCTGGGGCCACGCGGAATCCATTTTGCCGGAGCTCCATCGCCGGGGAATCCCTACGGCCTTCGACGCCTCGGAAAGTCCCCTCTGTGAAACCGCCCGGATCGCTCTGCCCCATACAAGCCTGTTTTTCTTCTCGGACTCCAACAGTGAGGATGATGCTCTGCGCGATAAGCTTCGAGCGCTTCGGTCCATGGGACCGGAGCTGGTGATTGCCACACGGGGCGGACGGGGCAGTCTGGCCTTCGACGGTACGGAATTCTATACTGCCGACGTCGTTCCCTGCCCTGTGGTGGATACCCTCGGTGCGGGAGACAGCTACATTGCCGGCTTCCTGGCTGCCTGGCTTTCGCGTCAGCCCGTCCCGATCTGCATGACCGCCGGTGCGAAAAATGCCGCCGTAACCATCGGATACACCGGAGCGTGGAAATGAAATCTTCTACCGGCAAATTCAAATAAGCGTCCTTTTCAGCATTTTGGCGTA
>JAEEOM010000203.1 GCA_016284265.1 Bacteroidales bacterium | reverse complement strand
ACGGATGCGATTCTCTGAACATCAGCGGGATGATGCTGACGATGATCAGCAGCATCATCGCAACTTCGTAGATCCGGCCGATGCGGGTGCGCTCTTCCGACCGCTCGAGGATGATAAAAAGTCTTTGTCTCCAGTCTTTCATAATGCAGATCAATTAAAAGCGTATGCCAAGGGAAAGCATGGCCTGCCATTCCTGCGCCGCGAGACGCTGATAGCCTTCCTGGCCACGCCGGAAACTGGTGCTCGAGGCCATCTGGTTGACAATGCCGGTCAATCCGAGCGACCAGCGGTCTCCCCAGCGGTAGTAGATGCCGGCCCGGGCCGTTCCCGAGGCGGCGATCCGGCCCATCGGACGCCGGTATGACGTCGAAACGCCTTTGACGCGACGCGTGGTCACGTCGTAGAAGGACCACATCGGGATGACGGATGCATGCAGCAGCAAGTGTTCCTGTCCCAGAACCCAGTTGTACCCGTATCCGGCACCGACGGAAAAGCGGTTGTACATCAGATTGGTCACTTCCAGGAAGGTCTGGATGGAGGTCTGTTCCGAAAGGATTTCCGGACCGGCGCCCAGTACGTCCCACAGGGTCCAGGACGTTGCGACCAACAAGCTCCCGGCGCTCCGGCGCTGGATGGCGGTCTGCTTCATGGCAGCCGCGTAGGAGAAGCGGGAATTGAAGCTGTAGATCAGGTTCAGATTGCTTGCCAAGAGTGTCAGGTCGCCGTTTTCAGCCCGCCGAACCGCTTCCCCGGGCCAGGCTACGACCCCGCTGAGCCGCGACGATGCCCGCAGGGTATATTCGAACCCCAGGTGTTGGCCATAAGTCGCGAAGCCGAAGTCGTAGTTCATCTTTTTCCCGATCGCGACCGAAAAGTTGAGCCCGATTCCGCGATAACTCAGTCCCACGCCGGCCCGGTTGCTCATACCGGTAGCCAACTGGCTTTGGGTAAGGCCTTCTGTGTTCAGGTGAAGCCCCGCAGTGTGGTAGAAGAGTCGGGCATCCCAGTGGTAGTGATAGCGTCCGATGTAGGTGCTGTCCAGTTTGGCGTAAGCCTTGTCTGCCCGCAGGTCGAGGAAATCGCTGAAGTCTCTCCAAAAACTATCCTTTTCCTGGGCGTAGGACGAAAAGGGGAGGAGCAGCACTAGCAGCAAGAGGATAGAGATGCGTTTCATGACCATTCCGGGTACAACCAACAAATTTAATTGTTTTTTTTTAAAAATTCGTATCTTCGCAGGCTACACTAAAACCGACCTCTCCATGAAGAAGACCATACTCTCCCTCATCGTTCTTGTTATGGCCTGCCTCGGCACGGCATTCGCGCAGAAACCCGACTCTCTGTTGGTTGTTCCTCCGGAACTGGAAGAAGAACACGATGAAGCCGATTCTACGTTGATGCTGGTCCGTCCGATCGATACGGTCGATACGGACGATCGGTATGTCAAGATCATCCTCTTCAACGACCATACCTGGGACTATATCGAATTGGAGCGTCCGGACATCGACACCACCGGTCTGTTCGAGGACTGGGACATCGAATCGATCCATGCTTATCGTGATGTCAAAATCTCTGACCTGCCGGCTTCCGTCGATCTGCTGCTGGTGGATTCCGCCCATCATTTCGTGGCACCGATCATCGGCCGCCGCAGTTCTACGTTCAAGTATCGTAAAGGACGTCCGCACAACGGCATCGACATTCCGCTCCGTGTCGGCGACACCATCCGTTCACCGTTCGACGGTGTGGTCCGTTATGTCGGCGGCGGCAAGGCGACCGGCGGCTACGGCAACCTTGTGGTGATCCGTCACCCCAACGGGCTGGAAACCTACTACGGTCACCTCTCCGAACGGCTGGTCGTGGAGAACGACCTGGTCGCCGCAGGCGATCCCATCGGTCTGGGCGGCAGTACCGGCCGCAGCACCGGTCCGCACCTCCATTTCGAAACGCGCTACATGGGCAAGCCGTTCGATCCCGAGCGGGTCATCAATTTCGACAATGGTACGCTCCGCGACACGCTCCTGACCATCAAGAATCACTACTTCAATGTCGGCTCCCACTACGGCATGACCGACAAACAGTCGAAAGGCGCCACCGCCGCCCAGTACTACAAGGTCAAGAAAGGAGATACCCTCGGCAAAATCGCCAAGCAGCACCACACCACCGTCAACGCGCTCTGCAAGCTTAACGGTATCACCCCCAAGAAGGTCCTCCGGATCGGCCAGCGCTTGCGGGTCCGCTAGAGGAGCGCCCAAGAAGGAGTTCCGCGCTATTCCTGCTCGTCAATCGTCAAAAACCTTTCCGGCCCAAGGATGTTCAGGGCGCGGTCGATGACCGCGCTCATTTTTTCGTCCTTTCGGCTGGAATGGATGTAAAGCAGTGATTCGAGATAGAGCGTGAGCATGGCCGACTCATCGCGGCGGCGGAATGCCTGCGCGTCGATCTTCAGTCCCGTGGCGCGGAGGAATTGCTGGAGCCGGTCTTTCAGGAAGATGTCTCCGCCCCGGTACAGATTGATGTAGAACAGCACCTTTCCGCCCTCTACATAGACCGGGATGAACCCGCCCGGGAAACAGACCAGTTCGACCGGAAGCCCCGACACCTGGCAGATCATCAAGTAGATGAATGCCAGTACGAAGGGATTTCCGCCACGGCTGCGGAGCGCTTCGTCGACCATGGCGTACTGTGGGTCGCGGAGCTGAACGTCGTAGAGCGTGAACTTGAGCCGGTGGAAAAAGATGTGATTGAGGATACGGATGTTCTCCACGCCAGTGCGCAGGTCGGAATTCTCTGCCAGATACTCCTGGGAGCAACGGTAAAAGAGATCTTCGTAGCGCTCACGCTGCAGCGTATAGTCGAACAGGGAACTGAGGATCCAGCTCCCTTCGAACAGCGAGAGCGGACCGGTAGGCCGGGCGATGAAATCCTGCAGGTCAGCCAGTTTGAACTCGGTGTTAAGCGTCTGGGCCCGGGCGGCAATCGCAGCCTGGCGAGCGGCGTCTGGCTCCCGCTGCGACCGGTTGCGGAGCGAACGGACCACTTCCGGACCGAAGCTGCGCAGACGGTTGTCCACAAGCTCCGTGACCACGGTATCGCGGTCGTCGAACAGCGCGACGAGGGGTTCGAGTTCTTCAGGATCGATTTGCATCGGTTCAGGCGGTCAGGGTGTCAAGCACGCGCAGGAGCAGTTGCTTCATCAGCGGCAAATAGTCCGGGTTGCTTTCCTTGATGTGCCGGTTTGCGATGGCCAGGCACAGCGTGGCGGCATCATGTCCGAGCAGGCGCGCCATTCCGGCCAGGGCGGAACTCTCCATTTCGATGTTGGTGATGCGATACGTATCGTACTCAAAACTTTCCATCTTTTCGATCAGGTCGGGCATGGTGAGCGCCAGGCGGACGGTGCGTCCCTGCGGGCCGTAAAAGCCCGGGGCAGAAACCGTCATACCCTTGACGGTCCAGTCGCGGAACAGTTCGATGAGCCTTTCGCTGGAACGGACGAAATAGGGGTGGGCAAAGCGGACGGGCCAGTTCATGTGCTGGACAAACGCTGCTTCGAAGTCGGCCAGATTGATGGTCTCGCCGTCGCGGTACCAGTTCAGGACGCCGTCAAAGCCGATGGAAATGTGGCTCAGGATATAGCTGCCCAGCGGAATGTCTGGCTGAGCGGCGCCGCAGGTGCCGATGCGCAGCATCGTCAGGCGGCGGTGTTCCTCCTTCGGGAGACGGGTTTGGAAGTCGACGTTGGCCAGGGCATCGATCTCGGTCATCACGATATCGATGTTATCGGTGCCGATGCCGTGGGAGAGTGCGGTGATCCGCTTGCCATGGTAGGTGCCGGTGATGGTGTGGAACTCGCGCGACTGCTTGTCAACCTCGATGCTGTCGAATTGCTTTCCGACGAGGGTCACGCGCCCCGGGTCGCCCATCAGGATGATGGTGTCGGCGAGGTCTTCGGGAAGGATATGGAGATGGAACACGGAACCGTCGTCGTTGATGATCAGTTCTGAGCTGGGAATGGGCTTGTCGTTCATGTC
>JAEEOM010000202.1 GCA_016284265.1 Bacteroidales bacterium | reverse complement strand
ATATGGGAGCCTACATTGGCTTGGAGTATAACCGTCAGTTTAGCGGAAACTGGTATTGGGGAGCAAGATTGAGCGGAACGTACTTCCTTGGACATCCTGTTCAATACGACTGGGACGGCATCGGAAATAGTCCATACAGAAACACGATCGACCAGAATATCTATAAGGCTGATGCCATGGTTTATTATCGGCTTCCTGTCATCAAAGATATCGTCTTGCTCAGACCAGGCGCCGGCCTTGGTCTTGGGTATCACGACATCTTTGACAGTAGCTTTGCCGGCAAAGACAAAGTTATTCCCTATTTAAACGCAAGCCTGAATTGGATAGTCATATGCGGTAAGCATCTGGAATTTGTCCTCAGCCCGACAATCGCACTCTGCCCTTCCGAATTCGACTATTCGTTCGTGCAGCTGGGAGGTTCCACAGACATCAATCCCTGGCTCACCAACTACTATGTCTCCCTCGGTATCGGTTATCGCTTTTAGCCAAATTCCAATTTATCGGTATAAACAAGCTCCGGCAGCATCGTATTTGTTACCGGAGCTTTATTGAGTTTTCATGGGGAATGCGTAAATTGCGTTCGATAAATGAGAATTTATCGATTTATGCGGATCCCGGCAGTCAGAAATGACTGTCTTTTTTTTGACGCCTATTCCATTGATAATCTGCAACGGTTACAAAGAGGTAACTTGCTTTCTGTGGGGTGCCTTCTTGTTTGATAATCAAATAGTTCGTAGATTTGCGGGCGAGAAAAGAAACCAAGACACTTTTTGAAAGTCATATCATGGACAGAAAAGACATACGTGATGCGATGTTTCCGGATTGCCCCATCCGGAACGTACTTTCCCGGATGATGGACAAATGGACGCTGCTGGCCCTCTACACGCTGGAACAGCAGGGCACCATGCGCTTCAATGACCTCAGGCGCTCCATCCCGGATGTGTCCCAGAAGATGCTTACCGTGACGCTCAAGAGCATGGAGGCCGACGGGCTTGTGTCCCGCAAGGTAATCCCTGCCGTACCGGTGAAAGTGGAATATACGCTCACCGACCGCGCCATGAGCGTGATGCCGCTGCTGGACCAGCTGCTTGGCTGGTCGCTGGAGCATTTCGGAGAAATCATCGCTGACCGTCAGAAAAACCTCGGATAAAAGAATTTGTGCGCACAAATCTATATTTCATTCACATTAAACCCTTTCCAATCATGAAAAGAGCCAACTTTTCCGGATTTGTGATGAGCTTCGCTCAGGAAGCTCCGTCCGCCTGTGGCAGCGCCTGCGGTGCAGCCGAACCCAAACCCTCTGCCTGCGGAGCCGCCGAGCCTGCTCCTTCCGCCTGCGGAGCATCTGAACCCGCGAAGGAGGAGCCCAAGCCCAGCGCTTGCGGCAGTGCCTGTGGCGCCAAATAAGCCATGCTGCAGTACTTCGCGTTCCAGTGGCACATCACTGATACCTGCGATCAGCGGTGCAAACACTGTTACATCTTTGCCGAAGGGCACCCGAAGCTGATTACCGTCAGCCTTCGGGATGCCCGACGGGTGATAGACAATGCCGTGGACATGTGCTCCCGAATGGAGGAGCGTGTCCCGTATTTTTATATCACGGGCGGAGATCCGGTGCTCCATCCGCAGATTTGGGAGATCCTGGGAATGCTGAAGGAGCGGAAGATTCCTTTCACCATCCTGGGAAATCCTTTTCATCTGACCGATGAGGTCTGCTCCAGACTGAAGGAATACGGCTGCGAGAAGTACCAGCTCTCCATCGACGGCAACCGGGAGACCCACGACTGGATGCGCAAGCCTGGCTCTTACGACATCACGCTTGAGAAAATTGCCGTGCTGAAGAAGGCCGGCATCAAGGTGGCCGTCATGACCACCGTATCTGCCGTCAATGCGGACCAGATGGAGGAAATCATCGACACGGTGGTCTCGCACAAGGCCGATGTCTTCGCGTTTGGCCGCTATTGCCCGACCTCCACGGAGAAGTCGGCCCACCTGAGCCCGCAGCAGTACCGGGACGTGCTGGACCGCTGCTGGAAGAAGTTCCAGGAGTACAAGGACTCCGGGACGTATTTCAACTTGAAAGACCATCTGTGGACGTTGTACCTCTATGAGAACGGTCTGTTCAAGATTCCGGAGGGGCTGGATGAGAACCTCATTTACGACGGATGCAACTGCGGGAACTGCCATTTCACCATCTGTCCCAATGGCGATGTGATGGCCTGCAGGCGGTTCGACAGCGTGGTGGGAAATGTACGTAAAACGCCTCTCTATGATCTCTGGACGGGGCCACAGATGGAACAGTTCCGTCAGTATGAAAAGTTCGAGAAATGCCGCCGCTGCGAGTTCCTTCGCTTTTGTCGGGGATGTCCTGCCGTCACCTATGGCTATACCCATAATTTTTACGCACCCGATCCGCAATGTTGGAAAGAAGTATGAACCTGTTTGAGCTGATAAAATACCGCCGCTCCATTCGTAAGTATGAGGATCGGCAGATTCCCCGGGAGGACCTGGAGAAAATCATCGAAGCAGGCCTGTATGCCCCCAATGCCGGAGGTGGCCAGCGCAGTATGATCGTGGCACTCCGCGATCCCAAACTCACGGAAACCGTGGGCAAGATGAATGTGGGCAAGCTGGACCGTTCCCGCCTTTCCGGTAACTTCGTATCCAAGGAGCAACCCAGCATCATCGACGACCCCAACATCAAGAGCGGCTTCTATGGCGCTCCCACGGTATGCGTCATCTTTGCCCAGGGAAACTTCCTGTACAGTATTCCGGACTCTTTCTGCTGCGCAGAGAACATGGTACTGGCCGCCACGGAACTGGGCATCAGCTCCTGCATCATCGCCCGAGGAGAGGAGACCTTCGACAGTGATTACGGCCACAAACTGATGTATGATTGGGGCGTTCCGCTGGGCTATGTTGCCCGCTGCTTCGTGCTTCTGGGATATTGTAAAGGCGACTATCCTGCCGAGAAGCCACGTAAGCCGGGACGGGTAAACATCATTGAGTCGGAAGATTAGATGTACGAAGTCCGTTATA
>JAEEOM010000025.1 GCA_016284265.1 Bacteroidales bacterium | reverse complement strand
GCTGAGCAAGACCAAACGCTGGAGATTAGTAGAAATCGTAGAAAAAGTCAAATAACATGATACAGCAAGAATCACGTTTGTTGGTGGCTGACAACTCGGGTGCGAAAGAGGTTCTCTGCATCCGCGTGCTCGGTGGTACCCGCCATCGTTATGCCACTGTCGGCGACAAGATCGTCGTCGCCGTCAAGAGCGCCATTCCGGGCGGCAACGCCAAGAAGGGCTCTGTTTCCAATGCCGTCGTCGTCCGCACCAAGAAAGAGATCCGTCGTGCCGACGGTTCCTATATCCGCTTCGACGACAACGCCTGCGTGCTGCTGACCAAGCAGGACGAGGTGGTGGGCACCCGCATCTTCGGCCCCGTGGCCCGCGAGCTGCGTGAGAATTATATGAAAATCGTTTCACTGGCCCCTGAAGTGTTATAAGGAGGAAGAACCATGGCTAAATTGCACATCAAGAAAGGCGATATGGTATTCGTGAACGCAGGTAACGACAAGGGTAAGACCGGTAAGGTCCTGGCCGTGGATACCGAGAAAGGCCGCGCCATCGTTGAGGGAGTCAACATGGTCAGCAAGCACACCAAACCCAATTCCAAGAACCCGCAGGGCGGCATTGTCAAGCAGGAAGCCGGCATCCATGTTTCGAATCTGCAGGTAGTCGACCCGGTGAAGGGCGGCGCCACGAAGATCGGCCGTCGTCTCAACGACAAGGGCAAGCTTGTCCGCTACGCGAAAAAATCTGGTGAGGAGATCAAGTAATGGCAAAGAAAGAAAAAGCAGCAGCAGTCCCGCAGGGCCCTTCGATGGCCGAGATCGGGTACATCCCTTCCCTTCAGAAGAAGTATAAGGAAGAGATCGTGGATAAATTGATGAAGGAGTTCAAGTACTCCACCGTGATGCAGGTGCCCAAGCTGGTCAAGATCACCGTCAACCAGGGCATCGGCAGCGCCACCCAGGACAAGAAGCTGGTCGAAGTCGCCCAGCAGGAACTGACGACCATCACCGGCCAGAAAGCCGTGCAGACCGTCTCCCGCAAAGACATCTCCAACTTCAAACTCCGTCGCGGCATGCCGATCGGCGTGAAGGTCACGCTCCGCGGTATCCGCATGTATGAGTTCCTCGAGCGTCTGATCGCCGTTTCCCTCCCGCGCATCCGCGACTTCAAGGGTGTGAGCGAGAACTTCGACGGCCGTGGCAACTACACGATGGGCGTCAAGGAGCAGATCATCTTCCCGGAGATCGACATCGACAAGATCACCAAGGTGATGGGTATGGAAATCACCTTCGTCACCACCGCTACCAAGGACGAAGAGGCCTTCGCGCTTCTCCGTGAATTCGGAATACCTTTCAAGAACATCAAACACAACAATTAATAAAGGTATGGCAAAAGAATCGATGAAGGCTCGCGAAGTCAAGCGCGCCAAGATGTGTGCCAAGTATGCAGAGAAACGCAAGGCCCTGAAGGAAGCCGGCGACTGGGCTGCCCTTGACAAGCTTCCGAAGAACAGCTCCCCGTGCCGCAAGCACAATCGCTGCTCGATCACCGGCCGTCCGAAAGGATATATGCGCTTCTTCGGCATCAGCCGTATTCAGTTCCGCGAAATGGCCTCCAAGGGCCTGATCCCGGGCGTCAAGAAGGCAAGCTGGTAGAATACAGTTCACTCAAATATTAACAAATTGGATATCGGGCGTCGCGTCCAGGCTTTTTCCGAGTGACGCCGGGATTCACAAAAAACAAGAAAAAATGACTGATCCAATTGCAGATTATCTGACAAGAGTTCGCAATGCCTATCTCGCAGGTCACAAGACCGTCGAGGTGCCGGCATCGAAAATGAAGGTCGAGATTACCCGCATTCTCCACGAGAAGGGGTACATCCTCGCCTGGAAGGTTGTCGAAGGACAGCCGTGCAACACCATCAAGATGGCGCTCAAGTACCATCCGGAGACCAAGAAGGCCGCAGTCAAGAAGCTGATCCGCGTCAGCTCCCCGGGTCTGCGTACCTACACCGACGTGGCCAACATGCCGCGCGTGCTCAACGGACTGGGTATCGCCATCCTCTCTACCTCCAAAGGAATTATCACGGACAAAGAGGCCAAGGAACTCAATGTCGGTGGTGAAGTAATTTGCTACGTGTACTAATTGTTAACCATCAAAATTCAAGCATAATGTCAAGAATCGGTAAATTACCTGTAAACCTGCCCTCGGGCGTGGCTGTTTCGGTCAGCGACGACCATGTGGTTACGGTGAAAGGCCCGCTCGGAACGCTGTCCCAGAAGATTGATCCGGACATCGAAGTTTCCGCAGACGGGGGTGTTCTTACAGTTAAACGTCCGACAGATCAACCTCGCCACCGCTCCATGCACGGTCTCTATCGTGCCCTGATCCACAACATGGTCGTGGGCGTCTCGGAGGGTTTCTCTGTCAAGCAGGAGTTGGTCGGCGTGGGTTACCGCGTGGAAGTGAAAGGTCAGATCGTGATCTTCAGCCTCGGTTACTCGCACGACATTCATTTCTGCCTCCCCGACGAGGTGAAGGCCGAGGCCGAACCCGTCAAGAAGGGCCAGAACCCTGTGTTGGTTCTCAAGAGCGCTGACAAGCAGCTGCTCGGAATGGTAGCCGCCAAGGTCCGCTCGCTGCGCAAGCCTGAGCCGTACAAGGGCAAGGGTATCAAGTTCGTCGGCGAACAGCTCCGTCGCAAGGCCGGCAAGAGTGCTTCTGCTAAATAATAGGAGAACAAGTTATGGCATTGACTAAATCAGAAAGAAGACAGAGAATCCACTACCGCATCCGCAAGGTTGTCAACGGTACGGCCGAACGGCCCCGTATGGTGGTGTTCAGAAGTAATAAACAGATCTACGTCCAGGTCGTCGACGACACCAAGGGCGTGACCCTCGCATCCGCCGCTTCCAACGACAAGGCGCTCGTCGAGGCTTGCAAAGGCAAGACCGGCGTCGAGGCTGCCGCCGTCGTGGGCAAAGCCATCGCGGAGCGTGCCATCGAGAAAGGAATCTCCACCGTTGCTTTCGACCGCGGAGGTTACCTCTATCACGGAAGAGTTAAAAGTTTGGCAGACGCTGCCCGTGAGGGTGGCCTTAAATTCTAAGCACTATGGCAGATATCAATGTTAAGAAAGTAAAGACTACGGACCTTGAACTCAAGGACCGCCTGGTGGCCGTCCAGCGTGTCACCAAAGTCACCAAAGGTGGCCGTCACTTCAGCTTTGCTGCCATCGTGGTCGTCGGCGACGAAAACGGCGTCGTGGGCTACGGGCTTGGAAAGGCCAACGAGGTCACTACCGCCATCTCCAAGGGTATTGAAGATGCGAAGAAGAACCTCGTCCGCATTCCGCTGAGCAAGCAGACCATCCCGCACGAGCAGTCCGCCAAGTTCGGCGGCGCCCGCGTATTCATGAAGCCGGCGGCTCCCGGTACCGGTGTGAAGGCCGGTGGTGCTATGCGTGCCGTCTTCGAGTCGGTGGGTATCCACGACGTTCTGGCCAAGAGCAAAGGCAGTTCGAACCCGCACAACCTGGTGAAGGCGACGGTTGCCGCCCTGACCGAGATGCGCGACGCCTACACCGTGGCCGGCCTGCGCGGCATTCCCATGAACAGAGTATTCAACGGTTAAGGAGGAATGGAACTATGGCAAAGGTCAAACTGACACAGATCAAGAGCAAGAGCGGCGCCACGAAGCGCCAGATCGCCAACCTCGTCTCGCTCGGCATCCACCGGATGCACCAGAGCGTCATCGTGGAACTCACGCCGGTCACCGAAGGTATGATCGAGCGGGTCGCCCACCTGGTTACCATCGAACCCGTCAATGAATAGGAGGAACGTCCATGAAACTCAATAACCTTACCCCTGCAAAGGGTTCTGTCAAATCAGAGAAACGCGTCGGTCGCGGCCCGGGTTCGGGTCTCGGCAAGACCGCCGGTCGCGGCAGCAACGGTGCGAAGTCCCGTTCCGGCTATTCCCGCAAGATCGGTTTTGAAGGCGGTCAGATGCCTATCCAGCGCCGTCTTCCGAAATTTGGTTTCAAGAATCACAACAGAGTCGAATACAAAGCCGTCAACCTTTCTGCCCTGCAGACGATCAGCGAGCGCTACAACCTCACTGCCATCGACGTTGACGTGTTACGGAGCGCCGGCTTCGCAGCCAAGGGCGACCTCGTCAAGATCCTCGGCAACGGGGAACTGACGGCGAAGCTCGACGTGACTGCCGATGCTTTCTCCGCAACGGCTATCAAGAAGATCGAAGAGAAAGGCGGAACCGTCACCAAACTCTAAACTACCGAGGCAATGAAACGGTTTTTTCAGACAATAGCCAACATATTCAAGATCGAAGACCTCCGCAAGCGGTTGGTGTACACCTTCCTGCTGATCCTCGTCTACCGTCTTGGCAGCTACATCGTGATCCCGGGCATCGATGCCACGCAGATCGCGGCCCTGCAGCAGAAGACGTCGGAAGGTCTGGTCGGTCTGTTGAATATGTTCTCCGGTGGTGCCTTCGGCAACGCTTCCATCTTCGCGTTGGGCGTCATGCCCTATATCTCCGCTTCCATCGTGATCCAGCTCCTGGGCGTTTTCCTCCCCTCCTTCCAGCGCCTCCAGCGCGAGGGTGAGAGCGGACGTCGCAAGATGAATCAATATACGCGCTACCTCACGATCCTGATCCTGGCGATCCAGGGCCCGGCCTATGTCGCGTCCCTGCGTTCGACCCTGCCGCCCGAGGCGTTCGTCACCACGATGAACGGCTGGTGGTACGGCGTCTTCGCCACCCTGATCCTGATCGGCGGTACGATGTTCGTCATGTGGTTGGGTGAAAGAATTACAGACCGCGGCATTGGTAATGGTATTTCCCTGATCATCATGATCGGTATCATCGCCCGCCTGCCGCAGGCCCTGTGGATCGAGATTTCCGAGAAGTGGACCACCAGCTTGGGCGGCATGCTTGTGCTCGTCATCGAACTGGTCGTTCTCTTCCTGGTCTTCGTCGGTACCATCGCGCTTGTCCAGGCGGTCCGGAAGATCCCCGTACAATATGCCAAACGTATCGTGGGCAACAAGCAGTACGGCGGTGTCCGTCAGTACATTCCGCTGAAGATCAATGCAGCCGGCGTCATGCCGATCATCTTCGCGCAGGCACTGATGCTCTTCCCGCTCATCTTCCAAAGCTTCACGGCTACGAAAGGCCTGGCGGCGGTCATGGGCAACACCAATGGCTTCTGGTACAACTTCGTCTATGCCATCATGGTCATCCTGTTCACGTACTTCTACACCGCTATTACGGTGAACCCGACCAACATGGCAGAAGAAATGAAGAAGAACGGCGGCTTCATCCCGGGTTGCAAGCCCGGCAGGAAGACGGCCGAGTACATCGATGCCGTGATGTCGCGCATCACGCTTCCCGGTTCCATCCTGCTGGCCCTGGTCGCCATCCTTCCCGCTTTCGCGCGGATGCTCGGCGTCAACAGCCAGTTCGCCCCCTTCTACGGCGGCACCTCGCTGCTGATCCTGGTGGGTGTGATCCTGGATACGCTCCAGCAGATTGAGAGCCACTTGTTAATGCGTCACTACGACGGTCTGATGAAGACGGGACGTCTCAAGGGCCGGTCTGGTATGTAAAACGAGTATATGTAATTTTGATAGATTCTTTCATGATCAGACTCAAATCCGAAGAAGAAATCGCGCTGCTGCGGGAAAATGCCCTGATGGTGTCGAAGACACTGGCAGAGGTCGGCCGCCACATCGAGCCGGGCATCACGACCCGGGAACTCGATGCGATTGCCGAGCAGTATATCCGCAGTCTCGGAGCAGTGCCCGGTTTCCTCGGTTTCGAGGGCTTCCCGGCAACCTTGTGCATGTCGGTCAACGACGTGGTGGTGCACGGCTTCCCTTCGGGCTACAAGCTCAAGGAAGGCGACATCGTCTCGGTGGACTGCGGCACGATTTACCGGGGATACTTCGGCGACTCGGCTTACACGTTCCCGGTCGGGAAGGTGGATGCGCGGACGCAGCAGCTGCTCGATGCCACCAAGCACTCGCTTGAATTGGGCATCGCGCAGGCTGTCGCAGGCAACCGCACGGGTGATATCGGCGAGGCGATCCAGTCTTATTGCGAGAACCTCGGCTTCTCCGTCGTCAGGGAGTTGGTCGGCCACGGCCTCGGCACCGATATGCACGAGAGCCCGGAAGTGCCCAACTACGGACGGCGCGGCCATGGGGTGAAACTTCGCGAGGGAATGGTGATCTGCATCGAGCCGATGATCAACGCCGGTCGCAAGGAAGTGTACCTCGACGAGAACGGATGGGCTGTCCATACGGCAGACGGCAAGAACTCCGCGCATTTCGAGAAGACTGTCGTCGTCCGCCACGGGCAACCCGAAGTTCTGACGACTTTTGAATTTATTGAAAAGAATTGTTAAACCATACGTTTTTATATATGCCGAAACAATCAGCGATAGAAAAAGAAGGAACCATTATCGAGGCCCTGTCGAACGCGATGTTCCGCGTCGAGCTGGACAACGGTCACGTGATCATCGCCCATATCTCGGGCAAGATGCGAATGCACTACATCCGGATTCTCCCGGGAGACAAGGTGAGGGTCGAAATGTCCCCGTATGATTTGACAAAAGGAAGAATATCTTTCAGATACAAATAAAAACTTACAACAATGAAAGTCAAGACATCCATTAAGAAGCGTAGTGAGGATTGCAAGATCGTAAAGCGCAAAGGCCGCTTGTATGTCATCTGCAAGAAGAATCCGAAATTCAAGATGCGCCAGGGATAATCTTTTAATTTGTAAACAATAAAGAAAAATAATAGATTATGGCACGTATAGCCGGAGTTGATTTACCTAACAACAAGCGTGGAGTCATAGGTTTGACCTATATCTACGGAATCGGCCGCAGTTCCTCCGAGAGGATCCTCGACACCCTGGGCATCGACCAGGACATCAAGGTCAAGGACTGGAACGACGAGCAGATTGCAGCAATCCGTAACAAGATTGCCAACGAATTCAAGATTGAGGGCGAGCTCCGTTCCGCTACTCAGTTGAACATCAAGCGACTGATGGACATCGGTTGCTATCGCGGCATCCGTCACCGTCTCGGCCTCCCTGTCCGCGGCCAGAGCACCAAGAACAATGCCCGTACGCGCAAAGGCCGCAAGAAGACCGTGGCCAACAAGAAGAAAGCAACGAAGTAAGGTTTAGATTATGGCAAAGAAAACTACAACAAGCAAGAAAAGGGTTGTCAAGGTTGACGCTTATGGTCAGGCCCATATTTCGTCTACTTTCAACAATGTCATCGTGACGCTGACCAACAGCACGGGTCAGGTCATCAGCTGGTCGAGCGCCGGCAAGATGGGCTTCCGCGGTTCCAAGAAGAATACGCCGTACGCCGCCCAGGTCGCCGCTCAGGATTGCGCGAAGGTCGCCTACGACCTCGGTCTGCGCAAGATCAAAGCGTATGTCAAGGGTCCGGGTGCCGGCCGTGAGTCCGCCATCCGTACGCTGCACGGCGCCGGCATCGAGGTCACCGAGATCATCGACGTCACGCCGCTCCCGCACAATGGTTGCCGCCCGAAGGGCCGCCGCAGAGTCTAACCCTTAAATCGTTTTGAAATCATGGCAAGATACACTGGTCCCACCACCAAGATAGCCCGTAAGTTCGGTGAGCCGATCTACGGTCCTGACAAGTATTTTGAAAAGAAGAACTACCCTCCGGGACAGCACGGCCTGGCCAAGAAGCGCAAGAAGACTTCCGAGTACGGCATCCAGCTGGCTGAGAAGCAGAAAGTCAAGTACACCTACGGTGTGCTCGAGCGCCAGTTCCGCAAGACCTACGAGAAGGCCAACCGCATGAAGGGCCGCACGGGCGAGAATCTGCTCATGCTGCTCGAGTCCCGTCTCGACAACCTGGTGTACCGTCTCGGCATCGCCCCTTCCCGCGCCGCCGCACGCCAGCTGGTCACCCACTGCCACATCACCGTCAACGGCGCTGTCTGCAACATCCCGTCGACCCTCGTCAAGACCGGCAGTATCGTGGGTGTCCGCGAGCGTTCGAAGAGCCTGGAAGTGATCCAGGACAGCCTCCATGCCTCCGCCGGCAAGTATCCCTGGCTCGAATGGGATGCTGCCCAGTGCGCCGGCAAGTTCGCCAGCCTGCCTGAACGCAGCGAGATTCCGGAAACCATCAACGAGCAGTTGATCGTCGAGTTGTACTCCAAGTAATAAAGCAGAGAACAATGGCCATTTTAGCATTCCAGAAACCGGACAAGGTGATCATGCTCGATGCATCCGAGACCTTTGGTCGTTTCGAATTCCGGCCGCTTGAGCCGGGTTACGGAATTACCATCGGCAATGCATTGCGCCGCATCCTGCTCTCTTCGCTGGAGGGTTTCGCCATCACCTCGATCCGCATCGACGGTGTCGCCCATGAGTTCGACACCATCCCCGGCGTCATCGAGAGTGTCATCGACATCGTGCTTAACCTCAAGCAGGTCCGCTTCAAACGGATGATTGAGGATGTCGAGACCGAATCGGCGACCATCACCGTCAGCGGCAAGCAGGAGTTCACCGCTGAAGAGATTTCCAAGAATCTCTCCTCCTTCAAGGTCCTCAATCCCGACCTTCACATCTGCTCCATGGAGCCGACCGTGAAGCTCGTCATGGATCTGCGGATCGGAAAGGGCCGCGGCTACGTTCCGGCCGACGAGAACAAAGTCGAGCTCGCCCCTGTCGACACGATCGCCATCGACTCCATCTTCACGCCGATCAAGAACGTGAAGTACACGGTCGAACCCTGGCGCGTCGAGCAGAAAACCGACTACGAGAAACTCAACCTTGAGATTACGACGGACGGTTCCATCCATCCGAAGGATGCCCTCAAGGAAGCAGCCAAGATCCTGATCTACCACTTCATGCTCTTCTCCGACGAGAAGATCACCCCGGAGACCCCGGTCGAGGTGGACAGCAAGGAACTGGACGAGGAGGCGCTCCGCATGCGTCATCTGCTGCTGACCAAGCTCTCCGATATGGAACTTTCCGTCCGGGCACTCAATTGTCTGAAGGCGGCCAATATCGACACGTTTGCAGACCTGGTTTCCCACCAGCGCGGTGAGCTGATGAAGTTCCGCAACTTCGGCAAGAAGTCGATGAACGAAATCGAAGTGCTCATCGAGAAGGTGAAGCTGGGCTTTGGCATGGATGTCACCAAGTATGGCATCGAGCCGAAACCGAAGCAGGAGGATCTCCCGGAAGATGCAGGCGAGACAGAAACAGAAACGGATACAGAACCTGAAACAGAATTAGAAGAAAATGAGGCATAACAGGGCAATCAATCATTTGGGACGTCAGAGCGGTCACCGCAAGGCGATGCTCGCCAACATGGCTTCCTCGCTCGTGCTCAACAAGCAGATCGAGACTACGGTCGCCAAGGCGAAAGCGCTGCGCATGTATGTGGAACCGCTGATCACCAAGTCCAAGGAAGACACGACCCATTCCCGTCGCGTCGTATTCAGCTACCTCAAGCAGAAAGAGGCTGTCAGCGAACTCTTCCGCGTTATCGCGCCGAAGATCGCCGAGCGTCCGGGTGGATACACCCGCATTGTCCGCACGGGTTTCCGCGTGGGTGACGCCGCCGACATGGCCATCATCCAGCTGGTGGACTTCAGCGAAGCCGCTGCCGCGGCTCCCGAGAAGGAGACCAAGCGGACTTCGACCCGCCGTGGCGGCAAGAAGTCTGGCTCCCCGGAAGACGGCAAGTCGCGCAAGGCCAACAGCCCGAAGGCTGCGAACGAGAGCGTCACGAAGGCGGCTCCCGCGCCCCGCAAGGTAGTGGCTCCCCGCAAGTCCGGGAACAACTAATCCAGCGGAATTTCCACAAAAAAAACGGTCCGAACGAATCGGGCCGTTTTTTTGTGTCCTGTTTTTTATTACCGGGAAGTCAGTGTCACGGCGTCGGTGTGGCCGCGGTATTCCTTGGCGTAGAGACATTCGATTTCCACCAGACCGCTGTTGAAAGTGCCTTCCTGCTGCACGTAGAAACTTTCTTGAACCGAGATATGCTCTTCCGGGAGGAGTTCCCAGTAGTAGTTGGTTTCGGAAGGCTTCACCTCGCGGTAGAAACCGTACCAGGTAAAGTAGGAGCGTTCGTCGAGCGGATAGAAGCAGGCGGGACGCATGGCGCGCATCTGCACGAAGCTGCGGTTTTCGGTGTTGTAGATCGAATAGGTAACCACGATCTCATCGCCGACATGGAGCTGCTCTCCGTCGCGGAGCGGAGCACCACCGGCGCGGGCGTACGAGCGCGTCACCGTAATCTCATTGGCGGAAGCCTTCACGCGGTCGAGTTTCGTGGTATAAGTGTAGTACACGGCGCCGAGTTTGAGGTCCTTGGCCTTGCTCGAGATCAGGGCATGGACCGCGTCGGTCGTAGCGACGGTGTTTTCCCAGGCCTGGTTGTGCTTCTGGAGCAGGAGCCACTGGGCGATGCCGTCTACCACCTTCTTTTCGCCGAGTTTCCCGAAGGTCTCGATGAGCTGGGCATGGGCGTAAATCTCGCTGTTCATGAGGCCCCGGTACGGCATCACGGCATTGGGGAAGTAGCAGCCTACGGTCGGATTTTCCACCGCATAGTCCTTGAGGCTTTCACGCAGCAGCTTGATCCGTTTCTCGAAGCGCTTGTCGTCGTACGGTGTCTTGGCGGCACGGAGCAGGGTGTTGGCCAGTTGGGCCTTTTCCAAAATCGAGATTTTCTGCCATCCGTCTTCGGTTCCGTCGATGAACCGGTCGTATACGGCCTTGGCCGCGCTGCTCATCGGCACGTCGTACCAGAGGCTCCGGACCGCGAAGTCGCGGATCAGGTAGAACGGATGGAAATCCTTGTAAGTGCCCTGCACAGCGATTCTTTCATCGACATAGGACAATGCCTTGCGGATGAAGGCCATTTCATCGTCTTCGGGCGTCAGGGCATTCACGTTGCGCAGTTGTCCCAGCTTCTCCAGCAGATAGAGGGTCAGCAGGGTGTTGGACTTCATGCCCTGGAACCATTGGATGCCGCCGTCTCCGCTCTGGAAAGTCTTCAGTTTCGAGAAGGCCTGCTTGCGGAAGGCTTCGTAGTCGGCCGGATCATCTTGCAGCACCAGGTTGCGCATCTGGTTGATGTAAAGCTGGTTGATCCAGGCTATCGAATTGTCGCTCTCCGGCTTGACGGCCTTGGGCAACGACTCCTTCACGGCGTCGAGGGTCGAGTATTCGGCATATTCGATCTTCGGATCGGCCGCCCCGAACTGCTTGCGGAGCTGCTTCTCGTAGTATTTGTGGTCGTGTTTGCCGCCGAGGATGAAGGATGCGGCTTCGGTCAGGGTGATGGTGGCCGGGACGACTTTGATCTCATGCTGCTCGCCGTCACTGGAAGTCGGCGTGGCGAACCAGATCCGGGCGGTCAGTTTTTCGGTGCCGCCGGGTGCTTCGACCGTCCAGGAAACCTCATCCTGCGCACCGGCGAGCAAAGCCCGCTTCTGGCCGTCGAGACCTTTGAGCTTCAACTTCTTTCCGTTTTCATCGAGCAGTTCGATATAGGCCGTTCCCTTGAGTTCCCGGTTGCTGAGGTTCACAATCTTGCTCTTGAGCACCAGCCGGTCGCCTTCCGTGACGAAGAGCGGCACGTTGGGAAGTACCATCAGTTCTTTCTGGACGACGAACTCCGCAGAGGCGTCGCCCGCGAAGACTTGTTTGTCGTGCGCCAGCACCAGCACCTTGAACGTAGTAAGCAGGTCACCGGCCGTGTATTTGATTTCGGTACGGCCCGACTTGTCGGCCGGAATCTGCGGATAGAAGGCGATCAGCTCGCTGAAATTGGAGCGGCCCTCGAAGGCGGGCGTCTCCTCTTCCGCCTCGCTGCTTTCCTGCGTCACGGCATCGGCAGCCTCGTCGTTCACGACGGACTTCTCCACCATCATCGGCGAGGCCAGCATCGCATCTTCCTCTACCATGGCTCCGGCCGCGTAACCTCGCATCATGACCCGGTCATTGTAGATGCGCCGCTCGTGGAGCGAAGTCAGGATTTCCGGCCTGCCCACGCTGGCGTATTCCTGCAGCGGATAGAACGAGAAGGAGTTGGGACGGTAACGGTCGGTCGTCACGTCGTAGATCGAAACCATCAGTTCGCTGCCGGCGGGCGCACGGACGACCATCGTCTCTTCGCTGCCCGGGGTGGTCTTGTCGCGGAATGTCTCCACGGCCACGTCGAGCCGCACGTCGCCCGGACGGGTGAACTGATAGGTGTAGTCGAGTCCTTTCCCGTTTCGGAAGCCAAAGACCGACATCTTGACCGCGCTGCGGTAGGAAGCCTTGTAGGGCAGGACGAACTTGCGCATCTCGTTCTGCAGATGTACGCCTTCGCGGTACAGCTGGTTGTCGTCGTCAAACAGTTCCAGTTCGAGCCAGAGATCCTCTTCCGTCGTTCCGAGCACGAATTCGATCGCGCCTTCCGTCTTGACCGGATAGTAGAAATAAGTGGTCTCAAAAGGAAGCTTCCGGTCGTCGGTGCTCATAACCACGACTTTCCGCTCGGCTGTAATCTCGCGGCCGCGGAATTCCGTGCGGGCCTTGACCGTATAGTCGCCCGACGGAAGCGAGCCGAAATCGAACGCCACGGGTTCATTGGTCTTGCAGGTTCCCTGGGCGAGGGTTGCGCCCGCCGCATCCGTCACGGTGTAGGCTGCTTCCGTAGCATAGGGCGTGCCGTTGAGCGTGGAAGCATTCACGGTCACGGCCTTTACGTTGTCCTTGTCCACGATGAGCCGCTCCTTGAAATGCTCGTTATCCGGAAGCTGGAGGTCCAGTTCCACGGGAATGTCTGCCACGGGGACGGAGATGGCCGTCTCATGGGTCTCTCCCTGCGGATCGGTCGCCCGGACGGAGATCTGATAGGTGGAATGGATCAATTCGTTCTCGTAGTCCTTGTCGGTGATGACAGGTCGTTCGGTCGGAAACGCAATCTCGAAATGGCCATCACCGTCGGAGATGACCGTTCCTTCCATCACGGTTTCACGGCCCAGGTAGTGGCCGCGCGGCCGGGTGTAGCTCGTCCGGACGATCTCGTACCAGATCTCGCCGCCGGCTACCGAGAAGCCGGCATAGCTGCGAAGCTGTCCTCCCTGCTTCACCACATCGCCGTAGCAGAGCGGTTCCCCGATCGGCTGCAACGAAACCGTGAAATTGGGGCGCTTGTACTCTTCCACGCGGACCCGCTGCAGCGTACGATAACCCTCCTGGATCAGATAGATGCCGTTCTTGCATCCCTCGGGCAGCGTGAAGACGCCCGCGGCAGAACCCATCTCATTGGTCAGGACCTTCACCTGGGCCACGGTGTCGGGTGAGGAACTGTGCCGGAGCGTCAGCACTGCCTCCTGTCCGGCGAGCACGTGTCCGGATGTCTGTCCGGCCTTGTAGCAGATCAGTTTGAAGTGGATGGTATCGGTGGGCTTGTAAAGCGCCCGGTCGGTGAAAAGATGCGCCTGCTCAAACTGATATTCCATGTCGTTCTGGTCATAATACCGGGGGTAGAGCCCGGCAATCAGCGGCGCATAGGTGTCGCCTTCCGCTTCGATCCGCATCAGGTAGTCGTTTTCCCGGTCTGTGAGGGCTTTCCCGGTTTCGACCCGCTGGAATCCCTCGCCCCGGAAGCGGTCGGTCTTCCAGCTCTTCAGGGGAAGGATGGCCGATCCGTTGTTCTTATAAAGATTCTTGTAGACACTGACTTTGCCCTGCTCATACGGCCTGCCCGTCTTCCAGTCGGCGGCATAAACCTCCGCAGACCCTTTCCGCACACGCAGAGCGCCGGCCACGTTGCTCACGAAGGCCTGGTCGTAATAGACGTCATCCTGCAGCTTTGCTTTGCCGTCGCGGTTCTCCGTGGCCGCGAAGCGCACCACATAGATGCCCGGCTGGGGGAAGGCCACATAGACCTTGTGCGTTTCTCTGATATTGTAATCACATGTCAAATCCCGGAAAGACTGTGTCGAGACCAGGGTGGCGTTCTTGCGCAGCGTCTCTTCGTTCGAATCCTTGAACCCCTCCGTAAAGAAACGGTCGTCGAGCAAGCGGTATACCTTGATCTCCGCCGCGCGGATATTGCGGGTTGAGAGTTCGTATTCCACGCTGTCGCACGGGGCCAGGGTGGCGTGGTGCCCCGCAGAGAGCGAGGTTCCGTCCATGTCATCGATCAGGGACTGGATCGATTTGCGGTACGTGCCGACAGCTTTGTGCTTGAGCAGCGCCTGCGCCTCTTCCCGGACTTTCAGATAATCCGCTCCGCTGCGGGCATACGAGGATTTCCGGTCCACAGATTCCTTGTGGTTGCGCAGTTGCCGATACAGCAGCATCATGATGCGTGGGTGATCCTTGTACTTGACAAGGTAAGTCTCGAGACTGTCGGTCATTACTTTGCGGTTGAGCCTGGAATAGGTGGAATAGTAGGCGTTCGCCTCCTTCCAGTTGTATTCGCGCAGCTTTTCGTACAAAGCCTCGGAAACCACCAGTTGTTCCAGCTCATCACCGGCCTTGATGGTTTTTTCTTCCAGTTCGCGGAGATAGCCGGCCGCGGTCTGCGGTTTGCCCTCCTTCTCGGCCTTCTGGACCTTCGACCAGAGCCGTGAATAATTGTTCTGAGCATTCATGGTACAAACAAAAGCGGTCAGCAGCGCGACCGTCCACAGCAATCGTTTCATCGTAAACTCGGTTTTGCCAGTTAAAGTTAACGAAAAATATACCAATTTTGCCTATCTTTGTCTGATTAACCATAAATAATGGAATTCGAAGTTCTCTCCCGCGACAAAGCCACCAGCGCCCGTACCGGCCGGATCACCACCGACCATGGCACGATCGACACACCCATCTTCATGCCCGTGGGTACTGTCGGTTCGGTGAAAGGCGTCTATCACAAAGACCTTCGGGAAGACATCCACGCCCAGATCATCCTCGGCAATACCTATCATCTCTACCTGCGGCCCGGACTCGATATCCTGCGCCGGGCGGGTGGTCTGCACGCCTTTACGTCGTGGGACCGTCCCATCCTGACCGACAGCGGTGGATTCCAGGTCTTTTCGCTCGCCCAGAGCCGGAAGCTTACCGAGGAGGGATGCATCTTCCAGTCGCATATCGACGGATCGCGGCACATCTTCACGCCCGAAAACAACGTGGACACCCAGCGCATCATCGGCGCCGACATCGTGATGGCTCTCGACGAATGCTGTCCGGGCGATGCGGACTTCCGTTACGCCGAAAAGTCGCTCGGTTTGACGCAACGCTGGCTGGAACGCTGCATCCGCCGCTTTGACGAAACCGAGCCGCTCTACGGCTACCGCCAGACCTTCTTCCCCATCGTCCAGGGCTGTGTCTATCCCGACCTGCGCCTGCGGGCGGCAGAGCACGCCCTGTCCTTCGACCGGGAAGGCTACGCCATCGGCGGCCTGGCCGTGGGTGAACCTACCGAAAAGATGTATGAGATGCTCGAACTCCTGCATCCCGCCCTGCCTCAGGACAAGCCCCGCTATCTGATGGGAGTCGGCACGCCTGTCAACCTTTTGGAAGGCATTGCCCGCGGCGTGGATATGTTCGACTGTGTGATGCCGACCCGCAACGGACGCAACGCCATGCTCTTCACCAGCGAAGGCATCATCCACATCAAGAATAAGAAGTGGGCCGACGACTTCTCTCCGCTCGACCCGGATGGAACGTCTTTTGTAGACCGTACCTACACCAAAGCTTATTTGCGGCACCTGTTCGTGGCCGGTGAAATGCTGGCCGCCCAAATCGCCAGCCAGCACAACCTGGCCTTCTATCTCCACCTGGTCGCCCAGGCGCGCGAGCACATCGCCGCCGGTGATTTCGGGTCCTGGAAGGAAAAGATGGTCCGCAAACTCGACACCAAGCTCTGACGCCATGAAGACCCCGCACGTCAAGATCCTCGACCGCTATATCATCCGGAAGTTTCTCGGGACGTTTTTCTTTACGATCCTGATTGCCGTGCTGATCGTGGTGGTCTTCGACATCAGCGAGAAGATCTCCAAGTTCGTGGACAAGAACGTGCCGCTCAAGGAAATCGTCTTCGACTACTACGCCGGCTTCATCCCCTGGATCGTCAACTTCTTCAGCCCGCTGTTCGTCTTCATCTCCGCCATCTTCTTTACCTCGAAACTGGCCCAGAACAGCGAGATCGTGGCCATGCTTTCGGGCGGCATCAGTTTCCGCCGGCTCATGGTGCCTTATCTGGTCTCGGCCGGCGTCATCGCCATCTTGTCGCTGCTCCTGGGTTTCTACGTGATTCCGCCCGCCAACCAGCACCGGCTCGATTTCGAGAACAAATACATCAAGACCCAGGCGATCGCAGCCGACAACATGCGCAATATCCACTACCAGATTTCTCCGGGAGAATTCGTCTATGTGGAACAGTTCAGCCGCTGGGCCAATACCGCCTACCGTTTTACCCTCGAGCGCATCGAAGACCACAAGATTGTCTCCAAGCTTTCGGCCGAATCGGCTGCTTGGGATTCCACGATGGGCGGCTGGCATCTCAAGAACTACTACATCCGAAACTTTTACGGCGAATCGGAAACGGTCCGTACCGGCCGTCAGATCGACACGGTCATCAGCCTGACTATCGAAGATTTCTACCGTCGGAAGAATTCGGTGGAATCGCTTTCCAACAAAGACCTGAACGACCTGATCGAAGTACAGCGCCTGCGCGGCGACGCCCTGATCAAACGCTCCCTGATTGAGAAGAACAGCCGTATCGCCATGCCTTTCTCGGCTTTCGTCCTGACGGTCATCGCTGTCTCGCTTTCTTCCCGGAAGAAGCGGGGCGGTCTGGGCCTGAACATCGGCATCGGCCTTGCGCTGAGTTTCTCCTATATCCTGTTCCAGAAATTCAGTCAGATGTTTGTCCTCAAGGACATTATTCCATCCCCCGCGCTAGCCTTGTGGATTCCGAACATCCTTTTCGCCATCGTGGCGGTCATTCTCTACAAACTTGCTCCGAAATAATCAAAAATACCCTGTCATGTCTTCCAAATCGAATCTCAAAATCCGGCTGATCGTGATGAACTTCCTGGAGTTCGCCGTCTGGGGGGCTTATCTCACATCGTTGGGACGCTATCTCGGCAACATCGGCCTGGGGGCACAGATCAAATGGTTCTTCGCCATGCAAGGCATCGTGTCGCTCTTCATGCCGACGCTGATGGGCATTGTGGCCGACCGGAGAATCGAGGCTCAGAAAGTGCTTTCGCTCTGCCACGGACTGGCTGGCGTTTTCATGATCGCCGCAGGCCTTTATTGCATGAGCGCCGGAAGCTCCGTCCATTTCGGTCCGCTGTTCATCCTGTACGGGATCAGCCTCGCTTTCTTCATGCCGACCATCGCCCTGGTCAACTCGGTCGCCTACAACGCGCTTCGCGGACAGAACATGGATCCTGTGAAGGAATTCCCGCCCATCCGCGTTTTCGGCACCATCGGTTTCATCATCAGCATGCTGATCACCAACTTCCTGCCTATCGGCAACGCATGGCTGATCAACGCCGACAGCGGTCAGTGGGAGCTCGTGGCGCATCCTACCATGCAGAATTCTTTTGCGCAACTCGTCTATTCCGGCCTTCTCTCGCTGGTTCTCTGCGCCTACGCCCTGACAATGCCCCGATGCAGGGTCAACAAGTCGGAGAACAAGACTTCGTTTGTCGATGCCTTCGGGCTCAAGGCCTTTACCCTGTTTAAGGACAGTCAGTTCGCCGTATTCTTCATCTTCTCGATGTTGCTCGGCGCAGCCCTGCAGATTACCAACGGCTACGCCAATACTTTCCTCGGATCTTTCGCTTCCGATCCGGCGCTGGCAGGCACCTTCGCCGTCAAGAATTCCAACGCCTTGATTGCCATCTCGCAGGCCTCCGAAACGTTGTGCATCCTCCTGATCCCGTTCTTTATGAAGCGATTCGGCATCAAGAAGGTAATGCTGATCTCGATGCTGGCCTGGGTGTTCCGCTTCGGTTTCTTCGGTCTTGGCAATCCTGCCATGCCCGGTGTGCTGCTGTTCATCCTCAGCTGCATCGTCTACGGCATCGCATTTGACTTTTTCAACATCTCAGGTTCCCTGTACGTGGAGCAGCGCACCGATACGAGCATCCGCTCCAGCGCCCAGGGTCTTTTCATGATGATGACCAACGGTTTCGGCGCCACGATCGGTACGCTTGCCGCCGGCGCCGTCATCGACGCCTGCGACGTATTCAACACGCCGGCGAACTGGCCGAAAGCCTGGTTTATCTTCGCCGGCTACTCGCTGGTCGTCGCCATTCTCTTCGCCATCCTCTTCAAGTACAAGCACGAACCGGCGCAATAAATGAAAAGACTGTTTGTTTTCCTTTTCGCAGTCTTCCTGTTCTCTTCTCCCGGATGGGGGCAGGATGCCCGTACCCTTCTGCAGCAGAACCCTGAACGCTACGGCGGAGTCCATCATAGCTATGAGGCTCCGGCCGTTGCTACGGACACGCCGGCGCCAAAAGGGTTTGAGCCCTTTTATGTGAGCCATTACGGCCGTCACGGCAGCCGGTACCTCACGTCCATGAACTCGGTGACCCGGGTGTCGCACCTGTTCGACGGTCTGGATTCACTGGGTGTCCTTTCTGTCGAAGGCGTTGCCCTGCATGAGGCGCTCAAGGCGCTGGAGCAGAGCCACGAGGATCAGGCCGGTTATCTGACATTGCGGGGCGGCCGCGAACACCAGGCCATTGCCCAGCGTTTGTACGAGCGCGTTCCGGCCGTTTTCAGCCAACCCGACCGCGACCGCGTGATCGCCGAATCCAGCTATGTGCAGCGCTGTATCCAGAGTCTGGCCAATTTCACGATGGTGCTCAAGGCCGATGCGCCGCAACTGCGTTTCGACGTGTATGCCGGCGAGCGTTTCATGAAACATATCTCCCCGGGCACCTCGGCGCCGCGCAACCGTTCGCACAATGCCGTCTTTGACTCTGTGCTCAACGCCCGCCTCGACCCGACCCGTGCCATGAACGCCTGGTTTACGGATCCGTGGGCAGCGGCCCAGCACTTGGGCAAGTACAGTGTACGTCAGTTTGTCTATTATGTCTTCTATGCCGGCGGCATCAACCAGTGCCTGACCGATGACTATGACTTGCCGTCCATCCATCGGTTCTTCACCGAAGAAGAGCTGTACAACCTGTGGTATTGCGAGAACCTCTCGCATTTCGACTCGATGGCCAATACGCTGGAGAACAACTGCCGCTTCAACGAGACCGGCCGCAAGATTCTCGCCGATTTCGTGAAGAAGGCGGATGCCGCTGTCGCCGGCAACGATGTGGCCGCCGACCTGCGCTTCGGTCACGACTCTGGCCTGCTGCCGCTGCTGAGCTACCTCCGGCTGGAAGGCTATGAAAAGACGGTTTCCATGACACAGGCCGCGGAAAGCGGCTGGTATAGCTTCGAGCAGATGCCCATGGGCTCCAACCTCCAGATGATCTTCTACCGCGACAAGAAAGGCGACGTCCTGGTCAAGATCCTCCGCAACGAGCACGAAACCACCATCCCGGCGCTCAAGCCTTATAAGGGCCCTTACTACCGCTGGAAGGATTTGCGGGCTTATTTCGTGAGTTTGCCGTAACCTGCCCGTTTTATTCCGGCACCTTCTATACCGCCGCCCTGGCTTTCCGCCAAACAGGCGCAAAGAAATCGGCCTCACACGCATTGTGGGGCCGTTCTTCTTGCGCCACAGCCCGATTACGGCCACAGGCGCAAGAATTTATGCAGAAATCGGCCTCCAACGCCCTTCCAGCGCAGGTGCCTTTGCGCCTGTTTGGCGGAAAGCGAAATCCTTTATTGTTTTTTAGCCGTTAATCACTAACTTTGGAAAGACCAAAGGAGATGATAGGATGAATGACAAGCATATCGTAATCCTTGCGGCGGGCGACTTCCCGCGGACGGAGGCGCCGCTGGCGGCGCTCCGCGGAGGTGATTTGCGCATCTGTTGCGATTCGGCGGCGGAGGCGCTGGTAGCCCACGGGCTGGAGCCCGACCGGATCGTCGGCGATCTCGATTCGCTTTCGCCGACATTCCGGGAACGCTATGCCGACCGGATCACCCGTATTGCCGAGCAGGAAGACAACGACCTTACGAAGGCTTTCCATCTTGCCCTGACATTGGCGCCTTCGCGCATTATGATTGTGGGCGCGACGGGCAAGCGGGAAGACCACACGCTAGGCAACATCTCCCTGCTGCTCGACTATGCCCGCGAGGCGTCGTGTCCCGTGACGATGCTCACCGATTACGGCCGCTTCGAGGCCATCTTCGACACAGCGACGCTGCCGTCCGTTCCTGGGCAGCAGATTTCGATCTTCGCGTTTGACAATACCCTGACAATCAAATCGGCCGGGTTGAAATACCCGACCGATCAAGTCCGTTTCGATACGCTCTGGAAGGCGACGCTCAATGAGGCGCTGTCATCTTCCTTCACGCTGACGCTCTCACACCCTTCAGGCGTTCTTCTGTTTTTCGCCGATCACCTTTAGCATATCGTCGACCATCGCTTCGATGTCCCATTCCGGCTTCCAGCCCCATTCTTCGCGGGCGCAGGAGTCATCCATCTTGTTGGGCCAGGAGTCGGCGATGGCAGCCTTCACCGGATCGACGTTGTAGTCGAAGGTAGCGTCGGGTATCCGCTTCTTGATGACCTCGAACAACTCGCGCGGGCAGAAACTCATGGCGGCGATGTTGAAGCTGTTGCGGTGCACGAGTTTGGCCGGATCGGCTTCCATGACCTCCACGGCGGCGCGCAGGGCGTCGGGCATGTACATCATGTCCATGTAGCTGTCCTCGGGTACTTCGCAGGTGTAGTGGTGGCCCGGTTTGAGGATTTCGTAGAAGACTTCCACGGCATAGTCGGTGGTGCCGCCGCCGGGGAGGGCGCCGTTGGAGATGATGCCCGGGAAACGGACGCTGCGGGCATCTACGCCGAAGCGCTGCCAGTGGTAGTCGCCCAGCAACTCGCCCGTGACCTTGCAGATGCCGTAGATGGTGTTGGGGCGCATGATGGTATCCTGCGGGGTATTGTCGTGCGGCGTATTCGGGCCGAAAGCACCGATGGAACTCGGTGTGAAAATGGAGCAGTGGTGCGCCTGGGCGATGTTCAAGGCGTTGATCAGGGCCGTGATGTTGAGATGCCAGGCCACGCCGGGCATGTGCTCACCCTTGGCACTGAGCAGGGCTACGAGGTTGTAGATGGCGTCGACCTTGTACTTCTCGACCAGTTCGTTGAACCCCTTGGCGTCGAGCGCGTCCAACTTCTCGGCAATGGCGATCCGGCCCAACTTTTCAACCAGTTCGTCTTTCAAATCTGCCGCAATTACATTATCTTCGCCATAAATATGCTGAAGATAGGGAACGAGTTCGGTACCGATCTGTCCGCCAGCACCTACTACGAGAATCCGTTTCATACCGTTTATTGTTTTTAATCGTTTTGTTCCATTTTGTCCACAAATTTAATAAAAATCGATGAACGTGCATACGGTTTCTTAGATTTCGGGGCCGCTGCGGTAAAAACTGTTTCCGAAAGCCATCGCCGGGGCTTTGAACACTATCTGGCTGAAGAACATCACGGAAACATGGGTTATCTGGCCAGGAATCTGGAGAAGCGGTTTGATCCCGCCTTGCTGGTGCCGGGCGCTGAAAGCGTGCTTTGCTTTCTCGCGCCGTACGGCCAGGCGGCGGGCGGCGTCGCCGGTTTCGCGCAGGGCGCGGACTACCACCGGATTGTCAAAGACCGGTTGTTCGCCGTCATCCGCGATCTGAAAGCACAGTTCCCTGCCTTCGAAGGCCGGCCTTTCGTGGACAGTGCGCCGGTATTGGAAAGGTTCTGGGCGGTGGAGGCCGGACTGGGTTTCATCGGACAGAACAATTTTTTCATCTCTCCGGAATACGGCCTGCGGACTATCATCGGCGTGATCGTCTGCAACATTCCCGCCGACCGGTTTCCACCGCACGCTCCGCTTGCCACTACCGAATGCGGAGCCTGTGGTGCCTGCTTGCGGGCCTGTCCCTCGGGCGCTCTCCGCGCCCCTTTCGATCTCGACGCCCGCCGGTGCATCTCCTACTTGACGATCGAATCGCACGATCCCCTGCCGGATGACCTGACCTCGTCCGTCAGCCGCCGTGGCTGGCGCTTCGGCTGCGAAGAATGTATGCGTGCCTGCCCTTGGGACAAGCCGCTCACCCCGCTGCCGGAGTTTGAGACGCACCGCCGGGAGCTGGAAACCATGAGCGATGCCGACTGGGCATCGCTCACGGAAGAGGAATTCGAAAAACGTTTTGCCGATTCCGGCCTGCGTCGGGCGGGACTGCAGCATTTGACGGGTAAATAGTTATTCGAACCGATACTTCTCCGGTTCGCGGAAGCCGAGGAGGAAGGCGGCGACGTCCATGCGTTTCTTGCCGGCGAGCTGGAGGTTGAGGATGCGGAGTGCATCCTTGCCGCAGCGGACTTCCAGGAAGGTTTTGTGATCGGTAGTGATGCTGCCGACGGGCCGGGTCTCGTCGGCGCAAGGCACGACGTAGCTTTCGAAGATCTTGACACTCAGCTGTGTGCCGTCTTCCTTGACGAGCGTGGTCCAGGCGGCGGGATAGGGGCTCAGGCCGCGGATGAGGAGGTGTGCGGCCCGGGCGCTCCGGCTCCAGTCGATGTGGCAGTTGTCGCGCGTGAGTTTCGGGGCAGGGTACAGGGCCTTGTGGAGACCGGATGTCTGTTCGTAGGGTTTGGTCCGGTGGTTTTCCAGGGCATCGACGGTCTTGAACACCAGTTCGGCTCCCATCGCCATGAGTTTGTCGTGGAGGTCGCCCGCGTTCTCGTACGGTTCGATGGCGCAAGATTCCTGGAAAAGGATCTTACCGGTATCGATTTGTTCGTCGAGCAGGAAGGTGGTGACGCCGGTAAACTTCTCCCCGTGGATGATGGCCCAGTTGATCGGGGCTGCGCCGCGATACTGGGGCAGCAGCGAGGCGTGCAGGTTGAAGGTACCGAGCTTCGGCATCTGCCAGACTTCCTTGGGCAGCATCCGGAAGGCCACCACCACGAACAGATTGGCTTTCAGTGCGGCGAGTTGTTCCAGGAACCCCGGGTCCTTGAGCTTTTCGGGTTGGAGGACGGGGATGCCGTGCGCTACGGCGTATTTCTTGACGGCGCTTTCGTTCATCGTCAGGCCGCGGCCGCTGGGTTTATCGACGGCGGTGACGACACCCACTACCTCGTAACCGCCCTGCAGGAGCCGCTCGAGCGGTGCAACGGCGAATTCCGGCGTACCCATATAGACAATGCGGATCTTGCCGCCACCCCGGCGGAAGAGGTTGATGAAGCGGTGCCAGCGCTTGGCGATCCATTTGCCGATGCGCCGGAAAAACTCCTTGTAAGTGTCCATATTGAAGAGCGAGGAATCCTGGGTGGATTTGCGGGTCAACAGGATCGCCACAGGCACCAGGATCGCCGTAGAAATGAGGGCTCCTTCCCACGGGGTCAGCTTACCACTCTTGGCAGCCAGGTTCCGGCCGATCATGTCGATGATGTAGTACGTCAGGTAAAGGAAAATCGAGATGATGACCGGGGTGCCGAATCCGCCCTTGCGGATGATGGCGCCGAGCGGGGCGCCGATGAAGAAGAAGATCAGGCAGGACAGGGCAAGGGTGAACTTGATGATGGATTCCACGTCGATGCGCCGGATCATGCTGACATTGTAAGAGGTCTCCCGTTCGAAATTATGGATCTGCTCTTCGCCGAGTTCAGCCTTGCTCGCCGCGCTGCGGAGCACCTGTTTCTGCTGAAGCGGCGTCAGGGTGGCGAGCGTGCTGTCAAGGTCGAAGTCCCCGGTGTACACTTTCTTCTTGCCCAGCAGGGTATCGATCTGGTAGAGATAATTCATCCCCATGGTGCTGGCGAACCGGGGCAACTGCTTGCGGACGGTCGTGTCCACTTCCCGGGAGATGGAATCACGGTCGCTCTGCAGTCGTTTGAGACCGAGCGACTTGAGTTCATCGCCGAAACTGTCTTTCTCCGAACGCTCAAAGCGATAGTTGTCGAGCTGGATGATCAGCTGCTGCTCGTCGAAACGGAGCCGGCTCAGTTCGAGTGTCGTATCCCGGAAGGTCATCTTGTTGCTTTCCGTGTAGGAGCAGCCGTGATAGAGGTTGAAAATCAGGTTCTCCTTGTCGGGCGTGATCTCGATGCGGCCGCTGTCGGCTACAGTCATGCTGGTGTTGCCGGTGTTGGCCGTATGGTCGTAGATGATCAGGTCATACATCATTTCGGTCTCCTCGTTGCGGTCGGAGACACGGAGGATGTAGCCGTCGATGCCGTCGTAGAAAATGCCGGTCGGAATCTTGATCTGGTCGCGGGTCCGGGTGATGTCCTGCTTGAGGGTATAGACCTTGTTGAAGGCATAAGGGACCAGCCGGTCGGCGGTGAAGAAGGCGCCCACGGTGATGAGGGCAGAGAGAATCATCAGCGGTGCCATGATCCGCATCAGCGAGATGCCCGCCGCTTTCATGGCCAGCAGTTCGTTGCGTTCGCCGAGCCCGCCCAGCGTCATGATCGAGGCGAGGAGGGTGGCCAGCGGAATCTCATTGGGAAGCAGCGTACAGGAAGCCCATCCCCAGAATTCCATGATGACGCCGATGCTCAGGCCTTTACCTGCCAGTTCGTTGATGTACTGCCAGATGAACTGCAGCGACAGCGCGAACACCACGATGAAGAAGACCACCAGGAAGGGTCCCAGGAACTTCTTGATCAGGTAAAGGTCGATTTTTTTCATCCGAAACCGGATTCAGTTATTTCGAAGCGGAGATGGTCAGCTGCTCGAGCGCGTCCTTGAGTCCAGCAAGATTCTTGCCACCGGCGGTGGCCAGGCCCGGCTGTCCGCCGCCGCCGCCCTGGATGAAGCGGGCCGCCGCCTTGATGTCGGTCTGGGCGTTCTTGCCGGCCTTCACCAGGTCGGCGGAGTACATCAGCAGCAACTGCGGCTTGCCGCCGGCTTCGTAGGCGGCGGCTATGGCGAGGTTCTCCGTCTCGTTCTGCAGCATGAGGGCCGCATTGCGGAGCATCTGCGGATCGAGGTTCCTGTCGATGACGATCAGCCGGCGGCCGTTCTCCTCGCGGGCCTTGCTCAGCAGGTCCTGCTTCAGGAGGACGGTCCGTTCGCGGACGATCTCTTCCATCTTCTTCTTGTACTCGCCGTTCTCGTCGATCATCTTGCGGATGGCACCGGTCAGGTCGGGCACATTGTTGAAGAAAGCCTTGGCGGCACGCAGGGAGTTTTCCATGACATCGACCACCATCTCGGCCTCCAGGCCGGTGACGGCTTCGATGCGGCGGATACCGGCCGCGATGGCCGACTCGCCCGTGATCTTGAAGAAGCCGATGGTGCCGGTGGCACGGGTATGGCAGCCGCCGCACAGTTCCACGCTGTCGCCGAAGCGGACCACGCGGACACGGTCGCCGTATTTCTCGCCGAAGAGCGCCATCGCACCTTCGGCACGCGCTTCATCCATCGTGGCGTCACGCTTCTCGCAGAGCGGGAAGTTCTCGCGGATCAGCGCGTTGACACGGCGTTCCACAAGGTCGATGTTGTCGTCGCCGAGCCGCTCGAAATGAGAGAAATCGAAGCGGAAGTACTGGTCGCATACGAACGAGCCTTTCTGCTCGACGTGCGTGCCCAGGATTTCACGGAGTGCCTGGTGCAGCAGGTGGGTGCAGGTGTGGTTGTTGGCGATCTTCTGCCGGCGGGCGGCGTCCACGGTGAGCCGGAAGGTTCCTTCGGTCTCGGCGGGGATACGTTCGGCAATGTGGATGGTCAGGTTGTTCTCCTTGACGGTGTTGAGGATCTTGATGGTCTCGCCGCCGGGCGTGGTGAGGGTGCCCGTGTCACCGACCTCACCGCCCATCTCGCCATAGAACGGCGTGCGGTCGAAGACGAGCTGGAGGAATTCCTTGTTCTTGGCCTTGACGGTACGGTATTTCATCAACTGCGCTTCGGCTTCGGTCTGGTCGTAGCCCAGGAAGGTGCATTCGGTGAAGGGCTGCAGTTCCGTCCAGTCGCCGTTTTCGACGGCCGTGGCATTGCGGGCACGCGCTTTCTGCTTGCCCAGTTCCACGTTGAAACCGTCCATGTCGACGGTAAAGCCTTTTTCGGCGGCAATCAGTTCGGTCAGGTCGATCGGGAAGCCGTAGGTGTCGTAGAGCGTGAAAGCGTCCACGCCGGCGATGACCCGGTTCTCCCGGCTCTTCTCCAGGATGTTGTCCATCAGGCGGATGCCTTTGTCGAGCGTGCGGAGGAAGGCCTCTTCCTCTTCTTTGATGACCTTCTCCACGAGGGCCTGCTGGGCCACGAGTTCAGGATAGGCTTCGCCCATGTCGGCAATCAGCTGGGAGACCAGGCGGCAGAGGAAAGGCTCCTTCAGGCCGAGGAAGGTGTAGCCGTAGCGGACGGCCCGGCGCAGGATGCGGCGGATGACATAGCCGGCCTTCACGTTGCTCGGGAGCTGTCCGTCGGTGATAGAGAAACTGATGGCCCGGATGTGGTCGGCAATCACGCGCATGGCCACGCCGATCTGGCTCTCCGGTTCATAGGTCACGCCGCTCAGGCGCGCGATGGCATCGATCATGCCGGTGAAGACGTCGGTGTCGTAGTTGCTCTTCTTGCCCTGGATGGCCATGCAGAGGCGCTCCAGCCCCATGCCGGTATCGACATGCTTGGCGGGCAGCGGTTCGAGCGACCCGTTGGCCTTGCGGTTGAACTGCATGAAAACCAGGTTCCAGATCTCGATGACCAGGTGGTGTCCTTGATTGACCATCTTTTCGCCCGGCACGGCGGCGCGTTCGGCGTCGTCACGCAGGTCGATGTGGATTTCGCTGCAAGGACCGCAGGGGCCGGTGTCGCCCATTTCCCAGAAGTTGTCGTGCTTGTTGCCGGGGAGGATGCGGTCGTCGGGGAGATACTGACGCCAATAGGAGCGGGCCTCGTCGTCGGCCGCCAGGCCGTCGGGCGCATAGCCTTCGAAAACCGTGGCGTAGAGCCGGTCTTTCGGCAGTTTATAGACCTCGGTGAGCAGTTCCCAGGCCCAGTCGATGGCTTCTTTCTTGAAGTAGTCGCCGAAGCTCCAGTTGCCGAGCATCTCGAACATCGTATGGTGATAGGTATCGTGGCCGACCTCCTCCAGATCGTTGTGCTTTCCGCTCACCCGCAGGCATTTCTGACTGTCCGCCACCCGCTTGGCCGCGGCCGGTGCGTTGCCTAGGAAAATATCCTTGAACTGGTTCATGCCGGCGTTGGTAAACATCAGCGTGGGGTCGTTTTTGACCACCATCGGGGCGGAGGGCACAATCATGTGCCCCTTGGTTGCGAAGAAGTCCGTGAAGGTCTTCCTGATCTCTTTGACTGTCATGGATGCGTAATTGTTGTAATTTGGCACAAAAATAGTTTTTTTCCGGGTATTTTTCCCTAATTTTGCAAAGATATAATCTTCGGATTCCGGTTGATGGCGGGCGAGAAAAAATATATTTTCAACGAACAGACCCAATCGTACGAGATCGACCGCCGGTCGGCCCGGGCCGCCCTTTACAAGACAGGCGCCGTGCTGCTGGCCGGTCTCGCCTGCTTTCTGCTCTATTTCTTTCTCGGCACTGAGGTCTGGGGCTATGACACGCCCAAGGTCCGGGTGCTGGAACACCGCAACCGCATCCTGGCCGAAGAGGTGGCCCTGCTCGACAGCCGCATCCAGAAGCAGGACGAGGTATTGCTCGACCTGTCACTCCGGGACAACCTGGTCTATCGGCCCGTTTTCGGTATGGCAGAGATTCCCCGCGAGGAACGCGAGGCCGGGTTGGGCGGAGACGACCGCTACGCGGACTTCCTGGGCCTGGATCACCAGGAGGGAATGACCGCCGCGGCCCTTGCGGTGGACCGGCTGTTGCGCAAGGCGTATGTCCAGTCGATCTCTTTCGATGCTGTCAAGGTCTTTTCCAGCCGGGCGGGCGACATGGCCTCCTGCATCCCCTCCATTTACCCGGTCAATCCCCGGAACGTGCAGATGACCAGTCCTTTCGGAGCCCGGTTCCATCCGATCCGGCAGACAATCGTTTTCCATGAAGGCGTCGATCTGGCCGGGCCGGCCGGGCAGCCCGTGTATGCCACGGGCGACGGAGTGGTGGAGTCGGCGGAATTCAATTTCTCGGGCTACGGCAACGTGATCGTGATCGACCACGGTTTCGGCTACAAGACCCGCTACGCCCATCTGCAGGAAATCCGCGTGGCGGAAGGGCAGGTGGTCATCCGTGGTGACCGCATCGGCACCCTGGGCAGCAGTGGCCTTTCCACCGGCCCGCACCTGCACTACGAGGTGCTCTACCGCGGCGAGCATGTCAATCCCTGGAATTTCCTCAATCCGGATGTGTCGCCGGAAGAGTACGGCAAGATGGTGAGAAATGGTTAAATACGTGTACGATAAGGAGACGGGAACCTTCAAGCCGAAACGGACCGGCGTGAAGGAGGTGCTGCTGGGCATCGTGAAGTACTTGTTCGCCACCCTGTTGGCGGCAGTGGTCTTCTATCTGGTCTTCGCCCTGGCTTTCAGCACGGAACGAGAACGGCTGCTGGAACGCGAGAGCCGGTTGCTGGAGGCCGAGCACATGGAACTCTCTGCCCGCCTCGACCTGTTGGAGGGGGCCGTCAGCCACCTGCAGGAGCGCGACCGGGAAATCTACCGCGACCTTTTCAATGCCGATCCGCCCAATTATCTCCTGGAAGCGCAGGATACCCTGGTGCGTTCGGTCGAAGAACTGGAAGCAATGGACGAACGTGACCTGGTGTGGGATGTGTATGCCCTCGTCAAGCGGATGGAATCCACCGCTTCCCAGGTCAGCCGCCAGCTGACCGAGATTGATACAGCCTTCTCGGGTGGCGGTCTTGTCCCGACGTCGATTCCGTCGCTGGTGCCGCTTCTCTCTTTCTCGCCGGTACAGACCGGCGCCTCGGTCGGCAAGAAGGTCAATCCTTTCTACAAGACAATCCGCGACCATACGGGCATCGACCTGCTGGCGCCGTTGGGTACGCCGGTACGCTGCAGCGCCGACGGACAGGTGGTCCATGTGGAGCGGAGTGAAAAAGGGATGGGCAATCAGGTGACGGTGGCGCATAAAGGTGGCTTCCGTACCGTCTATGCGCACCTCGACAACATCCGGGTCTCCACCGGACAGTCGCTCCGGCAGGGCGCCGTGATCGGCACGGTGGGGCAGTCCGGCTCGTGCTTTGCCCCGTGCCTGCACTATGAAGTGCTGCGCGACGGAACCCCGCAGGATCCTGTCAACTATTTCTTCGCCGAACTTGCTCCGGCGACCTATCGCGACATGATGATCGTGGCCCTGACGACAGGGCAGTCCATGGATTGAAAAACGTACCGTTTTATGGCAGACAAACTATACTACAAAATCGGTGAGGTGGCCGGGTTGCTCGGGGAGGAAGTCTCCACGATCCGCTTCTGGTCGGACACCTTTCCCCTTTACATCAAGCCGGAACGCAATGCGAAGGGGAACCGGCTCTTCCATCCGGAAGACCTGGAGAACATCCGGCTTATCCATTATCTCACCAGGGTCGAGGGCCTGACGCTCGACGGCGTGGCCCGCAAACTGGCCGAGAACCGCGACGGGCTGGAGCACAAGCGCCAGATCGTCGAGAAACTCTACGCCATCCGTTCCCAATTGTCGGACCTCTACGACAGTATCTGAAGATGAAAGCCCGCGAAATCGCAGCTGCGCTGGAGGAATTCGCGCCGCTCCCGTCCCAGGAACCCTGGGACAACGCTGGAATCTGCATCGGCAGCCCGGAGGCCGAAGTGCACGCCGTGCTGGTGGGATTCGACTGTACCCCCGCCTTGTTGGAGGAAGCGGTCGCCCGTGGTGCGGACATGGTAGTGACGCACCATCCGCTGATTTTCGGCGGGCTCAAGCGTATTGATCCGGACGATCCGGTCGGGTCGGCGGTCATTCTGGCCATCCGGCACGGCATTGTCGTCTATGCGGCCCATACCAACGCCGACAAGGCTCCGGGCGGAGTCAACACCTTGATGGCGGAGCGGTTGGGCCTGGTCGAGCCGGAACCGCTCGACGACAGCGGACTGGGTCTCATCGGCCTGCTGCCCGCCCCGATGAGCGGCGAGGCATTCTGTGCATGGGTCAAGGAGCGGTTCGCACTTCGTGTATTGCGCTGCTCCACGCCGGTTGAGGAGGTATGCCGCGTAGCCACAAGTTGCGGTGCCGGCTCCTCTTTCGCGGAAAAGGCCTTCCAGGCCGGCGCCGACGCCTTTGTCACGGGAGACGTGTCGTACCATCATTTCTTTGTCCCGCAAGGCCGGATGATTCTCGACATCGGGCATTGGGAAAGCGAGGTGGAGATTGTCGAGAAGTTCGTTTCGGTTCTTCAGAAAAAAATGCCTACCTTTGCAGTTTACACGGCAACACAGAATCATAACAATCCGATATACTATTTCTAGCAAGACCAAGCTATGGCTACAAAAAAGAAGGTAAACAAGATCGTCACGCCGATCGACCAGCGGGAAACCTTTGTTTCGCTGCAGAAGAACATGGCCGACACCGATTCGATCGCCATGGAACAGAAGCTCCATACGCTCTACCGCATCCAGCAGACCGATACCAAGATCGACAAGATCTACCTGCTCCGCGGCGAGCTGCCGCTGGAGGTCCAGGATTTGGAAGACGAGATTGCCGGACTCCAGACCCGCATCGCCAACGCCAAGGCCGAGATCAAGGAGATTGAGAAAGTCAACGCCGAGCACAGGCACGTCATCGAAGAGAGCAAGCACCTGATCGCCAAGTATGACGCCCAGCGCGACAACGTGAAGAACAACCGCGAGTACGAGTCCATCACCAAGGAGATCGAGTACCAGGATCTGGAGCAGCAGGTGGCTGCCAAGAAGATCCGGGAGAACGAAGCCCTGATTTCCGAGAAAAAGGAAGTCATCGAGGAGGCCCAGCAGACCCTGACGCTCCGCGAAGGCGACCTGGTCGAGAAGAAGAAGGAACTCGACACCATCGTTGAGGAGACCGCCAAGGAAGAGGAAGCGCTGCTCAAGGAGCGCGAGGAACTCGTGAGCCAGATCGACGAGCGCATGATGGTGGCCTACACCAAGGTGCGGGCGAACGCCCACAACAAGTTGGCCGTGGTCACCGTACGGCGTGATGCCTGCGGCGGCTGCTTCAACAAGATTCCTCCGCAGCGCCGGCTGGACATCGAAGAGAGCAAGAAGATCATCGTCTGCGAGTATTGCGGACGCATCCTGGTCAGTTCCGCTTTCGAGAAGGAGAACTAGCACCTCCCTGCGATGGCCAAGAGCGACAAACGACCGCAGCGCGTGAACCTGGACGCGATCGCCGAGGATTTCGGCGGTCGCAAACCGCCGCAGGCCATCGACATCGAGGAGGCGGTGCTGGGTGCCCTGTTGCTGGAACCGGAAGTCGTGCCCGACGTCCTGGACCAGTTGCAGGCCGACTGTTTTTATAAGGATATCCACAAGAAGATTTTCGAGGCGATTACCACGCTGTCGAGCCGCAATGACCCAGTCGACATCTTCTCCGTGTCGGACGAACTTTCCAAACGCGGCGAACTCGACGAAGTGGGCGGCATGGCCTATCTGAGCCAGCTTTCCACCAAGATCGGTGCGGCTGCCCATGTCGAATACCATACCAAGGTGCTGTTGCAGAAGTTTCTGCAGCGGGAGCTGATCTCCATCTCTTATGAGGTGCAGAAAGCCGCGTTCGACGATTCGCTGCCGGTCGACGACCTGATCGACACCGCCGAGGAACGGGTCTTCACCCTGGCCCAGCGCAACGTCCGCAACGAGACCAAGCCGATTCTGTCGGTCATCAACCGGGCGGTCGAGCAGATCGAGACCAACCAGAAACGGGAGGATGGCCTGAGCGGTGTCCCGTCGGGTTACACCGGCATCGACCGGGTGACGTTCGGCTGGCAGGCCGCCGACCTGATCATCCTGGCGGCCCGTCCGTCCGTCGGTAAGACTGCCTTCGTGCTGACCATGGCCCGCAACATGGTGGTGGACCATCATATTCCGGTGGCCTTCTTCTCACTCGAAATGCCTGATACGCAGCTCGTGACCCGCATTATGGTCAGCGAGACGGGCCTACCCTCCGAAAAACTGCGCGGTGCCCGCAAGATGACGCAGGCCGAATGGAGCCAGCTGCACGACGGCTTGAACAAGCTGTCGCGCGCACCCCTGTGGATTGACGACACTCCGTCGCTCTCCATCTATGAATTCCGCTCCAAGGCGCGCCGTCTGGTCAACAAGCAGCATGTCAAACTCATCATCATCGACTATCTCCAGCTGATGACCGGACCGCCCGAACTCAAGGGTATGCGCGAGCAGGAAGTGGCTGCCATTTCCCGTTCCCTGAAGGCCATCGCCAAGGAGCTCAACGTTCCGATCATCGCCCTGTCACAGCTCAACCGTTCGGTTGAGACGCGCGGCGGAAACAAGCGCCCGCAGCTGAGCGACCTCCGCGAATCGGGTGCCATCGAACAGGACGCGGACATCGTGATGTTCATCCACCGTCCCGAATTCGTGGGCGTGCAGGATGAGGGCGGCTTCCCCGGCGAGACCGACCTGATTATCGCCAAGCACCGCAACGGCGAGGTCTGCGACGTCAAGATGCGCTTCCTTGCTTCTGAAGTCAAGTTCGTGGACTACAACGACCAGCCGTATGCGGAACCGCAGGCGGCTTCCTACACCACGGTGCAGTCGAAGATGAACATGTTCAGTCCGAACGACGAATTCGATCTCTAATCATTCATGTCATGGCAAAGGAACGTATTGAACACGAAGGCCGGGTAATCGCTGTGGACAA